>JAITSN010000087.1 GCA_031287715.1 Mediterranea sp. (in: CFB group bacteria)
ACCTTCACCACCGCCGACGGCGAGGAAAAGGTTTACGGGCTGCCCAATACGGTTACCTTCAATGCGGGCTATTCCTATTCGTTTACCTTTGTGCTGAATGCAGCTACAAAGGTTGCCGATGGTATGACCAATTGTTATATCGTTGCTCCGGGCGCCGAGTTGACCTTTCTTGTTTCGCGCGCCTACACATATGAAAACAAAGCCTTTACCACCACGTTGCACACAGGCGGTGAGTATACCGGAGCGTTTACCGCAGCTATAGTTTGGGCTGATACTTTGGTTATCAGCGGTACGCCCACGGTTTCCGGTTTCGGCAATACGGCTGAGGTAACGGTGAAAACCAATGCTTCCGTTACCGGTAATGCTGTGGTGAAGATCTGCCGATCGGATAATGGGGAAACAGTCTGGTCTTATCACATCTGGGTAACTGATTATACGGGCGCCGAAACTTTCACCAATACATACAACACCAATAATAAGAGCAGTTCCGACGGTCATTTCGTCTTTATGGATCGCAACTTGGGCGCTACCTTTGCCGGCACCGGTTATGGCCTCGGCACGGGTTTGTTCTACCAGTGGGGTAGGAAGGATCCTTTCCCTGCTACTGATGGCACCCTCCCTACCGGCTCCTGGTCAAAAGCTGCTACATCTGATGTAAACGGTACAGTTACGAATATCATCAAGAATCCAGGGGTGTTCTATTATAGTGCTTCTTATGATTGGTATTATGGTTCTACTCGGAACAACACTTTGTGGGGTCATGATACTAATGGCGGTACAAAGACGATTTACGATCCCTGCCCTTCGGGTTGGCGCGTTCCTGTCAACTATAATATGACTGAAGCTACCAGCCCTTGATATGGATTCACGAAGAACAACGGTGGAACATTCGATAATGGTCACGATTGGGGCACTAACGCTGTATACCCCGCCGCCGGGTGCCGCGAATACAGCAATGGGAGTCTCAGCTTCATAGGCACCAGCGGGTTCTACTGGAGTGCATCGCCGACCAGTGGCACCAGCGGCGCCGTCTTGCTCCTGTACTTCCGCCTTGGCCTCGGCCTCGTGAATTACGACATCCACCGGGCGTACGGTTTTTCAGTGCGTTGCGTTCAAGAATAACAGCCTCACCCCAATCCTTGCTTAGCCGGTTCGTTATTTAGCATTAGCATTACGGGCAGTTCATGATGTGAATCACAACTGCCCATATTCTATAAATAGGATTTACCATTTACCTTCTCCCTCTCCTTTGGAGGGGCTGCAGTGAGGCTGTGTGTGTTTTCCAGAATCCGTATGTTAAATAATGCAAAAATCTTGCCTATTTTTTTAAAAACTTCTTTCTTTGATGCAAGAGAGAACATTTCATATTACTTTTTGTCTTTTTGTCACTTAACTTAATTGAAACACGATAAAACGAAATAAAAATGTAATCGCTCATATTGCAAGAATGTGTAGCGACCAAATATAGCTCTAAATATTTAATGGACACGATAACGGATAATCATTTTAAATCAGTAGTGGGATTAAACTTATTCTTAAAATCTATATAATGAAGAAAAAAAACTTAAAGTCAACGTGTTCTTTGGTATGGCTGCTATGTTTGGGGGCTGGGGTGAGCTACGCCACTAACAGCCTCGGCCATGTAGAGGGTTCTCCTGCAAAGGGGTTCTCCGACGAGATTATTCTGAAGCCTGCAGCGGAAAGGAACACTGCGGGTATGTTGCTTCAACAGCAACAAGGGCGTACTGCGCAAGGCGTAGTTATTGACGATACGGGCGAGCCTGTTATCGGTGCTTCGATAGTCGTTAAAGGAGTAACAGGCCTTGGCGGCATAACCGATGTCGACGGCAAATTCAACATTGCCAATATTCCCGCTTCGGCCAAAGAGATCATCATTTCATACATCGGTATGGAAACACAAACCGTAGCTATCCGCACGGGCTTGATGCGGATCACCCTCAAGAGCGATGCGCAAGTACTCGATGAGGTTGTGGTGACCGGTATGACCAAGATGGACAAGCGGCTGTTTACCGGAGCATCCTCAAGTTTGAAGTCGGACAATATAAAGCTTGACGGTATTGCCGACATTAGCCGTTCGCTCGAAGGCCGTGTGGCGGGCGTATCGGTGCAGAACGTTTCGGGAACATTCGGTACGGCGCCGAAGATCAAAGTACGCGGCGCCACCTCTCTGTATGGCGATTCGAAACCCCTCTGGGTTGTCGACGGGGTGATTGTTGAAAACGTGGCCGATGTGAGTTCGGACGCCCTGTCGTCCGGAGATGCCGAAACGCTCATCAGCAATGCCGTTGCAGGATTGAATGCAAGCGATATAGAATCGTTTGACATTCTGAAAGACGGATCGGCAACATCCATATACGGAGCAAAAGCCATGGCGGGCGTGATTGTTGTTACGACCAAAAAAGGCCGTCAGGGACAGTCTTCGATCAGCTATAACGGCGAATTTACCACCCGTCTTATCCCCAGTTATTCGACGTTCAACATCATGAACTCGCAAGATCAGATGGGTTTCTACCGCGAGCTGGAAGATAAAGGCTGGCTGAACTTTACGAACACCTACCGCGACCGCACCAGCGGCGTTTACGGCAAGATGTATGAATTGATGAATACGTACGACGAAGCAATGGGAGGATACTTGCTGCCCAATACGGAGAAAGCTAAGAATGCCTATTTGCGTGCGGCGGAAATGAGAAACACCGACTGGTTCCAGGAACTTTTCTCCATGTCTTTGCAACAAAACCACTCCATCGGCATCAGCGGCGGTAGCGATAAAACGCAATACTACGGCTCGGTAAGCATGATGATCGACCCGGGTTGGTACGAGTCGAGCCAGGTCAACCGGTATACGGCGATGATGAAGTTAGACCACCATGTCAGCAAAAAGCTAACCGCATCCATAAAATCAAACCTGTCGTACCGCAAGCAACGCGCCCCCGGAACACTCAAGCAAGACGTCAGTGCACTCTATGGCGAAGTGAGCCGTTCGTTCGACATCAACCCCTACAGCTATGCGTTGAACACGTCGCGCACGCTCGACCCCAACGAATATTATACGCGCGATTATGCCGTGTTTAACATTCACAACGAACTCAAAAACAACTATATGGACTACAATGTGGTCGACTTGCTGATTCAGGGCGAATTGCAGTATAAACCCATAAAGGAACTATCTTTCAATGCGCTGGGGTCGATGACCTACAGCACGTCTTCCATCGAACATAACATTAAGGACAACTCAAACACCGCTCTGGCATACCGGGCTATGGGCGAGCAACACGTATTGGACAACAACAGCTATCTGTGGAACGACCCCGATAATCCCTACGACCTACCCATCAGCGTATTGCCCGACGGAGGTATCTATGACCGGACAGACCGCAAGGCAACGAGTTATGTGTTCCGCCTGACGGGAGACTACAATAAAGTCTTTTTCGACGACCACATTGTCAAGCTGTATGCGGGAATGGAAATGACATCCGCCGAAAAAGACCGTTCGTGGTTCCGCGGCTGGGGGCGTCAATACTCCATGGGTGATGTGTCAAAATATGCCTGGGAAGCATTTCGCAAAGGCTTCGACGAAGGATACGGCTATTTCACCTACTCGACCAACAGAGAGCGCAGCGTGGCATTCTTCGGGTTGCTCAACTATTCGTATAAAGGAAAGTACAACATCAATCTTACCGCCCGCGACGAGGGCAGCAACATGATGGGCAAATCGCGCAGTTCGCGCTGGCTGCCAACCTGGAACGTGGGCCTTGCCTGGAATGCGCATGAAGAAGAATGGTTTGGCAAACAGCATATCCTTTCGCACGCCACGGGTCGCGTATCCTATAGCTTGACGGGGTCGAGAGGCGGCATCTCCAATGCGGATATTATATTCCGGAGTGCCGAAAAGTGGCGTCCAAACGGAACAGACCGCGAGATGTACAACTACATATCATCCCTTGCCAATATAGAATTGACCTACGAAAAGAAACACGAACTTAATTTCGGTGTCGATTTGGGATTCTTCAATAACCGTGTCAATTTCACCGGCGATGTATACCGGCGTAACAATTACGACCTTGTAGGGCCTATTTTCACTTCCGGTATAGGAGGGTTCATCAACAAAAGAGCCAATACCGCCGCCATGAAAACCAGCGGTGTCGATGTGCAGCTTTCCGTAACGAACATCAAAAACAAAAACTTCACCTGGAATACCGACTACATATTTTCGCACAACAAGACAGAGATCACAAAACTCGAAACAGGGCGAAGTGTTTCCGACCTTGTGCGTGGGGTGAGTGCGCCTATGGTAGGCTATCCGAGCCGCGCGCTGTTTTCGATTCCTTTTGCGGGATTGAACGAAGAAGGTATCCCGACCTTCTATAACGCCGACGGCGAGATAAGCCAGTTTGTCAATTTCCAGGAAACCATCAACACCGGCTTCCTGAAATACGAAGGATCTATGGACCCGACACTGTATGGCAGCTTGGGCAACATATTCCGCTATAAGGATTTCAGGCTTAACGTGTTTGTTACCTATTCGTTCGGCAATAAAGTACGCCTCTATCCGGCATTCTCCCGCTACTACTCGGATATGTCGGCCACTCCGCTCGAGTTCAACAACCGGTGGATGATGCCCGGCGACGAAAAAGTGCCCGGCGTGCTTCCGGCGGTCTTGTCCTACCGCCAAGTGTATAACACCAGCACCACCGATGCCTACGACGACGTGCGCTATGCCTATTCGGGATACAATTATTCGACCGAGCGTGTTGCCGACGGAGGATTTGTCCGTGTAAAAGAAATCAGCCTGTCCTATAACGTACCGGGCAAGTTTGTGAAAACCGTAGGGCTTAACAACCTCTCGTTAAAACTTCAGGGCACGAACCTGTTTCTGCTCTATGCCGACAAAAAATTGAACGGGCAGGATCCGGAGTTTGTACAGTCGGGTGGTGTATCTTCACCATTTGCCAAACAAATTACGTTTACCCTTTCTTTAGGTCTATAATTCAAAAAAAAGGTAATGATTATGAAGAAATACAGTTTATATACGCTATTCATTATTATAGGTGTCTTGCTAACCGGTTGTGAGCCTTTCGACAAGTTTCTCGACGAATCGCCCGACAATAGAACCGAAATAGACACCGAAGAGAAAGTGTCAATGCTTCTTGTGAACGCATACCCGATGCCGCCCATCATCCTGGCCGAATTTTCGTCGGATAATGGCGATAAGAGACATGCCACTTCCGCTACAGCAAGCGCCTACGAATCATTGTATGCCGAAATAGCACTGTGGGCAGACCAGGTGGAAGATTGCTCCGACTCGGCAGACGACTTTTGGGAAAGATCCTATTATGCCATTGCCCACGCAAATGCCGCGCTGCAAGCCATAGAAGATCTGGGAAACCCCGCAAGCCTGAATGCACAAAAAGGCGAAGCGCTGGTTTGCCGCGCCTGGTCGCACTTCCTGCTTGTCAACATATTCGGCCTGCACTACAATGCCGAAACAAGTGCAACAGACTTGGGCGTTCATTATATGAAAGAGATGGAAAACAGCGTCAGTCCGCAATACGAACGCGAAACCGTCCTGTCGAACTACCAAAACATAGAGGAAGACCTCCTTGCAGGCCTGCCGCTCATCGACAACGACAGCTACTCGCAGCCCAAATGGCACTTCAACAAAAAAGCGGCCTGCGCGTTTGCAACACGTTTTTACCTGTACAAAGGCGATTACCCCAAGGTGATTGAATATGCCACAATGACGCTGGGCGGAAACCCGGCCGCATTATTGCCGAGCCGTACGTTCTGGCCCAACTACGGAACGGGAAACACAACAAACTTCGCCGACCTGGCAACAAAGTACACGTCTTCGGAAGAGCCGGCAAACCTGATGATAGCCAACTTCAATAGCCAGTGTGCAAGGGTTTACGCCAACTATAGCGGATACGGCAAGCTTTGGTCGGTAGGCCCTTATCTGGCCGATACCGAATTGATGAAAAGCCCGGGGGCATGGGGCAATGGAAGTTCATCCTCTACCTTTTATCCATACATTTGGACGGCCTCTTCTTCTTCCGTTCCTGTTTTCGTGCTAATCCCCAAAACGCTGTATAAGTTTCGTACAACAGATGTGATAAACAGCACAGGATACACAACCACGTCAAAAGTGATATTCTCCGCACTTGAAACCCTGCTTTGCCGCGCCGAAGCATACATCATGACCGGGCAATACGACCTTGCGCTGGCCGATATGAACCTGTGGCTGCAATCATGGTGCGTAAGCATTGTTAAACTCACCGACAATGCGGTGCACGGACTCTATGGCAAGGATGTGGAAGAATGGGTGCCCGATTCACCCACGCTAAGGAGGCGTTTCGGTATTCAGCTGGATTCGGACAAGCAGGAAGAATACCTGAACTGTGTGATCCACCTCCGCCGTATTGAAACAGTGTTCGACGGGTTGAGATGGTTCGACCTCAAACGGCTGGAAATGGATGTTGTTCGCCGCTATATATCCGGCACGAACGACGTCAGCGTATTGGCAACGCTACCGGCAGGCGACAAGCGCTTTGCCATTCAGCTGCCCAAAAACGTGATAGCAACCGGCATCGCGCCCAATCCAAGATAATTAATAAATAAACATGAAGTTATGAACAAATACACCATACTTTCCATTTGCCTGTTCGCGCTCGTCATGACAGCTTGCTCCGACGAAGATAAACTCGGGCCGAGCATCATTATAGACA
Organism: Mediterranea sp. (in: CFB group bacteria); assembly: GCA_031287715.1. Taxonomy (GTDB): domain Bacteria; phylum Bacteroidota; class Bacteroidia; order Bacteroidales; family Bacteroidaceae; genus Bacteroides. Next base: position 6,744 of record JAITSN010000087.1, read on the forward strand.
GCAATGAAGAACAGACGCCATTCGACATATGGCTGGTAAACAACTATACCAACCCCTACAATATGGAATTCCACTACAAGTGGAACGATATTGACTCGGACGTAAAGTTTGACTATACACCCGCGAGGATTGACAAGAGCATCATGGTGGCTCGAATACTGAAGTATATGTGGCTCGATGTGATTTCGGAATCGGCGGGGATGGCTTTCACGCGCGGATATACCCCACGCGTCATCAGTCTTGTAGGTACCGCAAAGCACACGTCAAGTACGATAACCCTGGCTTATGCCACTTCGGGAATGAAGATCACCATAAACAAGGTAAACGATACCCCCGATAACCCCACCGTTTCCTGGTTGACCGACAACTGGCTCAAAACCATCTTCCACGAGAACTCGCACATATGGAACCAGAAAAAGGCCTTGCCCGAGGTGTGGGCATCCATTTCTTCGGCATACTATCTTGGCGGTACGTGGAGCGAAACGGCAAACTCATTGGATATGGCATACAAAAGAGGATTCGTGAGCCGCTATGCGCGACAAAACGAGGCGGAAGATTTTGCCGAAACACTGTCTATTTATATTGTGCGTTCTATCTATGGCGTTGAAGATGATACCTGGGCGGAGATCCTTGAAAAGGCAAAGCCCGACCCCAACAGCGAAGCTACGGTGCAAGGCGTTGACGGATCCGCAATCATTCTCTATAAGCTATCCGTAATCAAGGAATACATGTCGACGGTTTGGGGTGTAGACCTTGAAGATTTGAGAGAAACATTTGAACGCCATGCCACTGTGTTTGGCACAATGGATTTAACCACCATC
>JAITSN010000044.1 GCA_031287715.1 Mediterranea sp. (in: CFB group bacteria)
TCTTCCTGTACTCAAACGGTGATACGGAGAACTGTTCTTTGAAGCATTTGCTGAAATAGCGGGGCGAGCTGAAGCCGAACGTGTCGGAGATTTCTGCGATTTGCAGGTCCGGACGGGTTCTTAACAGGGTAGACGCACGTTTGAGCTTGTAGTTGAGGATAAATTCGTTGGGCGTCATTCCTGTAAGCCCTTTGAACTTAGTGAAAAGGGTGCTTCTTCCCAATGCCACTTCTTTGGCCAGTTGGCTGACGTCGAACTCGGGGTCGTCGAGGTGTCGCTCGATGATTTCTTCTATTTTGTCCATGAAGTTCCGGTCGATGGGGTTGGTTGCAATGTTGCCGATGTTGAATTCGGCTTGGTTGTGGTATCTTTTTTGCGCGAGCTGCCGGTTCCTGATTATGTTGTTGCAGCGTGCAAGCAGCAGTTTGGCGTTGAAGGGCTTGCTGATATAGTCGTCGGCTCCCCGTTGCAGCCCTTCCATGTTCTGCTCGTTCGAGTTTAGCGCTGTGAGCAGCACCACGGGTATGTGGCAGGTGTCGAGGTTGCTTTTTATGCGCAGGCACATCTCGGTTCCCGACATGCGGGGCATCATGACGTCGCTCAGGATCAGGTCGGGTTTATTGCTTACGGCTTGCCGCAGCCCTTCCGCCCCGTCGCGTGCCGCGATGGTCCGGTATATCGGGCCGAAGATGGTCAGAAGCATTTGAAGGAGTTCTTCGTTGTCTTCAACGATCAGTACCAGCGGCAGGTTTTCGTTTGCGGCCGATACGGATGGCTTGACGTTTCCGGCTTCATCGGTTTCTTTCATGAGGAACGGATCGGGGATGGTGTCGGGGATGATGTTGCAGGGCTGTTCTTCGGTCAGGATGATGACCGAGCGGTCTCCTCGGAAGTGTTGATCTCCTTTCTTGAGGCAGACGATGAAGATGCTTCCGTATCCCCGGCGACTTTCTACGGAGATGGTGCCGTGGTGGGCTTCTACAATGCTTTTCGTCAGGGTCAGGCCGATGCCCGTCCCGTTCCGGTCGTACACATTGTCGCCCTGGTAGAACCGTTCAAATACCTTGCTGATGTCTTTTTTTTCGATTCCGCTTCCGCTATCCATGATCTTCACGCAGATGTGTTCTTCTTCTTCCCTGATGTTGATTTCGATGTATCCTTGGCTTGTGTGCTTGAAAGCGTTGGACAGGAGGTTGTAGAACACTTTCCTGAGTTGTTTGGCGTCGAATACGCACGGCAGGTCTTCCTGGCCGGACGAAAATCCGTAGTTTATGTCGTAGCCTTGGGAATATTCGTAGAACGAGAAGTAGATTTCTTTGAGGAAGGCGATCAGGTTTTGTTCCGACACTTTGAGGATGATGCTGTTCTGCTCGAACTTCCTGAAGTCCAGCAGTTCTTCGATCAGGCTGCGCATGTGGTGCGCCTGCTTGTATACCTTCAGTGTTTTGTTGTAAACGGAGGGCGAGAGCGAGTTGTTTTGCAGCAGCAATTCTACTTGCGAGAGGATGAGCGTGAGGGGTGTTTTAAATTCGTGGCTGATGTTTGTAAAGAAGCGCAGTTTGGCCTGGTTCAGCTCTTCGATATGTTCTTTCTCTTTCTTCTCGGCTTTCAGGGATGCGGCCAGCTTCAGCTTGCTGTATCTGAAATAGATGAAAGCGGAAATAAGCAGGATCGTGACCAGGGCGTACAGGAGATATGCCGGGAGGGTGGCGTAGTAAGGCCTTTTGACCGTGACGGCCAGCTGGATCTCTTGCGGCGGGGTTTTTTGCCTTATTTTCAGGAGGTACTTCCCAGGGTTGAGGTTGGCGTAGTAAATGGAATTGCTTCCGGCCTGCACCCAGTCGCGGTCGAATCCTTCCAGCATGTATTCGTATGCGGCGTTGCTCAGTATGCCGGCGTAGTTGTTGGATGCGAAGTAGAACATGAGGTTGTTCTGCTTGTGGGTCAGCGTGATGGCCCGGGTGCGGGGCAAGACTTCGGCGAGTATGTTCTCTTTGTCTCCGGGGGTGATTTGCCTGTTTGCAACGTACAGCTCGGAGAAATAGATGTTGTACGGGATGTTTTTCTTCCGGAGGTCTTCTTCCCTGAAAGAAGAAAGGCCATCGGTACCGCCCGCGAAGATCTCGCCGTCTTTGCACACCAGCAGTCCGCAGTTGCTGTGCGTGGCGGAAATCAGCAGTCCCTTGTAGCCAAGGTTCACCGACTCGATACTGCCCCTCTTGGGATGGAAGAGCGTGACGCCCTTGTCTGTCAAGATAATCAGGTTGCCTCGGTTGGTTTGGGACAGGTCGTAGCAGAAGTCGCTCGGCAGACTTCCGTTGCTTACACAAAAGTTGGTGAACGACTTGGTCGCTTCGTCAAACCGGAAAAGGCCCGCCCCGCGGCTTCCGACGAAGATGTCTCCCGATGAGGTTTCCGTAACTACGCTGGTTCCGAAGTTCTCTCTGAAGTACGTTTCAATCTCTTCGGGCTTATCGATCTTTACCCTCGACACGGAGGATGTTTTTACGATCCACATATAGTTTCTGCTGTCGATAAAAAAACTCAGCCCGCTGGTTACGGACGAAGGCAGGGTGGGGAACATCGGCTTGAACGTTTCCGTTTGCAAGTCCATGACAAAAAGCCCGTTCCGCGCCATAACGATAAGCGAGTCTTTGTATATCCCGACCTGGTGGATTACGTCGTTCGGCCTGTGGGTGGCAGGCGGGCGGCGTTCCAGGTAGTTCGTGAAGTAGTTCCGGTTGATGTCATATTTGGAAAGCCCGCCGGTATGGGTTCCGATGTAGAGCGTGTGCCGCTTTTTGTCGTAGCAGATGCTTTTCAGGTTGTTGTGGGCCACGGAATTGGTGTGCCGGTCGGCATAGAAATGCTGTATCTTCCCGGTTTTGCGGTTCAGCCTGTTCAGCCCTCCGCCTTCGGTGCATATCCAGACCGTATGGTCCTTGTCTTCGACCATCTTGCCGACAAAACCGTAGCTCAGGCAGTCGTCCCTGCCCGGGTCGTCGGCATAATACGTAAAGATGTCGCCGTACGGATTGAAATAGTTGACCCCGCCATAGTACGTCCCTACCCATATCGTGCCCTGCTTGTCTTTGTACAGGGCGAAGATGGAAGAGTGGGTCAGTCCTCCGGGCAGCTTGCTTTGGGTGTAGCAGGTATACCGGTTTGTTTTCGTATCCAGTTTTTGCAGTCCTTTGAATGTGCCTATCCAGATCTCCCCGTCTTCGCCTTCGACGAATGTCCTCACCTGGTCGCTTGCGATGGAATGTGGATTGTTCGGGTCGTGCTTGTATCCGGTGATCTTTCCGTGCGGCTCTATCCTGTACATGGATTCCGTGCGGCAGCCAATCCACAGGTCGCCGTTGGAGGCTTCATAGATTTTAGATATGTCTTTCCGGGCGATGACACAAGCGGCTTTCCCGTCCCGGCTCACATGGTACAGCCCCGATGCGCTCCCGATCCACAGCGTGCTATCTTTAGCTTTATGAATCCCATTGATCGTCCTGACGCCGTCTACCTTGAATAGAAACTTCTGCCCCGTGCTGTTGCCGTCTGATAGAAAGACGGAGTCGGCGTGTGCAAACCAGATGGCGCCGTCGATGGCAGCCAGCGCATTGATGCGACGGGTTTGCAGGGTAGAGAAACGGTGCTTCCGCATATCATATTTCACTAAGTTGTAGTCTGCCTGGAAATACAGGTTGTTGTGCTTGTCGGATACGATACAATGTATCTGCCCGTCCAAGTTAACGGCAGGAAACGTTGAACCGGATTGCGGGTCGGGATGACTGATGCTTTTATACGTCACGATTTTCTCCCCGTCGTAAACACTCAGCCCTTCATTGGTTCCAAACCACATCCTGCCGAATTCGTCACGGTGGATTGAAACGACCGAAAGCTGCGCCAACCCTTCCTTGATCCCAATATGTTTAAAATAAGTCGCATTAGCACCCACCGAGATAAGAGATGCCAGAACAGCCGGAAATATTCTCTTCATATATATTATAGTATAAGGCATGTAAAGATAGCTTTTAATCTTAAATAGCGGCACTATCAGCGTCGGCTTTTCTCGGTAGCCGGCCACATTTACCATTTATCGTTTCGTATCCAGAGGAAATAAAACAATCTGCGTTATCTGCTAATTATCTTTTATAAAAAGCGGTTCTATTGTAAACTTGTATATAGTTAGCCGATTTTTTTTAGATTTGCAAACTAAAGATGCTTTATTGTTATAATTATCAAAAAGCAGGACAGGAATTACGCTTTCGGTTAAATCAGGTTAATGCGTTAGGAATGTTAATTAGGGAGTGTTAATTTTGTTGGTATGAAAAAGTCAATGATTTGGATTCTGGGCATGGTTATGGGCCTTTCATTCCTTAGCTTACTTTATTTACAGGTGAGTTATATAGAGGAAATGGTCAAGATGCGCAACGAGCAGTTCGATGATTCGGTGCAGCGAAGCCTGTACCAGGTGTCGAAGTACATGGAGCTTGAAGAAACAAGGCAATGGCTGATTAACGATGTGAACGAAACGGAGGCTAGGGCATTGGCCTCAAAGGATATCATACAGCAAACCCAACGATACTCGATCACTCCCAATGGATCAATTACCACATTTGAACTGAAAACGATAACAAGCAAGTCCTCGACATTGCCGCAAGTAAAGATAACCGGAAAGAATACCATTCCGCAAACCTCAAAAAACCTGACGGAAGCCATAAAAAACCGCTTTCAATACCAACGCTCCCTGCTTGATGAGGTTGTGTGGCAAATCCTTTATCGTGCGAGCGACAAACCGCTCGAAGAACGTATCGACTTCAGAAAGCTGGACAATCACCTCAAGTCGGAATTTATTAATAACGGAATAAACATACCATATCATTTTACGGTGATAGACAAGAACGGGCATGAAGTGTACCGTTGCTCGGACTATGAAAGCAAAGGAAGCGAAAGCTCTTATGGCCAGGTTCTTTTCCAAAACGATCCACCTGCGCGAATGAGTATGATGAAAGTTCACTTCCCTGCAAAAAAAGATTTCATCTTTGACTCGGTGAGTTTTGTGATACCTTCCATGGCGTTTACCTTTGTGTTGCTCATAACGTTCATATTTACGATTTACATCATCTTCCGTCAGAAAAAACTAACGGAAATGAAGAATGATTTTATTAACAACATGACGCATGAGTTTAAAACACCGATCTCGACCATATCACTGGCTGCACAAATGCTGAAAGACCCCGCCGTTGGGAAATCGTCTCAGATGTTTCAGCATATTTCAGGGGTGATAAACGATGAAACAAAACGTCTACGCTTTCAGGTAGAAAAAGTACTTCAGATGTCCATGTTCGATAAACAACGGGCTGTTTTAAAGATGAAAGAAATAGATGCCAATGAAATGATTGCAGGTGTGATCAATACCTTCACCTTGAAAGTCGAACGATACAACGGAAAGATCATCTCCGATTTGAATGCCGTCGACGCTATTATTTTCGCCGATGAAATGCATATCACCAATGTGATATTCAACTTGATGGACAACGCAGTGAAATATAAAAAACCCGAAGAAGATCTGACGCTTGATCTCAAAACATGGAACGAGCCGGGCAAGCTGATAATATCCATACAAGACAACGGAATAGGTATCAAAAAGGAAAACCTGAAGAAGATATTTGATAAATTCTATCGGGTACACACCGGCAACCTGCATGACGTAAAAGGATTCGGGTTAGGCTTGGCCTACGTGAAAAAGATTATCCATGATCACAAAGGAACGATCCGCGTGGAGAGTGAGTTGAATGTGGGAACAAAATTTATTATTGTATTACCTTTACTAAAAAACTAAAAACATGGAAGAAAGAATGCGTATTTTGATGTGCGAAGATGATGAGAATCTTGGCATGCTTTTGAGAGAATACTTACAGGCCAAAGGATATTCTGCCGAACTTTATTCGGATGGCGAAGCCGGATATAAAGCGTTTCTGAAGAATAAGTACGATTTGTGTCTGCTTGACGTCATGATGCCCAGAAAAGACGGGTTTACACTGGCTCAGGAAATACGTACGATAAATGCCGATATTCCTATCATCTTTTTGACGGCAAAAACACTGAAGGAAGATATTCTGGGGGGCTTTAAGATCGGAGCCGACGATTATATCACCAAACCATTCAGTATGGAAGAATTGACATTCAGAATCGAAGCGATCCTCAGACGTACAAAAGGAAAGAAAAACAAAGAAAACAGTATCTATAAAATCGGTAAACTTACGTTTGATACCCAAAAACAGATTCTTTCCATTGATGGCAAAAACACGAAACTGACCACCAAAGAATCTGAGCTGCTGGCTTTACTTTGCAGTCATGCAAATGAAATCCTGCAACGCGACTTTGCGCTGAAAACCATCTGGATTGATGATAATTACTTCAATGCGCGGAGCATGGACGTATATATTACCAAACTGCGTAAACTCCTGAAAGTTGATCCGTCTATTGAAATCATCAATATCCACGGGAAAGGCTATAAACTTATTAGTCCGGAAGCGGAATGACTAGTCCTAAATAGCCGTTACAGATTTCTCTAATAAAAATAAACTATGACTAGTCCTAAATAGTCGTTACAGGTTTATCTGACAAAAATAAACTATTTATCAAAGAGTAGCAAGGATAGCCTTGCTACTCTTTAGTTTTTTATAGGTTCTAATTTTCACTTTTTCTTGAGAGTGCATCTTCTCTGGAGTTTTCATATAACAAGACCAATGTGGTCTTTTGGTATTATATATACGGACAGCATCAGCCACAATGAGTTTCATTGTTTCTATACCTACTTGATAATCTTCCAATAAGAATTCCTGTTTTAATATGCCATTTACCCGTTCAGCTATAGCATTGGCATACGGATCATAACTTTCGGTCATACTTGGTTTTATCTTTATCTTTTTCAAGGCTTTTTGATAATCATTGCTGCGATACTTTACTTTAAAATGATCATCAACATTTTACATATATTGGTAGAACATTCAATACCTTTACGACATGGCCCACATATGTTTTCTTATAAATTCTTTGTTTGTTTTATCGATTACCATTAATCGTAAGATTTAAAGCCAATCGGCTTACGGGGCTTGTTCTCTTTCTCTACTTGCAATTCCGCTAACGTCCGGTTGATGAGTTCCAACTGCATTCGGGTATCTTCGTTAATGTCGTTATAGTCGGTGAACACTTCTTCGATGTATTGCTTCAAGTTAGCTACTTCCTGCTGTAATTCTTGCACCTCGTTAGGAGGAGATTCAATTGCGTAGGCACTTTCATGGCACACTTTACCCACTTTTTTAGACCTGTAGTCAAAGCGCAGCGGCAACCTTGCGTATTTGGGCAAGACGTTCGGAGAATGCTTTGTCCCGGCTCGCTAATTGTATATTGTATTCTGTTTGAATATTGATAAGCGAGTAGGCCGGAACCCCTAAAGCCGCTTCAAACAGCATTGCCGTTTGAGTGGTGACCGGTCGGCGTTCATTTAATATGTGGTTTAATTCTTTATAAGATATTCCCATTTGCGCAGCAAGTTTGACTTGTGATATGCCGCGGTATTCAATTTCGTCTTTTAAGACTTCGCCCGGATGGGTGGGTGTAAACCCGAATCCAATATTCGCCATACTGTTTTATTTATAATGATTCGACAAATCTATAATATTGCATATCGTCACTACCGTTTCGGAAACCACTTTGGTTGTTTTGAACTCAATACGGTATTGGTTGTTTACACGGACAGATTGCAACCCCTCTTTGTCGCCATGCAA
>JAITSN010000056.1 GCA_031287715.1 Mediterranea sp. (in: CFB group bacteria)
TGATATGTTTGTTAATAACCCTGTTCTATAACCGCTCGCTTTTGGAGAAAGGGAAACCCCTTTGTTTATAGGACAAATTTAATGCTTTACAAGCTAAATACAAAATGGTGAAAAATGTGTTTTAACAAAATCATATCAAAAGACCGAAGGGATTCGCTTAACTAAACGACATTGATTTACCATATACCATTTACCATTTAATACCGGCGTAGATTGTAAATGGTATTAAATGGTAAATGAAGAGATGGTAAATGGAAATTGTAAATGGTATTGGATGGTAAATGGTAAATTGTAAATGGTAAATTGTAAATGAAATGGTGTTTTATTATCTTTGCTCGACGGAGGGACGCACGAAACGCTGATTGTATCATGAAGAAACACATGCCGGCTATCATAAGCCTTTTTTTATTATTGGCCACGGCCGCTTACGGCCAAACAGGAAAGTTTTATTCTACGGATAAGGAGTTGTCGAACAGCCTGATCAACAAAGTTTACCAGGACCGGAAGGGGTTTGTCTGGATCGCTACGGAAGACGGGCTGAACAAGTTCGACGGCACCCGCTTTTCCATTTACCGCCATACGGCAGACTCGACTTCGCTCAAAAATAACTACGTCCGTTCGCTGTATGAAGACAGTTACGGCAACTTCTGGATCGGGTGCATCAACGGGCTGCAATTGTACGACAGGGCAACCGATTCGTTTTCGGAGGTTTGCCTGCGGCGGAACGGCGAAGCGCTGAACCCGCACGTCACGGCTATTATCGAACGGATGAACGGGGAGGTGTGGATGTCGACTTCGGGGCAAGGCGCTATCCGTATCCGGATGAACGGAAAGGGTGTGGCAGAGCCTTACGACATTGCCATAGAAACGGATCTGTCCGACCGGATGAACAGCCTGTTTCTCAACACGGTGTTCGAGGATTCCGGGCAACAGCTGTGGATCGCGGCCGAAGGCAAGGGGCTGTTCCGCTACTCGCCCGAAACGGGAGAGCTTAAGAATTTCAGGGCTTCCCAGGGGCTTGTCAACGACGATGTGGCGGCGGTGTGCGAGGATATACGGGGGAATATCCTGGCCGGAACGCTGAACGGCGGGCTTTACCGGCTTGAACGCGGCGGACGGGGCGAAGTCTTCCGGCCTGTACCCTACGGTGACAAGACAACGCCGTACATCAAAACCTTGCTGCCGAACAGGCAGGGAACGATCTATATCGGCACGGACGGGGAAGGACTCAAGGAATATGATGCCGACGGGAACTGTATTGCGGACTGTGTGATGAATGCCGCGCCGTTCGACTTCTCCAAATCGAAGGTACATTCTATCTTGCAAGACAAGGACAACAACCTGTGGCTGGGCATCTTTCAGAAAGGTCTGATCTTGATTCCGAGCACGCAAAACAGATTCGATCATTACGGCTATAATTCTATCGGCAAGAACAGCATCGGCTCCGGCTGCGTTATGGCCATATGGAAAGATAACCGGGGGGTGACGTGGATAGGGACGGACAACGACGGGCTTTACGGCATCAACGAGCGGGGCGAACAGCTCGTCCACCACAGTCACCGGCCGGGAAACGCGCATACCGTTCCGGGCACGATCATGGCTATCTACGAAGATTCTATGCAGAACTTGTGGTTAGGATCTTACTTCAACGGGCTGGCGCGGATGGATAAGCGCACGGGCCGCTGCGAGTATCTTCCGCAGATCTCCCCGGCCGGCAACAGGGGAGCAAGCGAAAAAGTGTCCTGCATAACGGAAGATGACCAGGGATATTTGTGGATCGGCACGTTCGGGTCGGGCATCCAACGGGTAAAGCTCGCCGACTATACTGCCACGCGGTACGAATCGACCCGCGACGAAAGTAACGACTGGCACGCCGACCGCTTGCCCAACGACTGGATAAACTGCATCCTGAAAGGATCCGACGGCATGTTGTGGATCGGCACGTACAAAGGGCTGACTTGCTTCGACCCGCAGAAAAATACATTCATCAACTATACCGGCCGCAACAATCTGCTGCCCGGGTACGTCGTCTTTTCCATTCTCGAAAGCAGCAACGGGCGCATCTGGGCGGGAACGACCGAAGGGCTGTTCCGCTTTGATAAAAAGACGGAAACGTTTACCCGCTTCACCACTGCCGATGGGTTGCCCAGCGACGTGATCTGCGGAATGACGGAAGATGAATATGGGAATCTCTGGATCAGCACCCACCGGGGACTGTCCAAATTCGCGGCCAAAAAACGCAAGTTCACCAACTATTACGCCGCCGACGGCCTCCAGGGAAACGAATTTAGCCGGGGAGCTGCCTTCAAAGATGAACAGGGAACGATGTACTTCGGCGGGATAAACGGCGTGACGGTCTTCTCTCCCAAAGAGATCGTAGAACAGAAGAAAGACCTGAAAGTGACGGTCACAGCGCTGTACGTTGCCAACCGGGCGGTGAAGAAAGGCGATAAGTCGGGAAAACATACCATCACCGAATCATCCGTGATGGATTCCGAGCGCTTCACTCTTGCACACAACGAAAATACATTCGTCCTCGAATTTTCGGCGCTGGAATACGCCAACCCCGAACGGATCGTATACCAGTACAAAATAGACGAGCTGGGCGACGGGTGGACGGGAACTTATCCGGGCGTCAACCGGATCACCTTCACCAACCTCACCCCGGGGAAGTATACTTTCCGCGTCCGCGCCGCCGACAACGACAACCTGTCCGGCGTCCGTACCGTAACCATCCGCATCGCGCCGCCCTGGTACGGAACAACGGCAGCCCTCCTCCTCTGGGCGATCCTATCCGGGATATTGCTATACACCATCGTCCTGTACATCCTTTCCCGCTTCCGTCACAGGCAAGAACTTCTGGCTCTGGAACATCAGGAAGAGATCAATGAAGCAAAACTGCAATTCTTTATCAATATCTCACACGAAATACGCACGCCGATGACCTTGATCATCAATCCGCTGGAAAAACTGATCGCAGAAGAAGAAAATACCGGAAACCATCCCACATATCTGATGATCTACCGCAACGCACAACGCATCCTGCGCCTGATCAACCAACTGATGGATATCCGCAAGATAGACAAAGGGCAAATGCACCTGAAGTATCGCCAGACCGACATGGCAGGCTTCATCGACGACACAATGCAGGCCTTCGGCTACCAGGCCCGGAAAAAAAATATCACCTTCACGTTCGACCGCCAAGACAACTCGCCCAATGTCTGGATCGATACCAACCACTTCGACAAAGTACTGCTCAACGTACTCTCCAACGCCTTCAAATACACAGCCCAAGGCGGAGAAATTCAAGTAAGACTAACTACCGGGCACGACGAAAACGCAAAAGGCCCCCTGAAAAACTACGCCGAGATCAGCATCACCGACAATGGGATCGGCATAGACAAAGATAAAATAGAACAGATCTTCGAACGCTTCTACCAAATCAACAATGACGTCACCCAATCCAGCTTCGGCACAGGCATCGGCCTCCACCTCTCCAGATCCATCGTCGAACTCCACAAAGGAACCATCCAAGCCGAAAACAGAGCGGAAGGCGCCGGAACACGCTTCATCATCCGCCTGCCCATGGGAAACAGACATCTGAAAAAAGAAGATCTCGAAAACACGGAAGAACAGGCAAGCAACAAAACAGATCCCGCTCTGGCCGCCCTGATCGACGACGACACTATCGCCGGCGCCCAGTCCGGAAACAAAAAAACAAAAACACGCTACCGCGTACTGATCGTCGAAGACAATCACGAAATACGCCGCTACATCCGCTCCGAACTGAACCACACCTACCGCGTGGGCGAATGTGACAACGGCATAGAAGCCTGGGAATACATCCTCAAAGAAAAGCCAGACTTGGTCATCAGCGACGTCATGATGCCAGGAATGGACGGCATAACGCTCAGCAAGAAAATAAAACAACACACTGCCACCAACCACATACCCATCATCCTCCTTACCGCCAAATCAAAGTCGGAAGACCACATCGAAGGATTAGAAACCGGAGCCGACGCATACATCGTAAAACCCTTCAATCCCGAACTGCTCAAGACCACGGCAGACAACCTGATCAACAACCGCCAACGCCTGAAAAACAGATTCACCAGCGAGAAACAAGTAGACGGGCAAATAGCAAGAATAGAAAAAAAGTCAAACGACGAAAGACTGATGGAGAAGATCATGAAAACCATCAACGAACACATAGACGACCCCATGCTGAACGTAGAGATGCTTGCCGCCAACGCCGGCATGAGCCGCGTACACATGCACAGGAAACTAAAAGAACTCACCAACCAGTCCGCGCGCGATTTCATCCGGAGCATACGCCTGAAACAAGCTGCAAGACTGCTCGCCCAAAAGAAACTGACCATCTCCGAAATAGCCTACACGACAGGATTCTCCAGCATATCCCATTTCTCCAACTCCTTCAGGGAACTCTACGGAATATCGCCCACCGAATACCGGCAAAACACCGGCGACTGACCCGCCCGAACAACCCCAGCCCACCATCCGTAAACAGCAAAACGGCAAACGGCCGGGGCGTTTTTCCCTGCTTTTCTTTGCCGCGTCGTTCCCATTACTTACTTTTGAACCATTCTTTAAGGGGTGCCCTAATACCACGGGCTGAGATCATACCCATTGACCTGATCCGGATAATACCGGCGGAGGGAACGTATAGAAAAGTACCCCTTTTCTGTTTAATCTAAATAAAAAAGGAAAATGAAAATGAAAGTTTTGACGCTAACCGGCATGCTCTGTGCCGGAGCAAGCGCATGGGGGCAGAGTGCGCCCAAAGACAGCCTGCAGTATGTTGCACTGGAAGAAGTGGAAATCGTATCAACGCGTGCTACGCAGAAAACACCGGTCACCTTTACCAACATGGGCAAAGAACAGATCGGCAAACAGAACTTCGGACAGGATATACCCTTCCTGCTTGCCTTGACACCATCGGTAACTACCACGTCCGACGCGGGAAGCGGAATCGGATACACCGGCATCCGCGTTCGCGGAACGGACGCATCGCGCATCAACGTCACGGCAAACGGCATACCGATGAACGACGCCGAAAGCCTCTCCGTCTTCTGGGTGAATACCCCGGACCTGGCCTCTTCGCTGGAAGACATGCAGATACAACGCGGCGCGGGAACATCCACCAACGGCGCGGGAGCGTTCGGCGCATCTATCAACATGCGCACGCAGGGCATCCCGTCGAAAGCCTATGCGGAGGCGGCCGGCTCCTACGGATCATTCCGTACGCACAAAGAAACGGTGAAGGTCGGAACCGGACTGATCGGCAACCAATGGACCTTCGACGCAAGGATCTCCAATGTCCGGAGTGAAGGCTACCGCGACAGGGCCGCTTCGGACATGAAATCTTATTTCCTTCAGGGAGGATGGTACGGAGGGAAAACCTCTGTCAAGCTGATCACCTTCGGGGGAAAGGAAGAAACGTACCACGCCTGGGACGGGATCAGCAAGGCCGACCTGAAGACGAACCGCCGCTACAACCCGAACGGGAAGATCGAAGACAGCGACGGGAATACTATCGGCTTCTATAACGGACAGACGGACAACTACCGCCAGACGCACTACCAGCTCATCGTCAACCACGCCTTCTCGCAGGCATGGAGCATGAACGCCGCGCTGCACTACACCAATGGCTTCGGCTATTATGAGGAATATAAAAACAGGCGGACGCTCGTCGAATACAGACTGGAACCGTATACGTACAACGGAACCGTGTATAAAAAGAGCGACCTGGTACGACGGAAATTAGTAGGCAGTGATTTTGGCGGCGGAGTCTTCTCCATTACCTATAAGGACGGCCGCCTGGAAACCGTCGCCGGAGGAGGGCTGAACCGCTATGTCAGCAGCCACTACGGACGGGTGATCTGGATAAAGAACTACATCGGCAGCCTGGCACCCGACCATGAATACTACCGCAACAGCGGACGGAAGACCGACGGCAACCTGTATGCCAAGGCAACGTATGACCTGGGCGGAGGAGTGAATCTGTATGCCGACGCGCAGTACCGCTACGTCAGCTACAAGATCAACGGCGTCAACGATAAGTGGGACTGGACGGCAGCACCCGAAGGACTCCAAAAGCTGAATGTCGATGAAAACTTCGGTTTCTTCAATCCCAAAGCCGGGCTGTTCTGGCAGATCAATCCGCACCACAGCGCGTATGCTTCCTTCGGCATAGCACAAAAAGAACCCAGCCGCAACAACTACACCGACGGACTGTTTACACAATTCTCCAAACCGGAAAAACTGCTCGACCATGAGCTGGGCTACACCTACCGGAGCGAACGCTTCACCGCCGGCGTCAATCTCTACTACATGGACTATACCGACCAGCTCGTGCTGAACGGCAAGTTGAACGAGATCGGAGAAGCCATGGCCGAAAACGTGAAAGACAGCTACCGCATGGGCGTCGAACTAACCGCCGGAGCCAAGCTGACCCCATGGCTGCGCTGGGACGCAAACGCCACGTGGAGCAAAAACCGCATCAAGAACTACGTGGAATACATAAGCGATGAATCATGGAGCGGCCCCCAATACGAAAACAGGCTGGGAACAACCCCGATCGCCTTCTCACCATCGCTCACCGCAGGAAGCCAGATCGGCATCGAACACAAAGGATGGCAGGCCGCCTTCCAATCGCAATACGTCAGCCGCCAATATATAGACAATTCCGGCAGCAAGGAAAACGCCTTGGACGCCTACTTCGTCAACCATCTGCACGCCAGCTACACCTTCGCCGCACCCTGCCTCAAAAGCATAACAGCAGGAGTAGCCATCTACAACATCTTCAATCAGATGTACCAAACAAACGGCTATGCCCAAAAGACATACAAGCCCGGAACGGACGGCAACGCCTCTCCCATCATCACCAACGACCCGCGGTTCTATCCGATGGCCGGGGCGCACGTTCTGTTCAACATAACCGTGAAATTCTGATGGAGAACCTGTGGAACAATACATCATTGCTGGAGATATTTGGAACGATCGTCGGCTTGATATACCTATGGTTAGAATACAAAGCAAGCATTTACCTATGGATAGCCGGCATGATGATGCCGGCTATCTACATCTTTGTTTACTACGACGCCGGACTCTATGCCGACGCCGGAATTAACATCTATTACCTGTTGGCGGCAATCTACGGATGGATCTGCTGGACCTTCGGAAACAAAAAATACGGGAAAGAAGAACTGCCCATAACGCACACGCCCGCAAAGCTCATCCGAATCCTCTTGCTGGTATTCCTCGCCACATTCGGAGCTATCGCCTGGATACTCATCACGTTCACCGACAGCACCGTCCCCTGGTTAAACAGCTTCACCGCCGCATCAAGCGTCATCGGACTGTGGATGCTCGCCCGGAAATACGTAGAACAATGGCTGGTCTGGATTGGCGTAAATCTCATAAGCTCCGGGCTATATACTTATAAAGAGTTAAAAATCACAGCTGCACTGTATGCACTCTATGCAATAATCGCTATCTTTGGCTACCTGAAATGGAAACGCATCATGCAACAGCAACAATATTACTCTAAAAACAATCGAATGCGAAGAAAACTGAGACACTACCCCATGCCTACGGAAAATACCAGCTCGGATGCAGTCATACTGGCAAATGGAAATTATCCGACACATATCCTGCCGCTAACCCTGCTTAGGAAAGCAAAGCAAGTGATCTGCTGCGACGGCGCGGCAAACGAACACGTCAAAAAAGGATTCACCCCAAGCGCCATCGTGGGCGACGGAGATTCACTAAGCCCTGAAAACAAGATCCGGTTTACCGACATCATCTATTATTCTACCGACCAGCAGACCAACGACCTGACCAAAGCCGTAGAATACTGCATGGCGCGACAGATGAAGAACATTATCATCGTTGGCGCAACAGGAAAACGGGAAGACCACACGATAGGAAACATCAGCCTGCTGTTCGACTATATGGATAAATTCGACGAAGTCATGATCATTACCGACCACGGCGTATTCACCCCCATCAAGGTAGACTCAACGCTGGACTCCCACGTTGGAATGCAAGTCTCCATCTTCTCGTCCAGGGTCGCGCCGGTCAGAGGCCGCGGGCTTAAATACCCGCTGTCCACGCTAACCAGCTGGTGGCAAGGAACGCTCAACGAAGCATGCACCAACCCGTTTACCTTGCTGGTAAGAGACAAGATCTTAGTCTATCGCGTATTCCAAAACCTTTGATCCGATCTACACACTGGGAGTTGAACGGCGCATACCGTTCAATTTCCTTATAAAGAAAAATCATATTCCACAGATAAGAAATCCTTAGGGGAGCCGGATGGCTACCTGGATATAAAACAAAAAGAGTATCAGGAAAACCTGATACTCTTTTTATATAGTCGGATCTTGAAACGGGAATTATACCTCGTTATAGTCCAGCACAGTCTTTTTATTTGCTTGAGCACGCTCGTATTCTTCTTTAGAACCAACGACGATCTTATCAAATTCACGCTGTCCGGTACCGGCAGGAATCAAGTGTCCACAGATCACATTTTCCTTCATGCCTTCAAGCCTGTCTATTTTACCATTGATCGCTGCTTCGTTAAGCACCTTGGTGGTTTCCTGGAATGACGCAGCTGACATAAAACTTGAAGTCTGCAATGCAGCACGCGTGATACCTTGAAGGATCTGAGTAGAAGTTGCAGGAACCGCATCACGTACCTCAACAGGTTTCATGTCGCGGCGCTTCAGCATACTGTTTTCATCTCTCAGCTTACGGGCCGTTACAATCTGACCGGGTTGCAACGTTTGCGAATCGCCTGCATCAAGTACCACTTTCTTACCCCAGATCCGATCATTTTCTTCCATGAAGTCGAGTTTGTCTACAACCTGTTGTTCCAGGAAGCGGGTATCTCCCGGTTCGTCAATTTCTACTTTGCGCATCATCTGACGGACAATGATCTCGAAATGTTTATCGTTGATCTTCACACCCTGCAAACGGTATACATCCTGAACTTCGTTCACGATATATTCCTGTACGGCAGTAGGCCCCTTGATAGCCAATATATCCGCAGGGGTAACCGCACCGTCGGACAACGGAGTACCGGCACGCACATAGTCGTTTTCCTGAACAAGGATCTGTTTGGAAAGTGCAACCAAGTATTTCTTCGTTTCGCCTGTCTTGGATGTTACAATGATCTCACGGTTGCCGCGCTTGATTTTACCCATCGTGATCTCACCGTCAATTTCCGATACAACGGCAGGATTAGACGGATTGCGCGCCTCGAACAGCTCTGTCACGCGCGGAAGACCACCGGTGATGTCGCCAGCCTTACCTACGGCGCGGGGGATCTTCACGATAACCTCACCGGCTTTCACCTTCTGGCCATTCTCAACAACAACGTGCCCGCCTACCGGAAGGTTATACGTACGGAGCAACTCGCCGCTTACATCAAAAATATGGGCTGAAGGAACTCTCGTTTTATCTTTAGACTCAATGATAATGATTTCACGCAAACCGGTAGCTTCGTCCGATTCTACTTTGTAGGTAACATTTTCAATTACACCTTCAAACTCAATCTTACCGGTTGCTTCGGTGATGATAACTGCGTTGAACGGGTCCCATTTTGCGATGAGCTGACCCTTCTTGACTACATCATTGCCAACGACATGCAGCTTAGACCCATAGGGTATATTATGTGTAGACAAGGTAATACCGGTGTTTATATCAATAAAGCGGGCTTCTGCCAAACGACCTACTACTACTTTTACGGCTTCGCCTAATTCGTCCACAGTATCTACCGTACGCAATTCTTCAAACTCTACGCGAGAATCAATTTTAGCCACGATAGTTGCATTTGCTGCAATGTTCGCAGCGGCACCCCCGGCGTGGAATGTACGAAGAGTCAACTGTGTACCCGGCTCGCCAATAGACTGGGCTGCAATAACACCGACCGCTTCTCCTTTCTGAACCATGTGGTTTGTTGCAAGGTTACGTCCATAACATTTTGCACATACCCCTTTCTTTGATTCACAAGTTAATACCGAACGTATTTCAACACTTTCGATGGGCGACTGTGCGATTACTTTTGCAATATCTTCCGTTATTTCTTCGCCGCCACTGATAATGATCTCGCCTGTTGTAGGATGGATAATATCATGTACGGAAACACGTCCCAAAATACGCTCATACAATGTTGCTACAACCTCATCGTTGTTCTTCAAATCCGAACAAACAAGCCCGCGCAATGTACCACAGTCTTCTTCATTAATGATCACATCGTGCGAAACGTCAACCAAGCGGCGCGTCAGGTAACCGGCATCGGCTGTTTTCAGAGCTGTATCCGCCAAACCTTTACGGGCACCGTGCGTAGAGATAAAATACTCCAGCACCGACAGTCCTTCTTTAAAGTTCGATAGGATGGGGTTTTCTATAATCTGAGCGCCTTCGGCTCCTGCCTTTTGCGGTTTAGCCATCAAACCACGCATACCGGACAGCTGGCGGATCTGTTCTCTGGAACCACGGGCGCCGGAATCAAGCATCATAAATACAGCATTGAATCCTTGATCGTCGTTTGTAATGGTCTTCATCAAGATATCCGATAATTCGGAGTTGATGTGCGTCCAAATATCAATAACCTGATTATAACGTTCGTTGTTGGTGATGAAACCCATATTATAGTTGTTTATCACCTGCTCTACTTCGTCATAACCGCGTTGAACAAGTTTTTCTTTTTCTTCCGGTATGATAATATCACCCAAGTTGAATGACAGACCGCCCTGGAATGCCATGCGGTAGCCCAGATCTTTGATTCCGTCAAGAAAGTCTGCAGCACGAGCCACCCCGCATGATTTAATTACGTCACTGATAATATCACGAAGCGACTTCTTGGAAATGACGGTATTTACATAACCTACTTCCGGCGGAACGATCTCGTTAACAATAACACGCCCCACCGAAGTTTCACACATTACGTCAATGATGTTTCCGTTTTCGTCCAGATCCTTAACAATGACCTTGATCGCCGCATGAATATCTACTTTACTTTCATTATAAGCAATCAATACCTCTTCCGGGCCATAGAAAATCAAGCCTTCGCCCTTGGCCCCTTTTCTCAATTTCGTAATGTAATACAAACCAAGCACCATGTCCTGAGAAGGCACAGTGATAGGAGCGCCATTGGCAGGGTTCAAAATATTGTGAGAAGCCAGCATTAGCATCTGTGCTTCAAGAATCGCTTCATTACTCAACGGCAAGTGAACAGCCATCTGGTCGCCGTCAAAGTCGGCATTGAAAGCAGTACATGATAGTGGATGCAACTGAATAGCTTTACCTTCGATCATCTTGGGCTGGAAGGCCTGGATACCTAAACGGTGAAGCGTCGGTGCACGATTAAGCAGTACCGGATGCCCTTTCATCACGTGCTCCAAAATATCCCAGACAATTGCATCTTTGCGATCAACGATCTTCTTTGCCGATTTCACTGTTTTAACAATACCACGCTCAATCAGCTTACGAATGATAAATGGTTTATATAGCTCGGCAGCCATCAGCTTGGGAATACCACACTCGTGCATTTTCAACTCAGGACCTACAACAATTACCGAACGAGCCGAATAGTCTACACGTTTACCCAACAGATTCTGACGGAAACGTCCTTGTTTTCCCTTCAAACTGTCGGACAGTGATTTCAACGGACGGTTAGCATCTGTCTTTACTGCACTTGACTTACGTGAGTTATCGAACAAGGAATCTACAGACTCTTGAAGCATGCGTTTTTCATTACGTAAGATTACTTCAGGGGCTTTGATCTCAATCAATCTCTGCAAACGATTATTACGGATAATCACACGCCTATACAAATCATTTAAGTCGGAAGTCGCAAAACGCCCACCATCCAACGGCACTAACGGACGAAGCTCAGGCGGAATAACCGGAACAATTCTCACAATCATCCATTCCGGTTTATTACGTCCTCTTGAAGCACGGAATGATTCTACAACCTGTAGTCGCTTCAATGCCTCATTCTTACGTTGTTGTGAAGCATCACTGCTGGCACGATGCCTCAACTCGTAAGACAACGCATCCAAGTCTATGCGGGCAAGCAAGTCATAAACGGCTTCTGCACCCATCTTAGCAATAAACTTATTCGGGTCGCTGTCTTCCAGATATTGGTTTTCTCTTGGAAGAGTATCCAGGATTTCCAGATATTCTTCTTCGGAAAGAAGGTCGAAAGTTAGGACTCCATCTTCAGCTTTAATACCTGGCTGGATTACAACATAACGTTCGTAATATATAATTGAATCAAGTTTCTTAGTCGGCAAGCCTAACAAATAACCAATTTTATTGGGAAGCGAACGGAAATACCAAATATGTGCAACCGGCACAACCAGCTGGATATGTCCCGTACGTTCGCGGCGTACTTTCTTTTCGGTAACTTCGACTCCGCAACGGTCGCATACAATACCTTTATAACGGATACGCTTGTATTTTCCACAATGACATTCGTAGTCTTTGATCGGACCAAAAATGCGTTCGCAGAACAGGCCGTCGCGTTCCGGTTTATACGTACGATAGTTAATGGTTTCAGGCTTCACTACCACACCACTTGAGTTCTTCAGAATTTCTTCAGGAGACGCCAAACCTATTGAAATTCTTGAAAAATTACTCTTTACTTTACTATCTTTTCTAAAAGCCATAATATATAATGTGCTAATTTTAATATGCTAATGTAATTCACAGACTAATGGTTGTATATCCATATAAATAATATGTAGCCAATATCGGCATATTACTCACATTGGTTATTCTAAGTTGACGCTTAGCCCCAATCCTCTAAGTTCATGTAGCAATACATTCAAAGATTCAGGAATACCAGCTTGTGGCATAGATTCGCCTTTCACAATCGCTTCATAGGCTTTAGAACGTCCCGCAACGTCGTCAGACTTAACGGTCAGGATTTCCTGCAAAATGTGTGACGCTCCGAACGCTTCAAGCGCCCAAACCTCCATCTCTCCAAAGCGCTGTCCACCGAACTGTGCTTTACCACCAAGCGGTTGTTGAGTGATCAACGAATATGGTCCGATAGAACGTGCGTGCATCTTATCTTCAACCATGTGACCAAGTTTCAACATATACGTCACACCTACCGTTGCCGGTTGATCAAATGGCTCACCTGTTCCACCATCGTATAAATATGTTTTTCCATAACGCGGCAAACCTGCCTTATCAGTCCATGCAGACAAATCATCTAATGATGCACCATCAAAAATTGGAGTAGCAAACTTCACACCCAATTTCCTGCCTGCAGAACCAAGAACAGCTTCAAATATCTGACCAATGTTCATACGTGAAGGTACCCCTAACGGATTCAATACAATATCAACCGGCGTTCCATCAGCAAGAAACGGCATATCTTCTTGACGCACAATACGGGAAACAATACCTTTGTTGCCATGGCGACCTGCCATCTTATCTCCTACACCAATCTTACGCTTCTTGGCAATATAAACTTTCGCCATCTGAATGATACCGGCAGGAAGTTCATCGCCTATTGTCAGGCTGAATTTCTTGCGCTTCAACTCAGCATCCAATTCTTTGTATTTCTTCAAGAAGTTCAAGATCATATCTCGGATCATTCCGTCAATACGCTCGTCACCTGTCCAATCGCTCAGCTGAACTGAATTGAAATCCAGATCGTCAAAATCAGAAATACTGAATTTTGCATTCTTGGCTATCACTTCCGTTCCCAAATAATCCTTCACTCCTTGTGAGAGCTTGTCTTCTGTTAATATAATCAGTTTCTGTACCAGGATACCACGCAATCTGGTTACTTTTTTCTCAAATTCGTCATCGTATTTAGGAAGCAAGGTTTTGTCTGCCAACTTAGCGCTACGATTCTTAATTACACGAGAAAATAATTTCTTGTCAATAACTACGCCTTGTAAAGAAGGAGAAGCTTTCAAGGAAGCATCTTTAACATCACCGGCTTTATCGCCAAAGATAGCACGAAGCAACTTTTCTTCCGGAGACGGATCTGATTCTCCTTTTGGAGTAATCTTACCAATCAATATATCTCCCGGTTGGACACGTGCACCAATTCTTATGATACCGTTCTCGTCCAGATCCTTTGTAGCTTCTTCACTTACGTTAGGTATATCAGAGGTTAACTCTTCCATACCGCGTTTCGTCTCGCGTACTTCAAGTGAATATTCCTCTACGTGTACGGAAGTCAACAAGTCTTCACGGACAACACGTTCGTTCAACACGATAGCATCCTCATAATTATATCCTTTCCATGGCATGTATGCAACCAGCAGATTCTTGCCCAAAGCTAACTCGCCTTTTTCAGTAGAGTAACCTTCAGTAAGAATTTGTCCCTTCGTTACACGATCGCCTTTTTTACAAATCGGACGAAGGTCGATTGTCATATTCTGGTTTGTCTTACGGAACTTAGGAATAAAATATTCTTTCAATGCAGGTTCAAAGCTGACAAACTCTTCATCTTCTGTTCTATCATAAAGAATCCAGACTTTCGTCGCATCTACAAAATCAACAACGCCATTTCCTTCTGCAATGATTTGAGAACGAGAGTCTTTTACCAGCTGTCCTTCGATACCTGTGCCTACAATCGGTGCTTCACTTTTCAATAATGGAACTGCCTGACGCATCATATTCGACCCCATCAATGCACGGTTCGCATCATCATGTTCAAGGAATGGAATCAAAGAAGCAGCAATAGAAGCAATCTGTTGTGGAGCTACATCCATCAAATCGACACGTTCCGGTTCAACCACCGGATAATCAGCATCCTGGCGAGCTTTTACTCGATTGCGAGTAAACCTACCATTATCGTCTAATGGTGCATTCCCCTGAGCAATAATTTTATCTTCTTCTTCTTCGGCAGTAAGATACACAATACCTTTATCTGTAATATCTACTTTACCGCTTTCTACTTTACGGTAGGGAGTTTCAATAAATCCAAGATTATTAATCTTAGCGTATACACACAATGACGAAATCAAACCGATATTCGGACCTTCAGGAGTTTCAATCGGACAAAGACGACCATAGTGTGTATAGTGAACATCACGAACCTCAAATCCGGCACGTTCACGAGAAAGACCACCGGGTCCAAGGGCAGACATACGTCTCTTATGTGTAATCTCAGCCAACGGGTTAGTTTGATCCATGAACTGAGACAAGGCGTTTGTTCCAAAAAACGTATTGATTACAGAAGAAATAGTCTTCGCATTGATCAAATCAATCGGAGTAAACACTTCATTATCTCTTACATTCATGCGTTCACGAATGGTACGTGACATACGAGCCAAACCTATGGCAAACTGATTTGACAATTGTTCTCCAACTGTACGAACACGTCTGTTACTCAAGTGGTCGATATCATCTACATCTGCTTTTGAGTTAATCAACTCAATCAAATATTTGATGATTTCAATAATGTCTTCTTTGGTCAACACCTTCACGTCTATATCAGTAAACAGGTTCAATTTCTTATTGATTCTGTAACGGCCGACATCACCCAAATCATATCTTTTCTCAGAAAAGAACAAGTTATTGATAACTTCACGAGCACTTGCCTCATCTGCAGGATCAGCATTGCGCAGCTGCCTATAAATATATAGTACGGCTTCTTTTTCCGAATTACTCGGATCTTTTTGAAGTGTATTGTAAATAATAGAGAAATCTGATTGATTTGATTCATCTTTATGGACCAAGATACTTTCAATACCTGAATCAATAATTTCATCAATCTGTTCTTCTTCAAGGATAGTCTCGCGATCAATGATAACTTCGTTACGTTCGATGGATACAACCTCACCGGTGTCTTCATCTACAAAGTCTTCAATCCATGTCTTCAATACGCGCGCTGCAAGCTTACGGCCGACAATTTTCTGAAGATCTTGCTTTGTTACCTTTACATCTTCAGCTAAGTTAAAGATTTCAAGAATATTTTTATCATTCTCAAAACCAATAGCTCTTAACAATGTGGTAACAGGCAATTTCTTCTTACGATCAATATATGCATACATTACATTATTAATATCTGTAGCAAATTCGATCCATGAACCTTTAAATGGAATGATACGAGCTGAATATAGCTTCGTTCCGTTAGCATGTACACTTTGTCCGAAGAATACACCCGGAGAGCGATGGAGTTGCGACACGACAACGCGTTCCGCACCATTGACGACAAAAGTTGCCTTATCAGTCATATATGGTATTGGGCCAAGAAATACATCCTGAACTACCGTATCGAAATCCTCGTGATCGGGATCTGTACAATATAGTTTCAGCTTTGCCTTCAATGGAACACTATAAGTGAGCCCACGCTCTATACAATCTTCAATGGTATAGCGCGGCGGATCAATATAATAATCCAAGAACTCAAGAACAAAATTGTTTCTTGTGTCAGCAATAGGGAAATTTTCAGCAAATACTTTATACAATCCCTCATTTTTGCGTTTTTCAGGTGGGGTGTCCAATTGTAGAAAGTCTTGGAATGACCTCAATTGTACTTCCAAGAAGTCCGGATATTCAAGCGGATTCTTTGTTGAAGCAAAATTAACTCTTTGATTTACAGTATTTGAAGACATCTGTCAATGAATTTAGAACTTAATTTTAAACATATACACAAAAAGGTTAAGAATCCTCTTTTCGGAAGACTCTTAACCGAATTACCCGATTACCAGGTTAATGCTTTATTTAAGTTCAACTTCAGCTCCAGCTTCTTCCAATGTTTTCTTCAATGATTCTGCTTCGTCTTTAGCCAAACCTTCTTTTACTACGTTAGGTACACCGTCAACCAAGTCTTTGGCTTCTTTCAAACCAAGGCCACATGCTTCTTTAACGGCTTTCACAACTTGCAATTTAGCTGCACCGGCACTCTTCAACACCACGTCGAATGAAGTTTTTTCTTCTTCAACAGCAGCACCGGCAACAGGGCCGGCAGCAATAGCTACAGCAGCCGCAGCAGGTTCAATACCATATTCTTCTTTAAGGATAGTCGCAAGTTCATTAACTTCTTTTACCGTCAAATTAACTAATTGTTCTGCAAGAGCTTTCAAATCTGCCATTTTTGTATGTTTTTTAATTGTTTAATTTACTAAAATAATTATTGAATTATCTTTCACTAAGTGTTTGAAGCACTCCGTGAATGGTGTTGCCACCTGATTGAAGAGCCGAGATAACGTTTTTCGCAGGTGATTGCAGCAATGCAATAATATCGGCGATAACTTCGTTCTTACTCTTAATGCCAACAAGAGCATCCAATTGTTGAGATCCAATGTAGAAACTTTCTTCTGCATAAGCAGCTTTCAATCCCGGAATACCATCCTTAGCAACATCTTTGATCAACTTGGCTGCTGCGTTTGCTGTATTACAGAACATAACAGCTGTTGATCCTTTCAATGTTTTATAAAAAGGAGTAAAATCTTCTTCAACGAGATCAAATGCTTTTTGCAAAAGTGTATTTTTCACAACCATCAACTTGATGTCTGTTTTAAAACAAGCTCTTCTCAATGCACTTGTAGCTTCTGCATTCATTGCAGTAAGATCCACCAAATAGAAGTGACCGTATTCCTTAATTGTAGAAACAATTTGCTCTATAATCGTACTTTTATCTTCCTTTCTCATTATTCGTCTTTTTATTAGATTTCTTCAATCGTTTTCGGGTCAATCTTAATACCCAAACTCATTGTACTCGAAAGATAAATACTTTTTATATATGTCCCTTTAGCCGCGCTTGGTTTTAATTTATTCAATGTAGCAATGAATTCTTTTACGTTATCGCGAATCTTGTCCACATCAAATGAAACTTTACCAATAGAAGTATGAACGATACCGGCTTTGTCAACTCTAAAGTCGATTTTACCTTGTTTTACTTCTTTTACAGCTTTAGCAACATCCATAGTTACAGTACCACTTTTAGGATTAGGCATCAAGCCACGGGGACCCAACACACGTCCTAAAGCTCCAATCTTACCCATAATAGATGGCATCGTAATGATTACATCAATATCGGTCCATCCACCTTTGATCTTATCTATGTATTCGTCAAGACCAACATAGTCAGCGCCAGCCTCTTTTGCAGCAGCTTCAACATCAGGAGTACAAAGTACCAATACACGTACATCTTTACCCGTTCCATGAGGAAGTGAAACAACACCTCTCACCTGTTGGTTAGGTTTACGCGGGTCAACCCCTAAGCGTACATCAATATCTAATGAAGCATCAAATTTAGTAAAAGTGATTTCTTTCACCAAAGATGCAGCTTCTTTCAATGAGTATGCTTTCCCTGCTTCAATTTTTTCTGCAGCTAACTTTTGATTTTTTGTCAGTTTACCCATTATAAATTGAAGTTTAATTAATTGTTAACCGGGAATTCCCCTTTTACAGTGATACCCATACTTCTTGCTGTACCTGCGACCATTCTCATAGCAGACTCAACAGTAAAACAGTTTAAGTCAACCATTTTGTCTTGAGCGATCGTTTGTACTTGTTCCCAAGTGATCTCGGCAATCTTCTTACGATTAGGCTCAGCAGAACCACTCTTTTGCTTAGTCAGTTCAAGTAACTGAATAGCAATAGGTGGAGTCTTAATTACGAAATCAAAAGACTTATCTGCATAGTAAGTAATAACTACGGGTAATATTTTACCTGCTTTGTCTTGGGTTCTGGCGTTGAATTGCTTGCAAAACTCCATGATATTGATCCCTTTCGAACCCAATGCAGGTCCTACCGGGGGAGATGGATTTGCCGCGCCTCCTTTAATTTGTAATTTGATTTGTCCAGCAACTTCTTTAGCCATTTTTATTAATTTATATGTGAATTAATGAAGAACACCACAGCGTAACACCTGCACTATTCTTTTTCAACTTGCATAAAGCCTAACTCGAGCGGAGTTTTCCGTCCAAATATCTTTACCATGACCTTCAGTTTCTTTTTTTCCGTATTCACTTCTTCAACGACTCCACTGAATCCGTTAAACGGTCCAAAAGTTACTTTTACAGTTTCACCGATAACATACGGGATATTTAGGTCTTCACCTAATTCCTGCAGTTCGTCCACTGTACCCAATATTCGATTCACTTCCGATTGTCTTAATGGCACCGGCTTTTCGGAACCGCCTAAAAATCCAATCACATTAGGCGTATTTCTCAAGTGATGGGCAACCTCGCCAACCAAAGCTGCCTCTACCAAAACGTATCCAGGAAGATAGCTTCTTGATTTCACAATTTTTTTACCATTGCGAACCTGATATACTTTTTCGGTAGGAATCAAAACCTGAAAAACATATTCACTAAGATTGCTGTTTTTTATGTCAGCTTCAAGATATTCTTTAACCTTAGTTTCTTTTCCACTAATAGCACGCAAAACATACCATTTCTTTTCAATCTCAGACATTTTAACCTCTTCGTTTAATGTGGATAGATTATTTTTTCCATGAATGTCTGGAAGCAGAAGTCCATCGCGAACACCACCAATGCAATAAGTAGGGAAGCATATAAAACAACTACTGCACTACTGGTTAATTCAGAATACGTTGGCCACGACACTTTATGAACAAGTTCGTTGTAAGATTCTTTGATATAGTTTTTTATCTTTTTCATTTAAGTAATATTAGCACGAGAGGAGAGGCTCGAACTCCCGACACCTGGTTTTGGAGACCAGTGCTCTACCAACTGAGCTACTCCCGTATAAATCCGGTTCCCATTCTACAGGTTCCGGAAATATTCAATAAATTAAAGAATTTCAGTAATCTGACCGGCACCTACTGTACGTCCACCTTCACGGATAGCAAAACGAAGACCTACATTCAATGCAACGGGGTAGATCAGGTCTACGGTAATTGTTACGTTATCACCCGGCATTACCATTTCCGTTCCTTCCGGAAGAGTGATTTCACCAGTTACGTCCAATGTACGGATATAGAATTGAGGACGGTACTTATTGTGGAATGGAGTATGACGTCCGCCTTCTTCTTTTTTCAGGATATACACCTCGGCTTTGAATTGAGCATGAGGAGTTATTTGTCCTGGGTGGCAAATAACCATACCACGTTTGATTTCGTTCTTGTCAATACCACGAAGCAGCAAACCTACGTTGTCACCAGCTTCTCCTACATCAAGAAGTTTACGGAACATTTCAACACCAGTTACAACTGACTTCTTAGCTTCTGATCCAAGACCGATAATTTGAACTTCATCACCAACCTTAACAACACCAGCTTCGATACGACCTGTTGCTACAGTACCACGGCCCGTAATTGAGAACACATCTTCAACAGGCATCAAGAATGGTTTATCAATATCACGTGGAGGTAATGGGATCCAAGTATCAACCGCATCCATCAATTCCATAATTTTTTCTTCCCATTGAGCCACACCATTTAATCCACCAAGAGCAGAACCTTGGATAACCGGAGTGTTGTCGCCATCGAAATCATAGAATGAAAGCAATTCTCTCATTTCCATTTCTACAAGTTCCAACATTTCAGTATCATCGACCATATCACATTTATTCATGAAAACGACCAACTTAGGCACGTTTACCTGACGAGCCAAAAGGATATGTTCACGTGATTGAGGCATAGGACCATCAGTAGCAGCAACTACAATAATAGCACCGTCCATCTGAGCAGCACCAGTTACCATGTTCTTTACATAGTCAGCATGGCCCGGACAGTCTACATGAGCATAGTGACGATTAACGGTTTCATATTCAACGTGAGCTGTGTTGATTGTGATACCTCTTTCTTTTTCTTCCGGAGCATTGTCAATAGAATCAAAGGAGCGCAACTCAGAAAGGCCTTTTTTAGCCAATACTGTAGTGATAGCGGCAGTTAATGTGGTTTTACCGTGGTCAACATGACCAATTGTACCAATATTAACATGCGGCTTGGTACGATTAAATTTCTCTTTAGCCATAGCTTTACTTGTTATTTATTATGATTAATAATCAACTTATTTGTATTCAATGAGCTGTTACCGGGACTTGAACCCGGGACCTCTTCCTTACCAAGGAAGTGCTCTACCACTGAGCTATAACAGCAAACAAAAAGAGCGGAAGACGGGGTTCAAACCCGCGACCCTCAGCTTGGAAGGCTAATGCTCTATC
>JAITSN010000065.1 GCA_031287715.1 Mediterranea sp. (in: CFB group bacteria)
AAAGACGTGGCCACAAGGCTGCTGTGGAGCATGATTCCCGAAACAAAAGCGTTCTGCCCCCGCGGATTGGGCATCATCCCCTACCGGCTGCCAAGCTCCGTAGAACTTGGCGATGCAACGATCAAAGAGCTGCAAGACTATGACGTGGTGATGTGGGAAAAGCACGGCGTGTTTGCCGTCGACCACGACGCCATGCAAGCCTTCGACCAGATCGATGTCCTGAACAAATCGGCGCTGATCTATATCGCAGCCAAGTCCATGGGCTTCGAACCGGACGGGATGTCGGACGGCCAAATGCAGGAAATGACTGTCGCTTTCAACCTTCCGAAGTAATTTCTATCTTTGCCATACCGAGTTAGGAAACACGCGTATGGCAAAGAATTACAATGACCTGGGAGTAGAATTCAAATACCTCATCGTAAACGATATGGACCGCAAGTTCGGCTTGTGGGTCAATACTGTGGGTTTTCAGGCTATCCGGCCACATTCTCCCTATCCGCTGAAAGACCACCCCTCGGGTTATTATTTCAACACACAGAAAGGCCGGGTGCTCCACGAATACCAGATTGTGTATATTACCAAAGGCCGCGGACTGTTCAGCTCTGACTCAACGCCCGAAAAGCAAGTCTGCAAAGGCCGGCTGATGGTGCTGTTCCCAGGGCAGTGGCACACGTACCGCCCGCTGCAGGAAACCGGATGGAACGAATACTACATCGGCTTCGAGGGGCACATCGCAGACCTTCTGACCCGGAACGCCTTCCTCGCTAAAGACAACCAGGTGCTGGAAGTAGGCCTCAACGAAGAGCTGGTTGGGCTGTTTGCGCGAGCCATCGAGATCGCCGGGAACGACAAGATCTCTGCCCAGCAGTATCTATCGGGAATCGTGCTCCACATGATCGGCATGATCCTTTCCATCTCCAAGAACAAAACGTTTGAGATCGGCGATGTCGGCCAGAAGATCGAGCAAGCCAAGATCATCATGAACGAAAATGTCTTCAAGGACGTCGACCCCGAGGAGCTGGCTATGAAGCTCAACATCAGCTACTCGTGGTTCCGCAAAGTATTCAAGGACTACACCGGCTACGCCCCCGCCAAGTACTTCCACGAGCTGAAGCTCCGCAAGGCCAAGCAGCTGCTGGTCGAAACGTCCCGCTCCGTAAAGGAGATCTCCTATATGCTGGATTATAAATCGACGGAATACTTCTTCTCGCTGTTCAAGAAACAAACGGGGTTCACCCCGCTGGAATACCGCAGCTTCGGACGGGGGGAAGATTAGAATGTATATTGCAGGCGCAAGGTAAAAGCCTCGTCTTTGGTACCTGCCTGTCTGCCGGACTTTTCGCCTGCGGCAGCTTCATAGTAGCACATCACCCGCAGGTTTTGGTTCGCCTGATACAGCCATCCCAATCCGAAAGTGCGGTATGCCATATCCCCTTCGGTGCGGCAACCGCTCCCGGAAACCTTTACGTTCGGGTCATACGCATCATACTTGGCCACAACCGAATGTCGGGAAGCGCCCATGCCGTGCACCAACTGCAAGTAGTAACCGGCGAACTTCCGCACATAAACATCTGCCGTCACAGCCCCCGTGGGACTGTGGCTGCCCTCTGCCGCCCCCGGCTGCGTCCCCCAAAGATACTCCCCCCGGAAGAAAGTCGTCCCCAACGCAGAGCGCAACCCCGCCCCGCCGTCGAAGCCATAATACCGCCGGCGGGCATAACCGCCCCGCCTCAACGACCCGTCTTCCACAAACGCCCCGTCAACAAACCGGTATGCCCTTTGCCTTCCGCTGCCGGCCAAGCGCACGCCGCCGGCGTAAAGGGAAGCGCCCGCCTCATAGTTCAGGCGGCCCGCCTTTCCGGCATAAGACAAACGGCCGATGAAGTCCTTCCGCGAGTCCGTCTCCTTAGCCTGACCGCCGTTGCCGGAGAAGAGTCCGGCATTGATAGCCAGCCCCTCCAGCGGTGTATCCTTCCGGCCTTTAACAACCAGCTCCGCCCCCAAGTCGCGCTCCTGGGGGAAGAGCGTTCGGAATATCCGGCTCCGCTCGGGCGACTCGCGCCGGGCCGACGAATAAGCTATCTCATACCCGAAAGGGCGGTTGAAGATCCCGCCGCGCAGCGCGATCCACTCCACGTCGGGCGCCTGTAGCTTCAAATAAGCATCCTTCACCTTCACCCCTTCTTCCGTAGCATCAATCTGGAAAACCGCCTCCCCGCACTTGTCCGCATAAGCCGCCTTCAACCTGCCCCTGCGGATAGAGAAACCGTTCCGCCCGCCGGCGGCAGTCTCCCGCGTCCACATCCATTGCGCCTGCACATATCCGGAAAACCGGAGCCTCCCCATCCCTTCCGCTTTAGCCTCAAGACCACCGGCGCGCTCGCCAACATCCTGGGTAGAAGTCCCTTGCGGGTAGCCGTACAAGCACGGCGGCAACCCGAACAACAAGAGCAATCCTGTTTTCTTCATACATATTACAATTGTTAAATACCCCGCAAAGATAAAAACATATGCCGGGCATCAAAACAGAAAGGCAAGCGGGCTACCAAAACAAACCACCCCGGTTTTGAACATAACGGTCAAAAACCGGGGTGATCCCATACACGGAAAACACAAACGCAGGTTTCCCTACCTGTCTCTTCTTTGCCCTCTTTGCGGTCTCATACCCTGATACTTTTTATACTGCTCGTCAGTCAGGATCTTCTTGATTTTAGCATCCGCCTCATTGCGTCTCTTCTCCATTTCCTCACGGGAAGGCCGCTCGCTCGAAGCGCCGTCCCTGCCCGCCGGCCTCATGCCCTCCATTACCGCCTTGAACTCCTTGGCCTGAGTTTCATTCAGCCCCAAGTCCGTTATCATCTGCTCAATGCGTTTTGATACATCAGGGCGCCCGCCCCTGTTATCCTGAGCCATACATACAGCCGAACCCAAAAGCAGGACAACGGCCAAACCTAAAATTTGCTTCTTCATAATTCTATTTATTTTCGTTAAACATACAGTTATGACTGTTTTTCGATAAAACAGTTTAATGGCACCGGCAAAAAACACCCTCTTCCTGCCCATGCGCCTGTTGTATCTCAAAAAACGTTTTTTGCATAAGCATTATTAGAACATATAAGCGCATGATACGCTAAACACTCTGTTTTTGAAATCAACAGCATTTTTGGAAGTCTTGAGATTCCTCATTCCACAATCATACCCCAAGGCTACCTGAATATGCTTGGCAAATTCAACACCTACCTTACCTCCAATGCCCCAGTCGAATCTTTCCAATTGCTTGTCACCGAATACATTGTCAGTCAGGGTCATTGTTGTCTTCTTCCCGTTTTCCGTTTCAGTTACCAGCTTATTTTTCCCGAACAGACCTACACCAATGTAAGGCCCCATATGGGCAAATAGAGCCGCGTTGTGTCCAAGAGAGAATTTATATCCGATATGGATAGGAATATTCAGGAAGTAGGGATTGCCTTTCCATCGCATGCTCTGTTTCTTCAGGGTATCATAATACGCGGAACTTTCCCAGCCTTGTGACGAGAGTAGCACACCAAAGTCCAGATATAGCCCTTTTGATACATTGGGGAGCCCTAATTCACCTTTGACACCCACATTAAACCCTGCTTTGGAATCATAATCGCTTGGGGAGCTGATATTCAGCCCGGCTGTAACACCCACCTTAACATTCTGGGCATAGCTGCCTATGCTCACAGAAACTAATAATAAAGAGAAAAATAAATGGGCATGTTTAACCAATAAATTTACTGCTTTCATAATTGTTTAAAATTTAAATTAGAAAAAATGATTGCTATTATTTAATGTGCATTTTTTAGCCATTCTGTTTCTGTGATCCGGCAGCCTCCCATAACTCCGATACCACCGGACACATTGGTGTAGTGGAGAAATGTCGGAGAAAAGCCGTGATTGCCTAAATCATTGTTATTTATAGTATTCAGTGTTTTGAAATAATTGTAAAACTCCGGCGAGAGCCTATAGAGATAGATCTTGTATTGCAGACTAAGGCTGAAGTTATAGTTATCCCAATTAACCTCAAAGTCCTCCTGATAATCCGTATTCAAACGGAGTGTATATTTTCTCCCCTGAATCTCCGTGTCGTCCCATATATACAGATCCTGGAAAAAGTGATTGGAAGACATAAATATCTCGTCCAAATCAGACAGGTTGTTTAATAAAGGTTCGTCTTTCAAATCGAACTCTACAGAATGAAATGAAACATTTTCTTCGTCGTCACTCCTTGTTATTCGCTTTTTTACCAGCCTGATTCCATAATGATCTTTAGTCGCGCTATCATCGTTAAAAGTTATAAGTACCTGCAACGTATTCTTACTTCCTTTTTTGGGTATCATCCTAATCTCTTCTAAAGGGAAGTTACCCGGCATGGTGGTCTTCGCCGTGATTACAGGCATATCTTTCACATTTGCCTGAAGTTGCAGGCAGTCATCCGGCTTCCACTTCCTTAACGTATAATAGCATTGCGCCGGAAGTGTTGAAGTGGGATCTTCGTTCCAATAAATGGCCTGTTCCTCTTCATTTACCGTAAGATGAATATCTGCATTGCGCATATTTTTATCCGACGGTTCTTTTTTATTGACCGGAACACTCCTGGAGAGTTGTATCACTGTTGTATCACTGTTTGATGGGAAACAATAGAGTACCAGCTTTTCAGTAGCATCTACTCCGTCTAACTCAAAATGATAGTTACAGGACGGGAAAGCTACTGTTAGCAGCAGGTAAATTATCTTTTTCATCTTCATTTTAAAACTTTATGGTGTAACTGAATGAGGGAATGATGGGAAAGACGCCGGTGGCTTTCCCTCTGAACTTTCCTTCCGGTAATTTCTCTACCTTGGCATACAACGCGTTCATGCGGCAATAGGCATTATATATGCTTATGTTCCAAATACATTCGTATCCTCGTTTGATGGTTTTGCGGAAGTTAACCCCTACATCCATCCTGTGATAAGAGGGCAGTGTTACATTATTGGGTTTTTCATAGATCCATTGTGCCGGCTCTTTTTCTTTTATTCCGGGAATTTCCGGTGCGCTTATGTATTGCGAGGGGATTGTCATTCTATTTCCCGAATGGAAAGTCCATGCCGCATAAGCATCTATCCGTCCGGTGAACTTATGTCTGACTGCTATATTCAGCTTATGCCGGTTGTCGAATTTGTCGGCATACCATCCCTGATAAATTTCATTGAACTTCCGCTTACTCCATGATAATGTGTAAGCGATGTCAACAGATGTCCTGGCCGTGAGATACGCAAGTTCACATTCGGCTCCATAGGCTTTTCCCTTTCCTTGCTTTACATTCATCTCCCAGTTTCCGGCAAGCGGCGTCAGGCGGCTCCCTCCGTCATATTCTATTGTGTGGTTCATTGTCTTATAGAAACCTTCCAGACTGAGCCGCATATTATGTGGCAATCGCATGTATACTCCTGCTGTATATTGTCGTGAACGCATGGGACGGATGTCTTTTGTTGAAGGTACCCAATAGTCTGTGGGCAGATTAAGATAGGTGCCCGACAACAGATGCATAAACTGGCTCATTTCAGTATAGGATAATTTGATGGCTGTATGTCCGTTCCATTGGTATCTGACTGCGACTCTTGGCTCTACCGAATGAGATGTCTTATCCGGAATTTTAAACAAGGTGTAATGAATTCCTATGTTGGTTCGCCATTTTTCCCCCAGCGTGATGTCGTTTTCTGCATATGCCGTAAACTCATGTCCCCGGTAGTGAAATGAATTGCTATACCGAACCGTATCGTTTTTGCCATCGTTTCCGGAAATGTTTTTCGCAGCCTGCGACTGAGGGCGGAAAGTATGGAAAAGGTAATTTGAGCCTATGCGTACATGTTGGCGTAGTCCCGGTTTGTAATCAAACTCTATGCGGTAGCCGGTGTCATCAATAACCGAATGGTTACGACGCTCGATATTAGTTCTTTCGGTCACTTGTCCTGTGTTCAGGAATTTATCTTCTTCTTCATAATCATACAACGAACGGTTATGGGCGTATACTCCGGTAAAATTGGCAAATAGCTTTGGAGTAAATTGGTAGCTCCAGTTTATGGCCGTTGTCAGATTTCCCCATTGCAGATTGAACTTCGCCTGGTACAGCTCTTCGTCAAAGTGTTGTTCATTACCAACTTTCAGAATGTCATTACCCGAATAAAAGCTTATGTATGCCTTGCTTCTGCCGGAAAATGTATGGGTGATTTTAGCATTGATATCATCAAAGGCGTATCTCGCTGTGAATTGATCTTCTTTTTTAGATTTGTTGCGAAAGAAAAAGATCGGTGCAGAAAACACATCCAGCCAGCTTCTACGCATAGCTATAGTAAAAGAAGTCCTGTTCTTGATCAAGGGGCCTTCACATTGGATTCTTCCGTCCAACAGTCCCAGAGTAAAACTTCCATGGTACTCTTTCATATCTCCGTCATTGGTTCTTACATCAATGACAGAAGATAGCCGTCCGCCATAACGGGCAGGAAAGCCACTTTTGTAGAATTCTATATTCTTGATAATATCCGTATTGAATGTCGAGAACAAGCCTCCCAGATGATTGACTTGATATAGAGGAGTTCCATCTAATAAAAACAGATTCTCGTCGTGATTTCCTCCATGTACGTATAATCCGGATATAAGTTCGGTACCCGAAGCTACCCCCGGCAGGTTCTGGAGGGTCTTAATTACATCCGGAGAGCTTAACAGGGAGTATTCCGTATGTAACTCGCGTGCGGTCAAAGACACTTTTCCGGTTTGGGTTGTATGTATGGAAGAATTAAGGTCGCCGGTTACCACCACTTCGTCCAACGAACAGTCTTCTTTCAAATAAACTTTCAGTGTGATGTTCTTATCCAACATGATATTTTCCTTTTTTTGCCCGAAACCAATGAAGGAAAAGCAAAGTACACGCTTGCCTTCGGGCAGCGTTATGCTGAAAAAGCCATAGTTATTGCTTAGTGTCCCGATTCCCAAAGCTTCGTCCTTGACTGTTGCATTGATCAACGGCTCTCCGTTTTGCCGGTAGACATATCCGCTGACGGTATATTTTTTCTTTTTATTCAGGAGGATGTAGTTGCCCCGGATCTCCCATTTAAGATCTGTTGTTCCGAACAGTTCCTGCAAGCTTTGCCCGAGATTAAGTCCTTGCAACGGCTTTCCTTGATAAGGTACATCTACATTCAGAGAAGAATCATAAATAAAGTTTATCTGATGTAGTTTGTGGACGAGTTCCATCTGTTCCTTAATTGTACCCGAAGTTTTGATTTGTGCCTGCATCGGGAAACAGATACAGGCAATAGAAATGATAATGATTCTCCGGCTCATCTTAATCGTTCTTTTGAATCTTGATTTGCAGGACATTTTCAATCAAATCAATGATTTCGTCCAAACTGTTCGTTGCAAATTCGCCATTAAGATTCTTGCCGGTATCGTCTGTGGTTAACTGTACGTGATAGAAATCGGATAATTCGGATAGGACTTCGGCAACCGGACTGTTGTCAAAGATGAATGTTTGGGTAGCCCATGCTGTTTGGTTGACACTTCCCGGGCTTACCACCTCCGGCTTTAGTTTGCCGTAAGTCAGTGTGGCTTCCATTCCTCCGGTCAGGATCACACCTTCCGCCTGCTCTTTTGCAGCAAAGAGAACTTTACCCGATACCACGTACACATTGGATTTCTGAGAGGATTCACTGACTTGGAAACGGGTTCCTAAAACTGTTACCCGCGATAACTGCCCACAGATTTCAAAGGGATGTTTTTCATCTTTTGTAACTTCAAAAAATGCTTTCCCGGTTATGTTGACCTGGCGTTCATTTTTGAAATCTGAAGACTGATAACTCAGTGTTGATCGTGGGGATAGTGTTACAGCAGTACTGTCTGGTAACAGAAAGGTTTCAATTGCATTACCGGAGGCGAGTTTTGTCCAATCATTCCCGGAACCGGTATTATAGAAATAAAAACTGAATGTAACACATAATAGAATAGTAGTGGCGATGCCCGAATACCAATAAGGACGATAGTTGGTGCCGGTATGTACACGCGTATTCTTCTCTTCAAAACGGCGGATGGCTTTATTTGTATCGAATCGTCCGAATTTGTAATGTCTCAATACAAAGTCGAGGCACTTTTTTTCTATTTCTTTCATGTTTTAGCTTTTTATCTTGAGCTAAGACTGAAACTTATAAAAAATCCCCTATGTAAAAACGGAAAAAGTTATCCGAAAAAGAATGTATATATCTTGATGGCTCCTTCTTTTAGAATCTTGATGGCTTTAGCTACTTGATTTTCAACCGTTTTTGCTGAGATATTCAATTTGTCTGCAATTTCTTTGTATTTCAGGCCATCACGCTTACTAAGGAGAAAAACCTCCCGGCATTTTTCCGGTAAAGTATCAATAGCTGTCCATAGCCTTGCTTCAATCAACGAGCGTTCTTCCGCTTCTTCATCCGGAATGATGTCTGCCAGGTCGGAAGGAGATGTGTTAGTATCAATTAGATTGTCTTTTTTTAGCGTATCCAGACAACGGTTCTTCACCATCATGTAGAGGTATGATCTTACACTGGAAACTTTTTTAGTATTCATCCTTTCCCACAACTCTGCAAAGCAATCCTGTACAACATCTTCTGCCAAGTCTATATCATGGAGGTAGTGCATGGTATATAGACACAGGGGTTTATAATAGCATCTGAAAGCTTCATCTATATCTTTTCTTAGTTTGTTCATACTTTGTTCGTATTAATTCCTGGGAGCCATTTTTTAATGTGAAATATACTCGTCTGTGACTATTGTAAAAAGGAGAAAGTTCAATGATGGTTACCCGCTATTATAAACTATATTTCTCATCCCAATTTATATAAGATCCATGTTCTTGAATATTTTTCCGTGCCCCAAAGATAAACTAAAACCATAAAGATCACCTTACCATTTACCACCTCTTCATTTACCATTTACCATTTGATGCCATTTACAATTTATGCCGGTAACAAATGGTAAATTGTAGATCAATGTCGTTTAGTTAAGCTATAACTTTTTCTTATTCAAGTAATCACTCAATTAACTATAAAGTTTCGGACAATCTTACAGATCATACACTATAACTAACGGATACGCAGCATCAGCTCTGCGACCATATTACACCGCCAGTGGGTTACTGGATTTACTTTGATACACTTGCGAGAGCCGTAGCCCGCGTAATTCCGATCAGAAAGTC
>JAITSN010000115.1 GCA_031287715.1 Mediterranea sp. (in: CFB group bacteria)
TAGATTATGATATCTTGACACGAGCATAGTTTACTTCTGTCGGTCGGTTAATTCTCTTCTTTTATACAACAAAAGTAGAAATTTAACCTCAGCTTCTTATTCTGCTGCAAACTTAAGGATATTTCTATGTTCCCGCTTTTGGAAGCGACTAACCGAAGCAGGGAGGCTAAAACGCAGTTCGCCATGAAGGAAAAGAACTATTCGTTGAAAATAAGTATATTTGCACGCTTTAATTCGCAAGCGAACAAGCGGATGAAAGCAGGCCGCTGTAGTTATTAACAAAAAGAGGGACTTATCAACAGTTTTCGTGAAGAATCCCCCGTTTTGTAGGTGCTCTGGGGATTTATCATTTATTTCGCCTGCAAATTAAAAACGCATTATTTATGGGAAAGATTATTGCTTTAGCCAATCAAAAAGGTGGTGTAGGAAAAACGACGACTACAATAAACCTGGCGGCTTCACTTGCTACAATGGAAAAGAAAGTACTGGTCGTAGACGCAGATCCTCAGGCCAATGCTTCTTCCGGATTGGGGGTGGATATTAAACAAGTCAAAAGTACAATCTATGAATGTATCATAGACGGGGCGGATGTGAAAAGCGCCATCCATGACACAGGGATTGAATCGTTGAAGATCATTTCTTCTCACATCAATCTGGTAGGGGCGGAGATCGAAATGCTCAACCTGTCTAACCGCGAGACTGTTTTAGGGAAGGTTCTCGAACCCCTGAAGAGCAAGTACGACTATATCCTGATCGACTGCTCGCCCTCGTTAGGCTTGATTACGATAAATGCGCTTACGGCGGCTGACTCGGTGATCATCCCCGTTCAGGCGGAATATTTTGCCCTTGAAGGAATCAGCAAACTGCTGAACACGATCAAGATCATCAAATCCAAACTGAACCCGAAGCTGGAAATCGAAGGTTTTCTATTGACGATGTACGACTCACGCCTCCGCCAAGCCAACCAGATCTACGATGAGGTGAAGAAACATTTCCAGGAACTTGTCTTCCAGACGGTCATCCAACGGAATGTGAAATTGAGCGAGGCGCCGAGCTACGGCGTTCCTACGATCCTTTATGACGCAGAATCAATCGGATCCAAGAATTATATGGCGCTGGCTAAAGAGTTGGTCGAAAGACAATAACAAGAACAAGAGATATGGTACAACGCAGAAACGCTCTGGGCAGAGGACTTGACGTCCTGCTTTCGATGGACGATGTAAAGACGGAAGGTTCTTCTTCCATCAACGAGATTGAACTGTCGAAAATATCCGTTAATCCGAACCAGCCACGTCGCGAGTTTGATCAGACTGCACTGCAGGAACTGGCCGACTCCATTGCCGAGATCGGAATCATCCAACCGATCACGCTGCGCAAGCTGTCTGACGACGAATACCAGATCATTGCCGGCGAACGGCGCTACCGCGCATCGCTCATAGTGGGCAATACACACATCCCGGCCTACATACGCACAGCTGACGACGAGAATGTGATGGAGATGGCGCTGATCGAAAACATACAGCGTGAAGACCTTAACGCCGTCGAGATCGCCTTGGCCTATCAGCATCTGCTGGACCGGTACGGCTTGACGCAAGAACGCCTTAGCGAACGCGTAGGAAAGAAACGGACCACCATCGCCAACTACCTGCGGCTGCTCAAACTGCCCGCGCCGATCCAAATGGCGCTGCAAAACAAAGAGATAGATATGGGACATGCCCGTGCGCTCATCTCTCTAAGCGATCCCAAGCTGCAAGTAAAGGTGTTCGAGGAAATCCGGCAACACGGCTATTCCGTGCGGAGAGTAGAAGAAATCGTTAAATCGCTCGGCCAAGGCGAAGCCGTACAAAGCGCCGGAAAGAAAATAGCCCCCAAGAAACCCCAATTATCCGAAGAATTTGATCTGCTCAAACAACACCTGTCGGGATTCTTTCATTCAAAAGTACAGCTGACTTGCTCCGAGAAAGGAAAAGGAAAGATCAGCATCCTGTTCAACAACGAGGAAGAATTGGAACGAATCGTGGAGATGTTTGACTCGCTAAAGAGTAAATGACAGGCCTTAAACAGACATATAAACTGTGCATCGCCCTGCTTCTCTGCTTATTGTTACAAGCGGCCGGGATCTGTGCATATGCGCAACAACCAACCGACAGCTTAGCCGCAACGCCTCAAATACCGGAAAACGTATGGATACCCAACCCGACCAAAGCAACGTGGCTTGCTGTGGTCTTCCCCGGCGCCGGACAGATCTATAACCGCAAATACTGGAAGATCCCTATTGTCTATGGAGGCTTTGCCGGATGTGCTTATGCCTTGTCATGGAACAACAAAATGTTTAGAGATTACTCGCAGGCTTATGTCGATATTATGGATGGCGACCCGAACACAAACAGCTACTATGATTTGGTCGTAGGAGTGGCCATTGACGAGAAAACCGATACCCGGTACGGCGCGCTGCTTAAAAAGCGCAAAGACTACTATCGCCGGTACCGCGACATTAGCGTTTTTGCATTTATAGGAGTTTATCTGCTATCCATCATCGACGCCTATGTAGATGCGGAACTCTCGAATTTCGACATCACCCCGGATCTAAGTATGCGTGTGGAACCGACTATTATCAGCAATCAATACAATAATCATATAATAGGCAACAAAGGCAGCGCTGTGGGCCTGCAATGTAGTTTTACTTTTTAAATGCGAGCAACTATGAACAATTTATTAAACAGATACAATGCGATTATTCTTGTATTCTCCCTGATCGCTTCGACACAGGTGAGATCGCAAACGGTGGAAGTCATTCTGTATGAAGACGGGCAAGAACGCCATGAAGAGATTGACATACCCGTGAGCCTCACTTATCCGGTAGACAGCTTGCTGAGCGACTGGAAAGCGCGCAATTATGTCGTCCGCTATAACAATAGCGACTGCAATACCTCGGATGTAAATCCGGTATTTAGCGACGCCGTAATAATAGACCGCCTGTCCCGCATCCCCACCATTATGGAAATGCCGTACAATGCCGTTGTCCGTAAATTTATAGATCTGTATACCGGGCGCTTGCGCAACCAGGTATCATTCATGCTGAGCGCGTCCAACTTCTATATTCCTATCTTTGAAGAAGCACTCGACGCTTACGGGCTGCCCATCGAACTGAAATATCTTCCTATTATAGAATCGGCGCTGAATCCCTCGGCCGTGTCCCGTGCAGGAGCATCCGGACTTTGGCAGTTCATGATCGGAACCGGAAAGATATACGGTTTGGAATCCAACAGCCTTGTAGACGAAAGACGCGACCCGATCAAAGCAACATGGGCCGCTGCCAGATACCTGAAAGAACTCTATTCCATATATGGTGACTGGAACTTAGTCATCGCCGCATACAACTGCGGGCCGGGCAATGTAAACAAAGCGATTCGCCGTGCAAACGGTCAGCGGGACTACTGGGCGATT
Source organism: Mediterranea sp. (in: CFB group bacteria) (assembly GCA_031287715.1). Taxonomy (GTDB): domain Bacteria; phylum Bacteroidota; class Bacteroidia; order Bacteroidales; family Bacteroidaceae; genus Bacteroides. The sequence goes on from JAITSN010000115.1 coordinate 3,448, forward strand.
TACAACTACCTGCCGCGGGAAACCCGCGGATATGTTCCATCCTTCATCGCAGCCAACTATGTGATGAAATACTACTGCGATCACAACATCTGCCCGATGGAAACCCGCATACCCGCAGATACCGATACGCTACAGATCACCCGTAATCTTCATTTTGAACAGATCGCAGCCATTTGCGGCATCGATATCGATCAAATCAAGAGCCTCAATCCGCAATACAAAAAGAATATCATCCCCGGCAACGTCAAACCCTATACACTGCGTTTACCGTTAAACCAGATAGGCACTTTCCTGGACAAGCAAGACTCGGTTTATGCCTATCGCGCCGAAACACTTTTCAGCAACCGCCAGCAAGTTGAAATTAAAAACGAAACTTCCGCCTATAGAGGAGGGTCTGGAACGGGCAAGTTGGTTTATCATAAGATCAGAAGCGGCGAATCGTTATCTTCAATCGCAGGAAGATACCGCGTGAAGGTAAATGACATAAAAAAATGGAACGGCCTGAAAAACAATAATATTGTTGCAGGTAAAAGCCTGAAGATCTATCGGTAATAACCAAGGCTTCCTTTATATAATGTGCGGCATTACCGTAAAGACAGGACATGAAAGAAACAAACCACAAAGAGATGACGGAAGAAGAACTGATCGACCAAACCTTTCAGGAACTCTTGAACGACTATCTGGCAACCAAACACCGCAAACGGGTTGAAATCGTAACGAAAGCATTTAACTTCGCCAACCAAGCACATAAAGGAATCAAACGCCGCTCCGGCGAACCATACATCATGCATCCGCTGGCGGTAGCCAAGATCGTATGCAACGAAATCGGATTAGGCTCAACATCTATCTGTTCGGCCCTGCTGCACGATGTGGTAGAAGACACCGACTATACCGTAGAGGATATCGAAAACCTGTTCGGCCCCAAGATTGCACAGATCGTCGACGGACTGACCAAGATCTCCGGCGGCATATTCGGCGATAAAGTTTCGGCACAGGCGGAGAACTTCAAAAAACTATTGCTGACAATGTCGAGTGATATCCGCGTGATCCTCATCAAGATCGCCGACAGGCTGCACAACATGCGCACCTTAGGCTCGCTGCTTCCGGCCAAGCAGCTGAAGATTGCCGGTGAAACGCTTTATATTTACGCACCGCTGGCCAACCGCCTTGGATTGCATAAGATAAAGACCGAGCTTGAGAACCTGAGCTTTAAATACGAACACCCCGAAGAATACGAAGAAATAAAAAGCAAACTCCAAGCCACCGCGACGGAACGCGACGAGGTATTCCGGAAATTCACAGACCCTATCCGCGTCCAGTTGGACAGAATGGGACTGAAATACCGCATCATGGCACGTATCAAGTCCATATATTCAATATGGAACAAGATGCAAACCAAGCACGTACCTTTCGATGAGATATTCGACCTGCTGGCCGTACGCATCATCTTTGAACCTCAAAACCCGGAAGAAGAACTGAACGACTGTTTCGACATCTACGTATCCGTCTCCAAAATATACAAACCGCATCCCGACCGCCTGCGCGACTGGGTGAGCCACCCTAAAGCAAATGGCTACCAGGCCCTGCACGTAACTCTGATGGGACCTGGCGGACAATGGATCGAAGTACAGATCCGCAGCGAACGGATGAACGATGTTGCCGAACAGGGATTTGCCGCACATTGGAAATATAAAGAAGGAGGAGGCGAAGATGAAGGCGAACTCGATAAATGGCTGCGTACGATCAAAGAAATCCTTGACGACCCGCAACCGGATGCCATTGACTTCCTGGATACCATCAAACTGAACCTGTTTGCCTCCGAAATATTTGTCTTTACACCGAAAGGCGAAATAAAGACCATGCCGCAAAACGCAACAGCACTGGACTTTGCCTTCTTTCTGCACACAGACATAGGCAACCATTGCATCGGCGCCAAAGTAAACCACAAGCTGGTACCCCTGAGCCATAAACTGCAAAGCGGCGACCAGATAGAAGTCCTGACGTCAAAATCGCAGCGCGTTCAACCCCAATGGCTGATATTTGCCACGACGGCTAAAGCCCGTGCGAAAATATCCACCATGCTGAAGAAAGAACAACGGATCGCCCAAAAGAAAGGCGAAGTGATACTGAACGAGTTCCTGCTGAGAGAAGACATCCGCCCGGAATCGATCAACTACGACAAGCTGCTGAGCCTGCACCACATCCGAACCAAAGAAGAACTGCTGGCCGACATCGGCAATAAGATCATCGAACCGGGAGATGTAGACAAGAATGTACTGAAAGGAAAACAAAGCTCAAACTGGAAAAAATACCTGACCTTCTCTTTTGGGAACAAAGACGCCAAAAACAACACCAAAGAAGTCCACACCCGGGAAGAAGACCCCTCCAAAGAGAAGATCAACCCGAAGAAAGTACTCAAGATAACAGAAGACGCCATACAAAAAAACTACATCATAGCAACCTGCTGCTCCCCCATCCCCGGCGACGACGTCCTGGGCTACATGGACGAAAACGAAAAGGTAATCATCCACAAACGCCAATGCCCCGTAGCGGTAAAGCTAAAAAGCAACTATGGAAACCGCATCATCGCAACCAAATGGGATACGCACAAATCATCCCTCTCCTTCCTGGTAAACCTCTTTATCAGCGGAATAGACAACGTAGGATTGCTGAACGACATCACACAAGTCATCTCCCGCCAGCTAAACGTCAATATACGCAAACTGAACGTCGAAACCAACGACGGTATTTTTGAAGGGAAAATGCAACTCTACGTCCACGACGTGAGCGACGTCAAACGGCTAATCAACAAACTCCTGAAGATCCCCAATGTAAAGACCGTGATCCGCGGCTGAAACCTGTTCATTGATCCTTTACGATTGATCCTTTGCTGTTGAATACGAAATTGTAAACGGTAAATTGTAAATGGGATTGCTTGAGCGGTTTAAAACGGCATATTTATAAGAACTATATTTGTTTCCTGACTAATTTAAAAACTTGAATGAAACGTTATTTATTACCTTTTTCGGGCTTGCTTTTAGCCTGTTTGCCGGCATGGGCACAGACGCATCCCAAACGCGAGTTCCGCGGCGCTTGGATACAAACGGTGAACGGACAGTTCCGCGGCATTCCTTCCGAAACACTAATGGCTACCCTGACCGATCAGCTGGATGCCTTACAGGCGGCAGGCATGAATGCAATTGTTTTCCAGGTCCGCCCGGAAGCGGATGCGCTGTACGATTCGGCCCACGAGCCTTGGAGCCGTTTCTTGACGGGATCGCAGGGCACGGCTCCGTCTCCCCGCTGGGATCCGTTGGCGTTTATGGTAGACGAATGCCACAAGCGCAATATGGAGCTTCATGCGTGGATTAATCCCTATCGTGCAAAAACGAATATGAGCAATGAGCTGGCCGCTACACATCTATATAATGTGTACCCCGAACGGTTTATCGAGTATGACAATAAACTGTTCTTTGATCCGGCGCTGGCGGAGAACCGGCTGCATATATGCAATGTGGTTTCGGATATTGTGGGCCGGTATGATGTGGATGCCATCCACATGGACGACTATTTTTATCCGTATCCGGTTAACGGGATGGATTACCCGGACGACGGGAGCTTCGCTGTCTACGGGGGTGGTTTTGCCGATAAGGGAGATTGGAGGCGCAACAATGTAAACCTGCTGATTAAAGAGATACACCAGACTATCCGCGCGCTGAAGCCCTGGGTGAAGTTTGGCGTCAGTCCTTTCGGCGTATACCGTAACCGGAGCAGCGATCCGTCGGGCAGCGACACCCGGGCGTTGCAGAACTACGACGATTTGTATGCCGATGTGTTGCTGTGGGCCAGGAAAGGTTGGATAGACTATAATATTCCGCAACTGTACTGGCAGATCGGGCATCCGCGGGCCGATTACGGGGTGTTGGTAGACTGGTGGGCGCACAACACAGGGCACCGCCCGTTGTTTATCGGTCAGTCTGTCCCGAATACGATAATGAATGCCGACCCTGAGGATGCAACCATCAATCAGTTGTCCCGCAAGATGAAGCTCCAGCGTTCGTACAAAACCATCGGCGGCAGTTGCCAGTGGCCGGCAAGCGCTGTGGTGAACAACGAGGGGAACTACCGCAATGCGCTCATGCAGGAGTACCACAAATATCCGGCGCTCCAGCCCCTGTTTAAGTTTATGGACGGCAAGGCCCCCCGCAAGGTCGGCAAGCTCAATGCTGTTTGGACGGAAGACGGTTATGTGCTCTTTTGGGAAGCGCCGGCGGCAAAGGATGAGATGAACCGCGCAACGCATTATGTTGTCTACCGGTTTGGCCGCGGAGAGAGGGTGAACATCAACGACCCGTCGCACATCGTGGCCATAACGAGGGACACCTGGCATAAGCTGCCTTATGCGGACGGCGGGACGAAGTACCGCTATGTGGTTACTGCGTTAGACCGGTTGCAGAACGAATCGCGCCGTGCTTCGGCAAGGATAAAGCTATAACAAACAACACATGATATGAAGAAGTTGATTCCAATCGTCGCCCTGGTTATCTGTACAGGGCAGCATCTGCTGGCCGAAGACGGCAGCAGGCTGTGGCTTCGGGCACCGGAGGCCGCCCATGCCGAAGCAAGTTGTAACAGGCAATCGCCAACCACGGATATTGCTTTGAAGGAAATCCGCTCGCAATGGCGGGGTGGGGCGCCGGTTCTGTTAAAGGTTCAGCCTGCCGGCACGCTGGGGCCGGAAGGCTATTCCATCCGTTGCCGGGGAGCGAATGATGCGGTGACGGTAACGTCGGGCACGGAACGGGGGCTGCTTTACGGCGCCTACCATCTGCTGCGCCTGCAAGAGATGGGGCAGGCCGGCGGCCGGCTTCAAGTAGACGAATCGCCCCGTTACGACATCCGCATCCTCAACCATTGGGATAATTTAGATCGAAGCGTGGAGCGCGGCTACGCCGGAATCTCCCTTTGGGATTGGGACGGGCTGCCCACAACCGTTTCGCCCCGCTACGAAGCCTACGCCCGCGCCAACGCCTCTGTCGGCATCAATGCAACGGTGCTGAACAACGTAAACGCCACCCCGCAGATCCTCTCTGCCACCTATCTGGCCAAGGTAAAGGCGCTGGCCGACATATTCCGCCCCTATGGCATCAAGGTCTACCTGTCTATCAACTTCTCTTCGCCGGCGGAACTGGGCGGCCTGCCGACGTCCGACCCCTTGGACCGGGCCGTCAGGCGCTGGTGGAAAGATAAAGCCGGCGAGATCTACCGGCTCATTCCCGACTTTGGAGGCTTCCTGGTCAAAGCCAATTCCGAAGGGCTTCCCGGGCCGCAAGACTTTGGGCGCACCCATGCCGACGGCGCCAACATGATTGCCGATGCGCTCAAACCTCACCGCGGAATCGTGATGTGGCGCGCGTTTGTCTACAACCCCGGCGACGAAGACCGGGCCAAGCAAGCCTACGGAGAATTTATGCCCCTCGATGGGAAGTTTCGCGACAATGTGATTGTACAGGTAAAGAACGGGCCGGTGGATTTCCAACCGCGCGAACCGTTCAGCCCGCTGTTTGGCGCCATGAAAAAGACGCCCGTCATGGTTGAGTTCCAAATCACGCAAGAATACCTCGGCTTCGCCAACCATGCGGCCTATCTGGCGCCGATGTGGAAAGAATGTTTGGACAGCGACACCCACCGGCAGGGAACAGGATCTACCGTGGCCCGCGTGACAGACGGCAGTATCTATCCGCAAAAGATAAAAGCCATCGCCGGTGTAGCCAATACCGGTATGGATGCAAACTGGTGCGGGCACCATCTGGCGCAAGCCAATTGGTATGCCTTCGGACGCTTGGCCTGGAACCACCGGCTATCCTCGGAGGAAATAGCAGGCGAGTGGATCACGCTGACCTTTAAAGATGCAACAGCCGGACAGCCGGCTGACGGCTTCGCCGGCTTTAAAGAAGAACTTGGCCACATGATGCTACAGTCGCGCCAAGCCGTTGTTGAATACATGATGCCGCTGGGGCTGCACCACATCTTTGCCTGGGGGCACCACTACGGCCCCGAACCCTGGTGCAACATCCCCGGCGCGCGCCCCGATTGGATGCCAAGTTACTACCACAAGGCCGACGCAAAAGGCATCGGGTTCGACCGCAGCCACACAGGCAGCCACGCCACGGCGCAGTACAGCGCCCCCCTGGCAGAACTGTTCGACAACCCGTCTGCCTGCCCCGAAGAACTCATCCTCTGGTTCCACCACCTCCCCTGGGACTACCGGATGAAGAACGGAACAACCCTGTGGGAAGAACTTTGCCACACCTACAACCGCGGAGTGCAAAGCGTACGCGCCTTCCAGCAAGTTTGGGACAGGCACGAAAAGCACGTCGATGCCGAACGCTTCGCCCACATACAACACAAACTGAAAATACAAATGCGCGATGCCATCTGGTGGAAAGACGCCTGCCTGCTCTACTTCCA
>JAITSN010000009.1 GCA_031287715.1 Mediterranea sp. (in: CFB group bacteria)
TGTCCCTACCGCCCTTTTTGAAGGCCCCAAGGATGTCAGGAATTGTTGATAATATCGCCGGAGACTAAAACCTCCCTCCGGCCTGGAGGTATGTATGTAGATCATAACATCAATTTATTCTTGAACGCAACGCACCGAGAGCCCGGTCGCCCGGTAGTAGCTGTTGCCCACGTAGACGCTGCCGCTGGAGAAGTGCAGGCCCGAGGCGTAGCTGCTGGCGCTACTGTACGGCGATGCACTCCAGTAGAGCCCGTAGGTGCCTACGTCGCTGAGACTCCCACTGCTGTCGTAGCGGTACCCGGCGGCGGGGTACAACGCATTAGTGCCCCAACTGTAACCACTGGAAAAACCGCCAGTAGAAATCATTCCATACCAAGGGCTGGTAGCATATGACATATTATAGTTGACAGGAACGCGCCAACCCGAAGGACAAGGATCGTAAATCGTCTTTGTACCGCCATCGGATGCATGACCCCATAAATCATTGTTATGGGAAGCATAATGCCAATCGTAATCCGTACCGGAAACTCCCCAATAGAATACACCAGGATTCTTGATGGTATTCTCTATTGTACCATGAGTAGCAGATGTAACAACGGCTGTGAAAGAACCACCACCCGGCTGAGAATCCCCTGGAGCCAAGGTAGCAGGGAAAGGATCCTTCCTACCCCATTGGTAGAATAAACCGGTGCCGAGACCGGAACCGGTGCCGGCTTTAGTGGCGCCCAAGTTGCGATCCATAAAGACGAAATTCTTACCCTGATTATTGGTGTTGTACGTATTGGTATAAGTGTTTTTGGCTGGATCGTAATCAGTCACCCAAATATGATAAGACCAAACAGGAGTGGTATCACCCGTTTTACAGATCTTCACCACAGCATTACCGGAAGTGGCAGTGGTTTTCAATGTTACGGTAGCGCTATTGCCGGAACCGGAAACGGAAACGGAAGGAGTACTGCTGATAACAGCAGCATCAGCCCAAACTACAGCTGCAGTGAATGTACTTGTGTATGTGCCGCCTGCGTGTAATGTGGTGGAAAACTTGGTACCATCATGTGTGTAAGCGCGAGAAACAGGGAATTTCAATTCGGTGTCCGGAGCAACGATATAACAATTCGTCATACCGTCGGTAGCCGCTATTTCATACTTCAGCGTAATGTCAAACGCATACACCTTTCCCGCTTCAAAGGCTAAGCTGCCGGCCAACTCGTATCTTATTGTCTTATCGGAAACAGTAAAGGTAAGCACCCGGCCGGACTTCCCGCTATGGGGAGCGACGATGGCTTCCACGGTGACCTCGTCATTGGTGCCGGCACCGGAGTTGGTGTAAGCCGTGATGTCAGCCGTTCCGGAAGTTGTAATGGCGGAAGCGTCGGTGGTGGCCAGCGTCGCCAGATTGACCTCGGCGGAAGACGGCGTATTGCTTAGCTTCACCGCTACATTCTTTACATCAGGGCCGTCAACGCCTTTCTTTACCGTCAGCAGGAGCTTGCTGAACTTGTGCTCGAAGGTTAATGCAGGGGTCGAGCTTGATCCGGTGTAATCCGTTGTACCCCTGTAAAAGCCGAAGTCCACGGCTTCTTTCTTTGCTTTGGTGCTCTGGTCGGTAAGGTCAAACGTTCTCTTATAGTCGGTCGTGACTGTGCCGTATGGGTAGTAGGCCATAAAACGGATCCCATCCCCGTTGGTGGGATAGTAGATCGCACTGCCGCCGTCGGACAGGGTTGCGCCGTCGTCGGTCGCAATCGTGTATTTCCTGTTATTCTCTTTGGCAGCGCTCAGTACTGTTCCGCCGGCGGGAAGCACATAAACTCCTACCGCATCACCCGCTGTCCAGCTGGCACCCGTGGCTTGGGCGCCGGACCAGCTCTCCTTCAGGGAGCCGGCCGGAAAGGTAACTTCCACCGGATCACCCCCCAGCGTAATGTCAAGCGTATAGACCTTGCCGGCTTCAAAGGCTAAGCTGCTGTCCAGCTCGTATGTCCTTGTCTTATCGGAAGTCGTAAAGGTAAGCACCCGTCCGGACTTCGCGCTATGGGGAGCGACGATGGCCTCTACGGTAACCTCGTCGTTAGTGCCGGCACCGGAGTTGGTGTAAGCTGTGATGTCAGCCGTTCCGGAAGTTGTAACGGCAGAGGCGTCGGTGGTAGCCAGCGTCGCCAGATTGACCTCGGCGGAAGACGGCGTGTTGCTTAGCTTCACCGTTACATTCTTGACGTCAGGGCCGTCAACGCCTTTCTTTACCGTCAGCAGGAGCTTGCTGAACTTGTGCTCGAAGGTTAATGCAGGGGTCGAGTTGGATCTACTATAGTTCGTCGTGCCGCGGTAGAAACCGAAGTCCACGGCTTCTTTCTTTGCTTTGGTGCTCTGGTCGGTAAGGCTAAACGTTCTCTTGTAGTCGGTAACCGTGCCGTATGGGTAGTAGGCCATAAAACGGATCCCATCCCCGTTGGTCGGGTAGTAGATCGCACTGCCATCGTCGGACAGGGTCGCGCCGCCGCCGGCCGCAACGGTGTATTTCCTGTTATTCTCTTTGGCAGCGCTCAACACTGTTCCGTCGGCGGGAAGCACGTAAACGCCTACCGCATCACCTGCCGCCCAGCTGATGTCGGTGGCTTGGGCGCCGGACCAGCTCTCCTTCAGGGAGCCGGCCGGAAAGGTAACTTCCACCGGATCACCCTCCAGCGTAATGTCAAGCGTATACACCTTGCCGGCTTCAAAGGCTAAGCTGCTGCTCAACTCATAGGTCCTTGTCTTATCGGAAGTCGTAAAGGTAAGCACCCGTCCGGACTTCGCGCTATGGGGAGCGACGATGGCCTCTACAATGACCTCGTCATTGGTGCCGGCACCGGAGTTGGTGTAAGCTGTGATCTCAGCCGTTCCGGAAGTTGTAACGGCGGAAGCGTCGGTAGTAGCCAGCGTCGCCAGATTGACCTCGGCGGAAGACGGCGTGTTGCTTAACTTCACCGTTACATTCTTGACATCAGGGCCGCCGGCGCCTTTCTTTATTGTCAGCAAGAGCTTGCTGAATTTGTGCTCGAAGGTTAATGCAGGGGTCGAGTTGGTTCTGCTATAGTTCGTCGTCCCGCGGTAGAAGCCGAAGTCCACGGCTTCTTTCTTTGCTTTGGTGCTCTGGTCGGTAAGGCTAAACGTTCTCTTATAGTCGGTAACTGTACCGTATGGGTAGTAAGCCATGAAACGGATCCCATCCCCGTTCATGGGGTAGTAGATCGTACTGCCATCGTCGGACAGGGCGGCGCCGCCGTCGGCTGCAACCGTGTATTTCCTGTTATTCTCTTTGGCAGCGCTCAGCACTGTTCCGTCGGCGGGAAGCACGTAAACGCCCACCTCATCGCCCGTCGTCCAGATGGTGCCGGTGGTACCGGACCAGCTTAGGGAACCGGCCGGAAAGGTAACTTCCACCGGATAATCGTCACCGGTGATCACTACCGTTTCATCATTCAGCGTAACGTCAAGCGCATAGACTTTGCCGGCTTCAAAGGCCAAGCTGCCGTCCAACTCGTAGGTTCTTGCCTTATCGGAAGTCGTAAAGGTAAGCACCCGGCCGGACTTCCCGCTATGGGGAGCGACGATGGCCTCTACGGTGACCTCGTCGTTGGTGCCGGCATCGGAGTTGGTGTAAGCCGTGATGTCAGCCGTTCCGGAAGTTGTAACGGCGGAGGCATCGGTAGTAGCCAGCGTCGCCAGATTGACTTCGGCGGAAGACGGCGTGTTGCTTAGCTTCACCGCTACATTCTTGACGGCAGGGCCGCCGGCGCCTTTCTTTATTGTCAGCAGGAGCTTGCTGAACTTGTGCTCGAAGGTTAATGCAGGGGTCGAGCTTGATTTATTATAGTTCGTTGTCCCGCGGTAGAAGCCGAAGTCCAGAGCTTCTTTCTTTGCTTTGGTGCTCTGGTCGGCAAGGTTAAACGTTCTCTTGTAGTCGGCCGTGACTGTGCCGTATGGGTAGTAAGCCATAAAACGGATCCCATCCCCGTTGGTCGGGTAGTAGATCGCACTGCCATCGTCGGACAGGCTCGCGCCGCCATCGGCTGCAACGGTGTATTTCCTGTTCTTCTCATTGGCAGCGCTCAGCACTGTTCCGTCGGCGGGAAGCACGTAAACGCCCACCTCATCGCCCGTCGTCCAGATGGTGCCGGTGGTACCGGACCAGCTTAGGGAACCGGCCGGAAAGGCAACTTCCACCGGATAATCGTCACCGGTGATCACTACCGTTTCATCATTCAGCGTAACGTCAAGCGCATAGACTTTGCCGGCTTCAAAGGCCAAGCTGCCGTCCAACTCGCATGTCCTTGCCTTATCGGAAGTCGTAAAGGTAAGCACCCTGCCGGACTTCCCGCTATGGGGAGCGACGATGGCCTCTACAATGACCTCGTCATTGGTGCCGGCACCGGAGTTGGTGTAAGCCGTGATGTCAGCCGTTCCGGAAGTTGTAATGGCGGAAGCGTCGGTGGTGGTCAGCGTCGCCAGATTGACCTCGGCGGAAGACGGTGTGTTACTTAGCTTCACCGCTACATTCTTGACGTCAGGGCCGCCGGTGCCTTTCTTTATTGTCAGCAAGAGCTTGCTGAATTTGTGCTCGAAGGTTAATGCAGGGGTCGAGCTTGATTTATTATAGTTCGTTGTCCCGCGGTAGAAGCCGAAGTCCACGGCTTCTTTCTTTGCTTTGGTGCTCTGGTCGGCAAGGTTAAACGTTCTCTTATAGTCAGCCGTGACCGTGCCGTATGGGTAGTAGGCCATGAAACGAATCCCATCCCCGTTGGTCGGGTAGGAAATCGTACTGCCGCCGTCGGACAGGGTCATGCTGCCGCCGGTCGCAACCGTGTATTTCCTGTTCTTCTCTTTGGCAGCGCTCAGCACTGTTCCGTCGGCGGGAAGCACATAAATGCCTACCGCATCACCTGCCGCCCAGGTGACGTCCGTGGCTTGGGCGCCGGACCAGCTCTCCTTCAGGGAACCGGCCGGAAAGGTTACTTCTACAGGTTTATCTTCGATAACCTTTACAGGATCATCTCCATTGCAATTAACAAATAGCAATAGACACATGGCCGGTAACAGTCTAAGTAAACCGGCTTTCTTCATTAAATAAATCGCTTTCATTCTATTCTTTGTCATTTTGATTATGAATGTTTGTACGTGGTAGCATATCATAGTGCCAAGATAAAGATATGATACCTGTTCGCACAAATATTTTATCGTGTTTAACATAAATTTAAAGGAAGCCGTAGTAAGGTTATGCAGCGTAAAGCGGGCAGTAAAGGCTGTTTTATTTAGCTCCCAAATAAAATGCTCCGGTCAATTCGATATAATCGGGACTATACCGGTGCCGGTCTTCCTCCAATAACAATTCCTTTCTATCGCACACCACTCCGGGATCAAAGACGAACTCCAGCAACGTCCGCTTCGGTTGTTTTCCCGGGCGGGTAACCACTATCAATTGCTTAGACGGATAAAGCCCTGAACTTGCCGCCGTTTCCCGCAGCGCATCCGACATATCCATCGGGATGATCACACAAAAGCGTCCCTCATCGGACAACAGCCGGGCAACTCCCTCAAGCAGTTCATCATACCGCAGGCTACTGTTGTGCCTGGCCATCGTCCGCTGTTTTTCGGGACAGTGCAATGAATCAACAAAATACGGAGGATTGGAAACGATCAGGTCAAACTTCCTGTCCGGGCTATACGTCCTGAAATCCTGCCGCACAACTTCCACCCGGTCTTTCCAAGGAGAATCCGCAACATTTTCCATAGCTTGGGAAACGGCATCCGCATCTATTTCCAACGCAATGACAACCGCCGGAGAACGCTGCGCGATCATCAGCGCAACCAATCCCGTACCCGTGCCGACATCCAGCACGCTGCCTGCATGGGACACATCGCTCCATGCGCCCAGCAGCACGCCGTCCGTCCCGACTTTCATCGCGCACCTGTCATGCCGTATGGTAAATTGTTTAAATCTGAACATATTTCAATGATGTTCCGGTATTGCGTTCAAAACTACAAACTTAGAACTGTAAATTCAAAAAACGACCGTTCCGTTTTTGTTCTTTTTATTGTTACCGTGTACTATATTCATATAGATAGATTAAATTTGCACACGTTTTGCGCTAAAGCAAATATACATAAACCCATATTTACACAATGAGAAAAGACAATTATACGTCAGATGATGAAGAACAAAATGAGAAATCTTTTTCTTTAGTTGCCGATTTTGAAGGAAATGAAGAACAGCTTTTTGATATAGAAATAGAGTGGGACGGCGACCTGCCCATCCTGCCCCTTAGAAGCCTGATATTATATCCCGGCGTATTCCTGCCCATCACTATTGGACGCAAGTCATCCCTGAAGATAATAAATGAAGCTGAAAAGAAGCGAAACTTCATTGCCGTGTTCTGCCAGAAAGAAGCGAAGAAGGAACAACCTCTGAAAGAAGATCTGTATCCGGTAGGTGTGATCGCCAAAGTCGTAAAAGTCCTGTTAATGCCGGACCACACCACCACGGCCATCCTCCAGGGATTCAAACGTATCGAACTGCTGGAGCTGACGCAATTGCAGCCGTACCTCAAAGGAAATGTCAGACTGTTGAATGATGACGTCCCGCCGGAGAACGACAAGGAATTTGCAGCACTCATCGAATCTTGCAGAGACCTGAGCATACGCTACATCAAGGCATCCGAAAGAATACACAAGGATTCTATCTTTGCCGTTAAGAACATCCATAGCCCGATATTCTTAGTCAACTTTATCTGCACCAACCTTCCGCTCAAGATCGAAGAGAAAGCGGAGTTGATCAACATGGAGTTGAGAGATCGCACTTCCCGCCTGCTCGATATCCTGAACCGCGAAGTGCAACTCCTGGAGCTAAAGACAAGCATCCAGATGCGCGCCCGCGAAGAAATCGACCAGCAACAGCGTGAATATTTCCTGCAGCAGCAAATCAAGAATATCCAGGAAGAGCTGGGCGGAAGCAGCCAGAGTCAAGAGATCGAGGAGATGCGCGAGAAAGGAGAACACATGTCATGGCCCATCGAAATCGCCAAAACCTTTGAAAAAGAACTAACCAAGCTGGACCGTACGCATCCGCAATCGCCCGACTACAGCATACAGCTCAATTATCTCCAAACCCTGCTCGGATTACCCTGGGGGGTATTTACCAAAGACAACCTTAACCTTGTCCAGGCCGAAAAAAAGCTGAACAAAGACCACTATGGACTGGAAAAGGTAAAAGAGCGTATCCTGGAACACCTGGCCGTGCTGAAGCTGAAAAACGATATGAAATCGCCCATCATTTGCTTGTATGGCCCTCCGGGAGTAGGCAAAACATCGCTCGGACGTTCTATCGCCTCGGCGCTGAAACGCAAATACATCCGCATGTCGCTGGGCGGCGTGCACGATGAAGCAGAGATCCGCGGCCACCGCAAAACCTACATCGGCGCCATGCCGGGGCGAATCATCAAGAGCCTGATCAAGGCCGGATCATCCAACCCCGTATTCATCCTCGACGAGATTGACAAGCTGGGTTCCGACCACAAAGGCGACCCTTCTTCCGCCCTGCTGGAAGTACTCGACCCGGAACAAAACAATACCTTCCACGACAACTTCCTCGACGTAGACTACGACTTGTCGAAAGTCATGTTCATCGCCACGGCCAACAACCTGAACACGATTCCCGCTCCTTTGCTCGACCGTATGGAGTTGATCGAGATCAGCGGATACATCACCGAAGAAAAGGTGGAGATCGCACACCGCCACCTTGTGCCGAAGACGCTGGAAGCCAACGGGCTGAAAAAGACGGAGATCAAGATCCCTAAAAGCACGCTGGAAGCCATCGTCGAATCATATTCCCGCGAAAGCGGCGTCCGCGAGCTGGAAAAGAAGATCGGCAAGATCCTGCGCAAAAGCGCCCGTCAATATGCCACAAACGGATTCCTTGAAAAGTCGGAGATCAAACCGGCCGACCTGTATGACTTCCTCGGCGTACCGGAATACAGCCGTGACAAGTATCAGGGCAATGATTATGCCGGTGTCGTAACCGGGCTTGCCTGGACGGCGGTAGGCGGAGAGATCCTTTTCGTAGAAACCAGCCTCAGTCGTGGCAAAGGCGATAAACTGACACTCACAGGAAACCTGGGCGACGTAATGAAGGAATCCGCCATGCTGGCCCTCGAATACATCAAGGCGCACGCGTCTGTCTTAAACCTGAACGAAGACATCTTCAGTAACTGGAACATCCATATCCACGTTCCCGAAGGCGCCATCCCGAAAGACGGCCCCTCCGCCGGCATCACCATGGCGACATCACTTGCTTCCGCGCTCACCCAACGCAGGGTTAAAGCAAACTTGGCCATGACAGGCGAGATCACACTGCGCGGAAAAGTCCTTCCCGTGGGAGGCATAAAAGAAAAGATACTTGCCGCCAAACGCGCCGGCATCAAGGAAATCATCCTGAGCGCCGAGAACAAAAAGAATATTGAAGAGATCGAAGCCCTGTACCTGAAAGGACTTACATTCCACTATGTCAACGAAATCAAGGAAGTATTCGCCATCGCGCTGACCGGAGAAAAAGCGGCGGATGCCATTGACCTGACTGCAAAAAGGCCGGTAAAGACAAGCAATGACATTTGAAGTTCAATACACGGATCCCGGAAGTAAAGCGCGGGCAGGATTGCTGACAACCGGCCATGGCCGGATCCAAACCCCGATATTCATGCCTGTGGGAACACTTGGCGCAGTCAAAGGAGTACACCACACGGAACTGAAAGAAGATATCAAAGCGCAGATCATTCTCGGAAACACCTACCATTTATACTTACGCCCGGGAGTGGACGTCATTGAAAAAGCCGGCGGACTGCATAAGTTCAACGGCTTCGACCGTCCGATGCTGACCGACAGCGGCGGCTTCCAGGTATTCTCCTTAGCCGGCATACGCAAACTGAAAGAAGAAGGAGTAGAATTCCGTTCGCACATCGACGGCAGCAAACACCTGTTCACCCCCGAAAAAGTGATCGACATCGAACGGGCAATCGGTGCCGACATTATCATGGCCTTTGACGAATGTCCGCCGGGGAATTCGGATTACCGGTACGCCAAGCAGTCGATGGAACTCACACACCGCTGGTTAGACCGATGCATCGGGCGCTTCAACGAAACGGAACCGAAATACGGATACCACCAATCGCTGTTTCCCATTGTGCAAGGCTGCGTTTATCCCGACCTACGCCGGCACTCGGCGGAGTATATCGCATCCAAGGGTGCAGACGGAAATGCCATCGGCGGACTTGCCGTTGGCGAACCGGTCGATAAAATGTATGAGATGATCGAACTCGTGAACACGATCCTGCCCGAAGACAAGCCCCGCTACCTGATGGGAGTGGGAACACCGGCCAACATCCTGGAAAGCATCGAACGCGGCGTGGACATGTTCGATTGCGTCATGCCTACCCGTAACGGGCGAAACGGGATGCTTTTCACGAAGGAAGGCGTGATGAACATGAGGAACAAGAAATGGGAAACGGACTTCTCCCCTATCGAAGCCGACGGCGCCTCGGCAGTAGACACACTTTACAGCAAGGCCTACCTCCGCCACCTGTTTCACGTACAGGAACTGCTGGCCATGCAAATCGCCTCCGTCCACAACCTGGCATTCTACCTTTGGCTGGCCGGCGAAGCCCGAAAACACATCATCGAAGGGGATTTTTCCACCTGGAAACCCCCGATGGTGAAAAAACTATCCACCAGACTATAAGAAAACTATGGGCGAAAGACTTAAACGACTCGATTGGTATATCATCAGGAAGTTCCTGGGAACATACGCGTTTGCCATCGGACTGATCATATCCATTGCCGTGGTGTTTGACTATAACGAAAAGATGGACCGGTTCGCCAACAACGACGCACCGTGGACGGCCGTCGTCTTCGACTATTACCTCAACTTTATTCCTTATTTCGCCAACCTGTTCAGCCCGCTGTTCGTGTTCATATCCGTCATCTTCTTTACCTCAAAGCTCGCCGAAAACTCGGAGATCATCGCCATGTTCTCTACCGGAATGAGTTTCAAGCGGCTCATGCGGCCTTACATGGTCTCGGCGGGGATCATTGCGATAGCGACCTTCTTCCTGGGGGCGTATATCATTCCGCAAGGCAGCGCCACCCGTCTGGCCTTTGAGGATCAATATTACAAGAAAAGGAAAACAACCTCGGCACGCAATATACAGCTTGAAGTCGATTCGGGAGTCATCGCCTACATGGGCAACTATTACGATTACCGCAAGTCGGGCAACCACTTCTCACTCGACAAATTCGTCGACAAGGAACTCGTATCGCACCTGACGGCCAACAGCATCACTTACGACACCACTTCCACCTATAAGTGGACGCTAAACGATTATACCATCCGCGAAATGGGCGAACAGAAAGAGAAGATCGTCCGGGGCGACAAGCTGGATACGATCATCAATATGGAGCCGAGCGACTTCCTCATCTCCCGCAACCAGCAGGAGATGCTGACCAGCCCGCAACTCAGCCGATACATCGGCAAGCAAAAAAGGAGGGGTTTCGCCAACATCAAGGAGTTTGAGATCGAATACCACCGCCGTATCGCGGCGTCCTTTGCCTCGTTCATCCTAACCGCCATCGGGCTTTCGCTCTCTTCCCGGAAAGTAAAAGGCGGAATGGGACTGCACCTGGGTATCGGGCTGGGGCTTAGCTTTTCGTTCATCCTCTTCCAAACCGTAACGTCTACTTTTGCAATAAACGGCAACATGCCGCCTGTGATCGCAGTATGGATCCCCAACTTCCTCTATGCGTTCATCGCCGTATATCTCTATACGAAAGCTCCCAAATAAGAAAACAAAAAAGCCCTGTTATCGTGTTTGACAACAGGGCTTCAAGCCAAACGGCCATGCGCGTCGGCGGAATTTCGTTACGGCACGTTATCGCTTTCGTTCGCCGCACGGTTTTCCGTCTGCGGCGGAGTCTCGGTTTTCTTCATGATCACCCGTCTGCAATCGGACGGGAGGTTGAAATATTGCAGTATCGGCGAATAGATGAGGCGCCCGAAGACAATCTTGCGGCTTTTGTATCCCGACAGGTATCCGAGGTACGAATTTAATACCGACCGCTGTTGAACGAGCCATTGCTTATCCATCGGCCGGTTTTGGCTATTCTGCTCCTTTATGGTTTCCGACATGCGGTTTACGGCTTTATTGAAGCTCTTTATCGAGCGGTTTGCCGCATAACGCCTGTAAGGTTTGAGAACGCAACCCAAAAACGGAGTGCCCTTCCGGCATTCCTGCAAATAGATCTTATTGGGATGCAGCGTCAAGCCAAGCTCGTCCCACAGGAAGTCGCGAATAACGGGTATCAGGTCCTTGAGGTAGGTTTTGCTCTCATGGACGATAAAAAAATCGTCCACGTAACGCCCGTAGTGCTTGCAACACAGCGTTCTTTTCACAAAAACATCCAGCTCGTGCATATATACATTGCTGAACAGCTGCGACGTGAGGTCGCCAATGGGCATCCCTACTCCCTGCGGCGAACGCAACAGGCTCTTCGACGGAGGCAGGTCGTTCCAGTCTTTCCTGTTGCCCCGCACCTCGCAATTGCTGGTCGGGTCCCGGTAAATAGTCTGGTGAAGCAGGTACAAGATCGTTTCCTTATCCATGTTATCCCCCTTCCTGCGGCCGTCGTCCGAGCGCTGCATCCAGTATTTCTCCAGCGCAGCAATCACCAGCGTGTGCAGCTTATGCCGGTTGATACTCATAAAATAGCCTTTGACATCGAGCTTGAGCACCCAGGCCTGTTTACGGTAATTATCGGAACAGCTGCGTACATGATGCTCGAAACGGTCGATACCGAAAGACGTTCCTTTCCCTTTCCGGCAGGAATAGCAATCGTAAATGAGCCGCGATTCAAAAATGGGCGCCAGGTAGTTGTACAATAAGTGGTGTACAACCCTGTCGCGAAACTGTGAAGCAAATATTTCACGCTTCACAGGATGATGCACGAGAAAACAAACAGCACGCGATGGCGTGTAAGTACGCTGCCTGATCTCCTCGTATAATTCCAACAGATTGTGTTCGCAATCCATTTCAAAAGCCAACTGGCTGTTCGTGTTACGCTTATGCTTCCGGGCATCGAAATAGGCCTGAAAAACATCTCCTAATAAATCAGTTTCTTTCATCCTTTCCAGGAATTTACTAAAGGTTATATATTCTATAAATAGTAGACATTGGTGCCTGTAAAGGCACAACTCCAATAAAACAGCGATAATATAGATTAAGGTCAAAACAGCAGGGCGCGAGCAATTCCGGTTATCATGTTTCTTGACAATTCTCCACTGTCCGGAGACGCGCTGGGGACAAAGGTAATCTTTGCCACCCAGAAAGCGGCTTCTTGCCACCCAGAAAGCGGCTTCCTGGGTGGCAAGAAGCCGCTTTCTGGGTACCCCCAACAGAAGGCATCCAGGAGGGGGTTCCGAGCGTTCATAGCTCTTTTGAAATAATACAACAAGAGCATGTCAAAATCAACAGAACCCCCACAAAAGGGTATCGACAGTCCCACAGGCCTTTTACACATAGCTAACAGATACGCAATGCCGGATAACATCCTGATTACGACAAATTACACTGTCAGCAGGTTACTGGATTTACTTTGATACACTTGCGAAAGCCGTAGCTCACGCAATTCCGATCTGAAAATCTATTGTAAATACTGGACGCAGCGAATGCTGAAACCGTAAGCGCGAGCATTGCTGCTCAATGGCTGCAAGACCGTCGACCAGAAGAACAGAAAGTGGGCAAGGACGCCTGAGACGGCACTACTCCACGCACAACCGTGAGAACCCGTGTTGCCGAGCGCACCGGAAGGAGCATCACGGAGGCCCGAAACAGGATAAGCAGTAACCACTCTATACCATATAAGATTGACTAACCCTTTGTGGGGATATTACAAAGACAATAGTAAATACTGGACGCAACGGACGGGGAAGCCGGAGGCGCGAAGGTCGCCGTACATCAGGTACACGACCGACGAGTCGAAGCCCAAAGAGTAGGCACTGGCGACTGTGACGGCGCAACTCCAACACCAGCCACCAGCATCCGTGGCGGCGAGCGCACCGGAAGTAGCATTACGGTAGCCCGAAGCAGGATAAATAGTAACCACTCTATACCATACAAGATTGACTAACCCTTTGTGGGGATATTACAGAGACAACAATAAATACTGGACGCAACGGACACTGAAACCACGGGCGCGCTCGTAGCTGACCGACGGGTTCACGACCGACGAGAGGA
>JAITSN010000066.1 GCA_031287715.1 Mediterranea sp. (in: CFB group bacteria)
ATCATTAATACAAAAACAAAACGGGCCTGTCATACATAGGTGCAGTACCATTTCTTCATTGTCGTATACTATTATATATGTGTTTTTTTAAGTGGCTCATTAAACGTTGGTTTAATGAGCGGGAGGTGCAACAACGTTGAAGTCCTTACCCGATATTTTGAAAATGCTACTTTAAATACTAAGGAATAAATCGAAAACGCCCGTTGAATGGGGAATACAATCATCTTTAGAAAATACTTGTTGTTATACTTGTGTCGTTTAAACAAATAGAATAACTTTGTGTCATTAAACCAACGTTTAATAAGCCATTTTGTGGTTAGGGATTCATTTTGACATCTGTTGTGGAGTTCCAGATGCAATTATTCCCTGATAGGATAGATTTTTAGTGGATTTCATGGTTATAACAAATAATCCAAATGAATTTAACGAGAAACGACAACTATAATTAATCCTAAATAAAAAGCCTATGAAGCAGGAAAACTTACTTGCGTAAAGCGTGGAAACGGCTAAAATAGTTTTGGCTGTTACTTACCTTATTTTTTCAGAGACAAAGAATGCTATGATTCTATAACTAAAACACTATCATTTATGAATAATACATAAGACAACAAGTGGGTTATTTGACATTTTTTTTGTTATAGTAACAAAATATTTGTCAGTTCGTATGAAATACAAAATATATAAATCTCTTTATGATTATGAATAAATTTAAAAAACATATAATTGGATTTACTATCATGCTGGTCATATCTCCGCTTGGCATCCGGGCCAATTCCGGTGATATGGGGGTTGTTGCCAATCCTCCGGCAGTTGACGCTGCACAGCAGCAACAGACGATTACCGTCAAAGGTAAAGTTACAGATACAACGGGCGAACCGCTTATAGGTGCAAGTGTTCAGGCTCAGGGAACGAGTCAGGGCGTAATTACCGATACGGATGGAAACTTCACGATCACGGTTGCCTCGGGAACTGTTCTTAAATTCTCTTACATTGGCTACAAACCACAATCGGTGAAAGCCAATAAAGCGCAAATCAACATACAGCTTGAGGACGACGCCAATGTACTGGGTGAAGTGTTGATTACCGAATTCGGTCTTAAACGTACGCACCGTAGTATCGGTTCGTCAGTGCAAAAAGTAACGTCTGCCGAAATTGCAGAGTCGGGGCGCGACAACTTCATCACCGCATTGCAAGGCCGCGTGTCGGGTATGAATGTGGTTTCCAGTTCCGGTGCGCCGGGAGCATCTACACAGGTTACGTTGCGCAGCATTACCTCCCTGTCGGGAAACAACCAGCCGCTCTATGTGGTGGATGGTATTCCGATGAATAACTCTTCTTTCTCGGCATACAACAGTATGGCTGTGGCGGATGTTTACAGCAGCCGAACCCTCGACTTCTCCTCCCGTGGTAATGACTTCAATCCCGAAGATATTGAAAGTATCACCGTCTTGAAAGGAGCGGCTGCCGCTGCACTCTACGGATCGAATGCTTCAAACGGGGCCATCATCATTACCACCAAAAAAGGGACGGCCGGCAAGGGCAAGGTTTCCTACAGCAATCGCTTCCGTTGGGATACCTCTTACGGCTTGCCCGAATTACAGACCAAGTATGCCAATGGTGCCTACGGCGCAACTAACTGGTATAACATCGCACGTTTCGGAGGGCTTTATACCGAAGGCACGAAATTGTACGACAACCTCAGTTCCATCCTGCAAACGGGTTTCACCAAGGTGCATAACGTATCGGTGGAAACCGGAACGGAGAAGCTGACCATGCGTGCAGCCGCTTCGTTTACCGATCAGACCGGTACCCTCAAGAGTACCGACTATAAACGGAGCAACTTCTCCTTGTCCGGCAAGGCGGATATTACCAACTGGATGCGCTTTGAATCGTCCATGCAGTATGCCTCCACCGAAAACAACAAGGTGCCTAAATATACCTCAGGTCCATTGTACTATGCCATGCGCTGGCCTTTAGTCGACAATATGGCCGATTATTTAGATTCGACAGACGGCATACACATGCGCCATGCGTACCCTTATGTTGATACCGACCTGGTGAACCCGATGTTCCAGATCAACAAGAACAAATACTACGATGAATCCGACCGTATCATCGGTAATGTAACCGGCATCATCCAGCCCAACGAGCATATTTTCTTCCGTGCCCAATACGGCTGGGACGTCAGTACGCAGACCATGGAAACATCCGAACATCCCTTGTGGGCCAGCAATAATTACAACATTGCGCCCAGCAGAGGCGGTACATACAACTTGGTGAAAGAAAATTTATCAGATCTCTCCCTGAACCTTTTGGCCGGCTGGAACGGCAAGTTCTTTGACGATAAACTATCCGTAACCGCGCAAGTGGGTTACCACCAGTTGGAAAACGGAAATAGCCGCCTGAGTACTTACGGGCAGCACTATATCGTGTGGGACATGGCATCCATCAACAACGTAGACCAGGCGACCATCACCTCTAAGAAACGCGCCTCTATCCGCCGCATCCAGGCGATTTCGGGGCAGACCGAACTGGGTTGGGACAACATGGCCTATCTCACCCTGCGCGGCCGAAACGACTGGGCCTCCACACTGCCTACGAATAACCGGAGCTATTTCTATCCGGCAGTCGAAGCATCTTTTGTATTTACCGAACTTCCGGCATTGAAAGACAATAAATACATCAGCTACCTGAAACTGCGCGGTGCGGCAGCACAAGTGGGTAAGGACACGGCGCCGCTCTCCATCAACCCCGAACTGGAAGGCACACAGCTCACCGGAGGCGGCTATAAGTATGGATTTACAGGGCCTAACTCGAGTCTGAAACCGGAGATGACCACCAGTTATGAAATCGGTTTTGAAGGCCGTTTCTTTGACGACCGCGTTGTGGCCGACTTCACTTATTTCAATACGCGCTGTACGGATCAGATTGTCACCGGATACCGCCTGTCTTATGCCACCGGTTTCGTCTTGAACACCCGTAACCTTGGCGACTTCAAGACCTGGGGATGGGAAGGCCATATCGACGGCGATGTCATCAAAGACTACAATGGATGGCGCTGGAACGTAGGGGTGAACCTCTCACATTCGGGATCCGAAACACTCAGTCTGCCGATGGCGGAATACTACGAAACCTATACGAACGGCAACTCGGCAGGTATCCGCTTGGGTACGATGGTGGGAGATCCTATAACTTCAATTCATGCCACCGATTTTGAACGCAACAATAAAGGTGAAGTATTGATAGATCCCACGACGGGCGTTCCTGTGACCAGTTCGGTGTGGACGCACGTGGGCGACCGCGAGCCTAAGCTGCGCTTCGGTTTCACAACGGAAGTCACCTACAACCGCCAATGGCGCTTATCCGCCATGTTATCGGGCAAGTACAAAGCCACGATCATCAACGGTACGGGACGTTATCTGACACAAAACGGATTAGACTGGAGATCGGTTAAGCAAAGGGAACAAGGCCCCGTTGTTCTGCCGGGCGTATTGAAAGACGGCAATGAAAACAGCGCCAACCCCACACCCAACACCATTGCCATCCAATACGGCAACTATAGCACGACAGTTTATAGCGGCGGTGCTGTAGACTGGATCGAAACGGGCATCAACTACTTGCGCCTGTCTGAGCTTCGCCTGTCGTATTCCTTCACGAGTGACGCACTCAAGAAACTCACCGGCGGGCTGGTGAGTTACGCACAGCTCTATGTGGCCGGAAACGACCTGTTCACCATCACCAACTATAGCGGTTTGGATGCCGTGGGCAACACCTTGTCGGCTTCGGCGGGCGGTGTAGGCGGCGAAGGGTACGATACATGGGCATTACCCAGCCCGCGCGGCATTACCTGCGGTTTAAGTGTACAATTCTAACATCTAAAACCCGATTAATATGAAAAATATGAAAAAATATATCCTCGTTCCCTTCCTGTCCCTGCTGGTGCTTTTCAACACCGGTTGTGATGACTATCTGGACGTGAACAACAATGTCGATTCGCCGGACTATGTGGAAGATTACATCTACCTGTCGGGGATCATCCAGACCTACCAGGACATTGCATACGACCTGACGTACGTTTTCCTGCCCATGACTTCCATGTGGTCAACCACCAACACGTATGGTTATGCCAGCCACTTCTATCCTAAAAACAGCGATACGGGCCAGCTGATCTGGCGTACGGTTTACTGGAACCAGGGCATGAACCTCGAAAACATGATCAAGCAGGCCGAGGAGGCCGGACACTGGCGCCTGGCGGGCATAGGTTATGCCATCAAGGCATTCGGTTGGGACTTGCTGACCAAGATCTATGTAGATCTGCCATTGAAACAGGCGTTCGACAGCGAACGTCTCCACTTTGACTACGATTACCAGCCCGACATCTATGAAGCTGTCCGCGCATGGGCCTACAAAGCCATCGAATGCTTGGAAAAGGAAGACAATACCTTATACTATTCCAAAATCAGCGCTAACGACTGGATCTACAAAGGCGATGCGGCCAAATGGAAAAAGTTCGCTTACAGCGTGATCGTGCTCAATCTGGCTTCGCTTTCCAACAAAACGGACTTCGTAAGCAAATATGCCGACGAACTGATTGAAGCGGCCGGCAAGGCGATGCAGACATCAGACGACGACGCGATGGTGGAAGTGGCCGGCGGTTCAGGCAGCGTGGCCTATGCCGGGTATAACAACTTCTGGGGAACGCAACGCGGCAATCTGGGAACAACCTACTTCCAGCACGACTATATGGTGCAGCTCATGACCGGAACCATACCCAAATACGGAGCGGACAGTAAACGTGTAAAGCAAGACCCCATAGTCAATTCGTATTACAGGTATGAACTGCTGGATCAACAGTACATCACCGATACGTTGGTCAATCAGACCGGGCACTACGACCCGCGGGTAGCCGTAAAGCTCAGCACGACGGACGACCCCCAATATACCTCTATCGACAATATAGAGAGTGTGAAAGCATACAAGTATTATGGGGGAAACAGCAATACGGCACGCGCCAATCCGGGAGCAACCGTAACCACGCCACAACTTTACGGACGTATTGAAACCGTAAAGAACTCCACCACCACCTTGCCTAACGACGGTATCGGCCGCTGGCTTTTCCGCGACAATGCTCCTTACGTATTGATGACCGCTGCCGAAATCAAATTCTGCTTAGCCGAAGCGTATTGGAAGAAAGGGGATAAAGCCAGTGCTTACCAAGCATTCAAAGACGGCGTCCGCCAAGACCTTAACTTTACCGTGAAACCGCTTTATCCGGGTTCGAGTGGCGTAATAGGCGGTGGCGACAAGATAACCAAAGCGGCCTATTCCAAGGCAGCAGATGAGTATTATGCCGGTCCTTACGTGGAAGGATTGGGAGAAGCCAACCTGACCCTTTCGCATATCATGATGCAGAAATTCGTGGCGCTTTATCCCTTCGGAGCCATCGAGGCCTGGACAGACCAGCGCAAGTATCACTACGATATTCAATACACGGGCGATTATCCGAAGAAAGGCGACGGCTGGGATGCCACGCGCCTGATAACCACCAAGAGCGATGACGATCCTACCAAAGTGTTCAAAGGCTTCTACCTCGGTGCAACGAAGGACATCGAGTTCCGTAATGTCGCATTCAATATCGACAACGACGGTTCGCCCAGCTACCGCATCCGCCCGCGCTATAACTCCGAATATGTATGGAATGTCGAAGGGTTGTCTAAACTGAGTCCTATTCCGGGCACAGAACCTAACTATCAATGTTCCATCCCCTGGTTTGCTTATCCGGGCGAATATCCCGCTAACTGATGTTTCATTTTAAACGAAAGAACCATATGAAAAGATTCAAATTTATAAATGTCTGCCTTTGGGTCGTATTGATTCTGACCTCCTGTGAGAAGACGGATATTGATTACAATGCCGTTCCGGTCTCAGATATGGCCCTGTTCCAGATCGGTCATTATACGCCTATAACAAAGGTTGCCACCAACAATATCTATAAGATTGAGCTGAACGGTAACCTGCTGACGAACGACAAGAACGTACTGGCCTACTACAACACCTCCCCGGGTGGCGGAGTGGGACGTTACTTCATGACCCAACCGGGCACGGTCAACCTGAAACTCTACAAAGGAGCCGGCCTGGAACTGATCTACGACCAGAACGTCACATTGACCAAAGGAAAGCAGAACGTCATTGTGCATGACTATAACCAAGTTCCGCTGGTATTGGAACGTAACTTCGACATCCCCTATCCGCAGGATCCATCCAAAGCGTCGTTTGATACGGATACGCTCGGCTATATCCGTTTTGTCAATCTGCTGTACGAAACAGACAATCAGCCTACGACGTTGAAGCTGCAATACCAGTACCAATACACCCTGCATCCGCTCTATACCATAGCCGATGAAAAAGCGGGTAAGATTCCTGCTGGTAAAAAGGTGGGAGATACAACCGGCGATACAACGAAAAGCCCATGGCTCAATCTGGGTAGTCCGGTAGGATTCGGTGAAAGCACCGGCTTCCAGCCTGTTCCCGCTATAAAAACTACGTATGTCAGTCAGGGAGGCGGTACCAGCGGCGGCCCTCGCGTGGATTATCGTATTCTTGTGTCGGCAGAGAATGGCGGTGTGGCCGGAACAAATGTGGTTGTTAACGCAGCCGGTGATTGGGTATTGAAAGTCGGTTCTACGGCTTTCAGTGACTACTGGACCAATGCCGTAGGCCGGTATTTTACCCATTATTTTGCCGGTTTCCGTAGTAAAACGACTGCGGCGGCTTTATATCAGTTCACCGAACATTAATGTATAAACGAAAAAATGAAGATCGTTTATTACATCTTCATTCATAATAGATGATTTGAACAGCTGGTTCGTGAGAATCGGCTGTTTTTTTTATGCAGCCACGGATTTCCTACAACTTATTTGATTGCTTTAAAAATACTTTTAAGTGCAGGCGTAACGAAAATTCCTTTTTTCATTGACAAAAGCGCAAAAAGGTGTAGTGAAAGCACTTTCGCACATTGACAATGGCACAAAAGGTGTAGCCATTTACCATTTCGTATTCGTGTTATAATGGTAAACGGTAATAAATAGTAAATCAATGTCGTTTAGTTAAGCTATAATTTTTTCTTATTCAAGTAATAAATCTTTTTTGTTTTATGATTTTTGGGATTGGTTCTACCGTGCCTTATGATTTCGCAGATCTTGTTCATTAG
>JAITSN010000067.1 GCA_031287715.1 Mediterranea sp. (in: CFB group bacteria)
CCACCATCATATCCAGGTACCGGATCCATTGTTCTTTATCATAAAACCAGGGGAAGTTTTCCGGCGTATACGGATATTCGTATACGGCGTGCCCGGGCAGGTAAGCCGTTTTCTGAAGGCCGATGCATGCGCCACGCAAGACCATTTCCGGCGCGTCGGTGAAGTATGCCGGAAAATCCAGGTTCTTCTTGCCGTTTACGTGGTCGATAAGCTCGCCGCAACCGTAGATCACCCCGTTGCCGTCGCGGCCGCCAACGGTCGTCACGTTTCCTTCGGTAACAATACGGAAGCCTTCGGCGCGCAAGGTGGTGTCTCCGGAAACCTCCAACCGGATGGTCTTCCCGCCGCGGCCGCCCACGCGGTAGCCTGCTTTGAGCAACGACTCTTTCAGGCGCCCGGCGGCAAAACACACGCGACCGGAGGCCCCAGCCTCCACTTCGATAACTACATTTGTTTTTCCGCAACCACACAAAAGGGTGAATAAAAAGGCCGAGATGATTAATTTCGATTTCATCATAACTTGTTTAAAATTGATAACGGAAACCCCGAAGATTCCCGTCTTTATACAAAGAAAAGACGCCAATGCGGTGCGCGTGTACCCTTTCAATTGACAATTGACAGTTGACAATTGACAAGGAACAGTTGTGGCCGTCAATTACGTTTGTCAAATGTTACGAAAAGACACTTTTTCGTAGACAAAAGCGCAAAAAGCGCAGCGAAAATACTGTTGTACGATGACAAAAGTGCAAAAGGTGCAGCGAAAGCGTTTTTCCCCGTTTTCAACGGACAAAGCGTGCCTGTTTTTCGGTTTCCCCGATTAGTTTGTACATTTGCAACGAACCGTATCCAACTAAAACCGTATTTAATAACCTGTAATTCTTTTGCAACCTATGACCCATTTACACCATTTCATCGTCGACCTGGCTATTATCCTTATCACAGCGGGCATAGCGACTTTATTGTTCAAATGGCTGAAGCAGCCGGTCGTATTGGGATACATTCTGGCCGGCTTCATCGCAGGCCCGTACGTTACCTGGCTTCCCACGGTGACGGACATGGGCAACGTCGAAGTATGGGCCGAGACCGGTGTTATCTTCCTGCTGTTCGCCCTTGGACTGGAGTTTAGTTTCAAGCGGCTGATCGCCGTAGGCGGAACGGCCACTGTGGCAACGCTGATCAACCTGGGTTCGATGATCATCATCGGTTACATCGTGGGCAAATGCTTGGGATGGTCCGGCATGGACAGTATCTTTCTGGGCGGCATGTTGTCCATGTCTTCCACCACGATCATCATCAAGGCTTTCAATGATATGGGACTGCAAAAGCAGCGTTTCTCCGGCATCGTCTTCGGGATGCTGATCGTGGAAGACCTGGCGGCGATACTGATGATGGTGCTGCTGTCCACCATCGCCGTCAGCAGTGAGATAGAAGGCGCAACCGTGCTGGGCAATATCTTCCGCCTGGGGTTCTTTGTCCTGACCTGGTTCATCGTGGGTATATACATTATTCCGTCTCTGTTCAAGGCGCTGAAAAAATACCTGAACGACGAAACGCTTCTGATCGTGGCCATCGGCTTATGCCTGGGCATGGTGCTTTTTGCGACGCATGTGGGCTTCTCCGCCGCGCTGGGCGCTTTCATCATGGGCTCCATCCTTGCGGAGACCGTCATTGTCAAAAGAATAGAGCATTTGGTTGAGCCGATAAAGAATCTCTTCGGGGCGGTGTTCTTCGTCTCGGTGGGCATGATGCTCAACCCCGGCGTATTTGTCGAACACGCCGTGCTGATCGGCATCCTTGTCCTGGTCGTCCTCATCGGTCGGATATTCTTTGCAACAATTGGAGTGCTGGCCTCCGGCGAAGGGTTGAAAGTCGCTCTTCAGGCCGGCTTCAGTCTGGCGCAGATCGGCGAGTTCTCTTTTATCATCGCCACGCTGGGCACGAGCCTGGGGGTGATCAGCAACACGCTATACCCGCTCATTGTTGCCGTGTCGGTCATCACGACCTTCACCACTCCTTACTGCATGAAGATCGCTAC
Source organism: Mediterranea sp. (in: CFB group bacteria) (assembly GCA_031287715.1). Classification (GTDB taxonomy): domain Bacteria; phylum Bacteroidota; class Bacteroidia; order Bacteroidales; family Bacteroidaceae; genus Bacteroides. Next base: position 2,036 of record JAITSN010000067.1, read on the forward strand.
GCCGCTCTATCATTCCCTTGAGAAACGGATCCCTGCCGGATTGGACAAACTTATCACAGGCTATGCCATATCGAGCTTCAAAACCGTCAATAAGCAGAATGATTGGAACAAGCTCCTCAGAAGCATCCTCAAACTGACCGCGGCATACTTCACGCTCTCCCTCGCGGTGGTCTATCTCTGCGAACAATACGCCACGCCGTTCATCACCGGCCATATCCCCGGTATCTGGGGAAAGCTCATCGCCGCCACCATCGCCATGACTCTCATGGCCCCGTTCCTGCGTGCGGTGATGATGAAAAAGAACCGGTCGGCGGAATTTAAGAACCTGTGGAACGATAACCGATTCAACCGGGGGGCGCTTATTTCCTTGGTGGCCTTCCGGATCGGATTGTGCATGGTGCTTGTGCTGATGGTGCTCATCCCTCTGTTCCCCCGCCTGACGGTATTGATGGCGATCATCGGGCTTATCGTGATCACGATGATCATCTTCTCGCAGGGATTCAAGGCACAGTCCCGCAAAATGGAAGCCCGCTTCCTCGAAAACCTGAATTACAAACAGCGCATGGAAGAAAAAAGAGCGGCCATACCCACACACATCACCCACCAGCTCAAATCAAAAGAAATTCATATCGAAGAGATAGAAATATCGCCCGTCTCCCCCAAGATCGGGAAAACATTGCGGGAACTGAACTTCAGGGCCAACACGCGAATTAACATCGTCGCGATACTGAGGGGCAATAAAAAGATCAACATCCCGGATGCAAACGAAAGACTGTATCCTTATGACAAAATTGTGTTGGCAGGGGCCGACGACGACATCCGGAAACTCATCCAATCCATCGAAGAACGAAACAAAAGCAATCCTGACGACGACCATAACGCGCCCCAACATCACGTGAGCCTGTCCCAATACGTCATAGAACGCGAGTCGCCCATGATAGGGCAGACGATCGCGCAGCTGTCCGTTCAGGAAAAGACCGAGTGCATCGTCATCTGTGTAGACCGGAACGACGAGTCGATCAACAATTCCCTGGCCGGCCTCACGCTCGAAGAAGGCGATACGCTGCTGCTGGCCGGCGAAAGAGACAGGCTGGATACATTCGGGGAAAATATGAATATGGCAGATCAATGTCGTTTAGTTAAGCTATAATTTTTTCTTATTCAAGTAATAAATCTTTTTTGTTTTATGATTTTTGGGATTGGTTCTACCGTGCCTTATGATTTCGCAGATCTTGTTCATTAG
>JAITSN010000080.1 GCA_031287715.1 Mediterranea sp. (in: CFB group bacteria)
GGCAACATCGCCGATTATGACTTGACTGCGACCTATTGGAAGAACAGGAAGTACACCGTTGATGCTTCCTTCAAGTTGAATCCGGACGGCATGGCCAACCAGCTTTATTTCCCCTTGAACGGGTCGGACGCCCGTTTCGTGGCGTACTACCCGTACGCCGCCGGCGTTACTGCCACCGGCAAGATGAGCTTTGACTTTACCGACCAGAGCGACAAGGAAAAGAAGGAGGCTAAAGACTTTTGTTTCTACCGCGGGACGACGCCTTACAGTAAAGGCGGCGCCACTCCTCAGTTTGAGTTCTCCCACCGGTTCAGTAAGATCCGAGTGACGGTGAAGCAGCGTACCGGCGGGCTTTCCGTCAAGGACATTCAGATGAAGCTAAGCGGGATGCCCAAGATCGCCGAGGTGGATCTGAATAAGCTCTCCCAGGCGCAAACCGACGGCATTACGGTTGGCACGGCTGTTACTAATGTTACCGAGATCACCGCTTGTACCCTTTCCGGCAGCACCGATGCCGAGGCTACCGTGGAGGCTATTGTTGCTCCCCACAGTGCTACGGGCGATTTTGCCAAAAAGGTACTCACCTTCACTACCGCCAAAGGCGAAATAAAGAGCTACGAGCTGCCCAAGCGTACGTTCAATGCGGGCTACTCCTACTCGTTTACCTTTGTGTTGGATGCAGCTACAAAGGTTGCCGACGGTATGACTAATTGTTATATCGTTGCTCCGGGCACTGAATTGACGTTCCCTGTTTCGCGCGCTTACACGCATGATGGCACCAACTTTACCACCACATTGCATACGGGTGATACATATACCGGTACATTCATCGCGTATGATATTTGGGCTGATGCTGCGGTGATCAGCGGTACTCCCACGGTTACGGGTTCCGGCAATACGGCTAAGGTAACAGTGAAAACCAATGCTTCGGTTACCGGTAATGCTGTGGTGAAGATCTGCCGGTTGGATAATGGGGAAACAGTCTGGTCTTACCACATTTGGGTGACGGATTATAATCCCACCCAAAACACGTATACCAATATGTACACGTTTAGCTCCAAACAGTATGAATTTATCTTTATGGATCGCAACCTGGGCGCTACCTTTGCCGGCTGGGGTTCCGTCAGCTTCGGCTCTGGCTTCGGCACCGGGTTGTTCTACCAGTGGGGTAGGAAGGATCCTTTCCCTGCTACGGATGCCGTCACTACCGGCTCCTGGTCAAAAAACGAAACATCTCCTACTCTTGGTACGATTGCCGGTAGCATCAAGAATCCGGGGGTATTTTTGTTGGAAGTTTCCGGTTCGGAATATGATTGGCTTTATGCTTCCAGTAATAATACCTTGTGGGGTCATGCTGCTAATGGTGGTACAAAGACAATTTACGATCCTTGTCCTTCAGGTTGGCGCGTTCCTGTCAATTCGGATCTATCAGAATATACCAGCCCTTGGAAGGGATTCACGAGGTACAACGGTGGAACATTCTATAGTGGTGGTTACGATTGGGGCACTAATGCTGTATACCCCGCCGCCGGGTACCGCATCCCCAGCAGTGGGAGTCTCAACAGCGTAGGCGCCTACGGGCTCTACTGGAGTGCATCGCCGGCCAGTAGCACCAGCAACGGCGCCTCGTACCTGGACTTCTTCGACAACTACGTCAACGGGAACTACAGCGGCGCCGGCTCGACGTACGGGTTCTCGGTGCGTTGTTCTCAAGAATAGCCAGGCCCGCAGGGCCGCATTTGGCGTAGCCTCACCCCAACCTGGGTCAAAGGAGAGGGGGAAAGGGATGCAATGATATGATGATAGTGCAGATCCTTGCTTAGCCGGTTCGTTTTTAGCATTAGTATTACGGGCAGTTCATGATGTGAATCGTGGCTGCCTCTTTTTATATATAGAATACAACACAGCCTCACCCCCGGCCCGGGTCAAAGGAGAGGGGGTATTCAAGTAATAGGACAATTTAATGCTTTACAAGCTAAGAAGTGCAAACTATTGAAAAATGTGTTTTATCAAAATCACATCAAGACGCCAAAGGATTTCACTTAACTAAACGACATTGTTGGGCAAATTTAAATTTGACTCACTTACTAAAAGGAAAATGAGATGCGTTAGCCCTAAATTAATTCTTAAATTATTTGCTTTGTAGTAATAAAAGCGTTTACTTCGCACTCTGTTTGAAGTATATAGAAATAAAAACTATAAAAACAAGATAGAAATGTCGAAAATTTGTCAGATTACCGGAAAGAAAGCCATGATTGGCAACAATGTTTCGCACTCAAAAAGGAGAACAAAGAGAACTTTTGATGTGAACTTGTTTAAAAAGAAATTCTACTATGTAGAACAAGACTGTTGGATTAGCTTGAACATATCTGCTTCAGGCCTACGTACCATCAATAAAAAAGGCCTTGACGCAGCTTTAAACGATGCCGTTAAGAAAGGCTACTGTGATTGGAAATATATTAAAGTTATAGGCTAAACATAAAGAAAGAGGAATTGACTTATGGCAAAGAAAGCAAAAGGCAATCGAGTTCAAGTTATTCTTGAATGTACGGAGCACAAAAATAGTGGTGTACCGGGAACCTCCCGTTATATCACAACTAAAAATAGAAAAAACACTACCGAAAGACTTGAATTGAAAAAATACAATCCAATTCTAAAAAGAGTGACAGTACATAAAGAAATTAAATAAGAGAAACCCATGGCAAAGAAAACAGTAGCAAGTTTGCAGGATGGCACGAGAGAAGGCCGTTCTTATACTAAAGTTATCAAAATGGTAAAATCCCCCAAAACAGGAGCTTACATCTTTGATGAACAAATGGTGCCCAATGATAAAGTACAAGATTTCTTCAAGAAATAATTCCGGAGAAATAGATTAAAAATATAAAGTCCTTTCATTAACCAATAATGAGAGGACTTTTTTTTACTACTTCCAAATACATATCTTTGCGAAGCAGTCTTAATAATAACAAATTACCACCATGGGATTTTTAAATTTCTTTTCTAAAGAAAAAAAAGAAACGCTTGACAAAGGATTGTCAAAAACCAAAGAAAGCGTATTCAATAAAATAACTCGTGCCATAGCCGGCAAATCAAAAGTGGATGATGAAGTACTGGATCATCTCGAAGAAATCCTTGTTACTTCGGATGTAGGCGTAGAAACAACCCTGAATATTATCAAGCGCATTGAACAACGTGCTTCTTCCGATAAATATATCAATACGGAAGAACTCAATACGATATTACGGGAGGAAATTGCCGCACTGTTAACGGAAAACAATTCCGGAAACATAGCTGATTTTGAGGTCTTATTAGACAAAAAACCATACGTAATTATGGTAGTAGGAGTAAATGGAGTAGGCAAGACCACCACAATCGGGAAATTGGCATATCAATTCAAGAAAGCCGGTAAATCGGTGTACTTGGGAGCAGCGGATACATTTCGTGCAGCCGCAGTAGAGCAGCTGGTTATTTGGGGAGACAGGGTCGGAGTACCCGTTATCAAACAAAAAATGGGCGCAGACCCTGCCTCAGTAGCTTTTGATACGCTAAGATCTGCCGTAGCGAACCATGCGGATGTGGTTATTATTGATACGGCCGGACGATTGCACAATAAAGTTGGTTTAATGAACGAGCTGACCAAAATAAAAAATGTGATGAAGAAAGTTGTTCCGGATGCTCCCAATGAAGTCTTGCTGGTTCTTGACGGGTCTACCGGACAAAACGCGTTTGAGCAGGCCAAACAATTCACATTAGCTACTGAAGTAACAGCAATGGCCATTACCAAGCTGGATGGAACAGCAAAAGGCGGCGTTGTGATCGGAATTTCCGACCAGTTCAAGATACCGGTAAAATACATCGGCCTTGGAGAAGGTATAGAAGACCTGCAAGTTTTCCGTAAGAAAGAATTTGTAGAATCTTTATTCGGAGAAAATGAATGAAGAAGAGTATAGATATCATCACTTTAGGATGCTCTAAAAACCTGGTTGATTCAGAACAGTTGATCAGGCAGCTGGAAGAGGAGGGATACGAGGTTAATCACGATCCCGAAAACCCCAAAGGAAATATTGCGGTTATAAATACTTGCGGATTCATCGGCGATGCCAAAGAAGAATCCATTCGTGTCATTCTGGAATTTGCCGGACAAAAAGAAACCGGTAAGCTGGAAAAGCTGTACGTTATGGGATGCCTCTCGGAGCGTTATCTTCAGGAATTAGCGATTGAAATACCCCAGGTAGATAAATACTATGGTAAATTCAACTGGAAAGAGTTATTGGAAGATCTGGGCAAATCGTACCATAATGATATAGAAATAGAACGCACCCTGACAACTCCCAAACATTATGCCTATTTGAAAATATCAGAAGGATGCGATAGAAAGTGTTCATACTGTGCAATTCCAATCATTACAGGTAAGCATGTATCCCGCCCGATAGAAGAAATTGTCGATGAAACCAAGTATTTGGTTTCACAAGGAGTGAAAGAATTTCAAGTTATAGCCCAGGAATTGACTTATTACGGCCTTGATCTGTATAAAAAGCAGATGCTACCCGAATTGATCGAACGTATATCGGACATTCCCGGAGTAGAATGGATACGGCTACATTATGCATATCCGGCTCATTTTCCTAAAGACCTGTTCCGTGTAATGAGGGAAAGGGATAATGTTTGCAAATACATGGATATAGCCTTGCAGCATATCAGCGACAATATGCTTTCTGCGATGAAGCGCCACGTTACAAAGGCGGAAACGTATGATCTTATCGATCAATTCAGGGAAAATGTACCTGGCATACACCTTAGAACTACTCTTATGGTAGGACACCCCGGGGAAACCGAAGCTGATTTTGAAGAGCTGAAAGATTTTGTGCGAAAAGTCCGGTTCGATAGAATGGGAGCTTTTGCATATTCGGAAGAAGAAGGCACATACGCAGCCAAGCACTACAAAGACGAAATCGATCAGGAAACTAAGAATAACCGTCTCAATGAAATAATGCGTATTCAACAGTCTATATCAGCAGAATTAGGCGCTTCAAAAATTGGGCGGCAGTTCAAGGTTATTATCGATAGAATGGAGGGAAAATACTACATAGGGCGCACAGAGTTTGACTCTCCTGAAGTAGATCCTGAAGTTTTGATTAAACAAACAGATAAAGCATTGTTTATAGGAAACTTTTATAGGGTGCAAGTTACAGATTCCAACGAATTTGACCTTTTTGGAGAGGTTATTGACAGGTAAATAAAGCTAAATTTGCATTTTCCATTAAAGTTCATTAATATAGCAGCGTATTAATAAAATGTACGTATCGTGAATAATAAAGAATTTACTGCAGAACTTTCTCGGAAATTGGGAATACCTGCTAAGGAAACCACCCCAATGATCGAATCCTTATTGTCTGTACTGGTCGAAGAGTTGCAAAACGGTAAGTCGGTAGCAATTCAAGGATTTGGCTCCTTTGAGGTTAAAAAGAAAGCCGAACGCATTTCTGTTAGCCCAACTACTCAAGAACGAATGCTTGTACCTCCTAAACTTGTATTGTCCTACAAGCCCAGTAGCGCATTAAAAGAGAAGTTCAAATAAACGATTGACTATGAGTGAAAAACTAAACTCCCAAGATTTGATTGATTTACTGGTAAATCATCAAGGGCTTGAAAAAAAAGAAGCCGAAAACTTCATTAAAGGATTTTTCTCGCTGATAGAAGAAGGACTTGGAAAAGATAGATCCGTTAAAATTAAAGGATTGGGTACATTCAAGCTGGTTGGTGTTGAGAGCCGGGAAAGCATAAATGTGAATACAGGAGAAAGAATTGAGATACAGAGCCATACTAAAATCTCATTTACTCCGGATACGGCATTACGGGACATTATTAATAAGCCGTTTGCCCATTTCGAGACAGTCATACTCAACGACGACATAGATTTTAACGATACGGAAGAAGAACCGGAACCGGAGGACATAATAATAGTAGAGGAAAAGCCTGAAATTATCAAAGAAGAGAATGAAGTTGCAGCGATTGTACCTGAAAAGGTTGTTACCGTTTCTACTCCCCCAAGGGAAAAAGAAAAAGATTCTTCCAAGAATGAGGTGCGAACTTTAGTTATTATCCTGACAATTTTAATATGCGGTATAATTCTGTTCTTAATCTATAATTCCAATCTTTTCTCCGAAAAGGAAAAGCAGCCGCTAATCATAGCTTCGCCGGCAAAAGAAATTGTAACAGACTCCATACCGAAAGACTCAACCGAAAAGCCCGTAGTTGCCGTAAAAAAGCCTGCTGCTAAGCCTGTAGTAAACAATACCAAAAGAAAAATTACCGTACCTTTTTCGAAAATGCCGGTAAAACCGGACTCTACAAGCTACAGAATAGTCGGCACAAGAGCACGCCACACCATAAAAGAAGGGCAGACGTTAATACGGATCTCCTATCGTTATTATGGAACCAAAGATCTATGGCCTTATTTGCTTATGCACAACCGTTCGGTTATTAAGGACCCGAATGTGCTTCCATTGGGTATGACTATAAACATTCCGGCACTAAAAAAGAAGTGATCCTTCTCAATAAAAATGATGTGGAAATATGAAAATAATCACGTATAATGTCAACGGGCTTCGCGCGGCTGTGGCCAAGGGTTTTCCCGAGTGGTTGGCGCAGGCTGATCCGGATGTGTTGTGCTTGCAGGAAACAAAGTTGCAGCCGGATCAGTATCCCGCCGAACATTTTGAGGCGCTGGGTTATACATCTTATTTGTATTCGGCCCGGAAGAAGGGATATAGCGGGGTGGCGCTTTTGGTAAAGAAAGAGCCTGACCATGTGGAGTATGGGATGGGTATGGATGTGTATGATAACGAAGGGCGGTTTATCCGGGCGGATTATGGCGACTTGTCGGTGGTCAGCGTTTATCATCCGTCGGGCACGAGCGGCGAGGAACGCCAGGCTTTCAAGATGGAATGGCTGGCTGCTTTCCAGCGGTATGTTACAGAGTTGCAAAAGACGCACAGAAGGTTGATCCTTTGCGGCGATTATAATATTTGCCATGAGGCGATAGATATTCACGACCCGGTTCGCAATGCAACAAACAGCGGATTTTTACCCGAAGAGCGTGAATGGATGACGGGATTCCTTGCCGAGGGTTTTGTGGATACGTTCCGGCATTTGCATCCCGGGAAACAGGAGTATACGTGGTGGAGCTACCGCTTTGACTCGCGGGCGAAGAATAAGGGTTGGCGCATAGATTACTGCATGGTGAGCGAGGCTGTTGTTCCGCAACTGAAGGATGCGTATATTCTAAAGGATGCGGTACATTCCGATCATTGCCCGATGGTATTGGAGATTTAAAAAAACAGTGTAAATGTGTTGTATGGCATAAAATTAGTTACCTTTACGGGGATAATTTCATACGGGGATTTCATATCTCCGCGGATAACATGTTAAACTCAAAACATCAGAACGAATGTTAAATGTAAAAGCCGGTGAAATTGCAGGTATGATCTGGAATGCACTGAACGGAACGGAAGGCCTTACAGGTAAGGAGATCAAAAAGGTTACCAAATTGAAAACCGACAAAGATCTTTACCTGGGGCTTGGATGGTTGCTGAGAGAGGACAAAGTCTCTACTGGCGAAATTGACGGCGATATTTTTATTACGCTGAACTAAGATTTGAACTGAGGGCAGGGGGCTACCCCCCTACCCTTTTTCCCCTACTCTTTTCACAGGTTATTCCCACCATGACTGCGTTCGATATATGCCAGGACGTCGCCCTTGTTTACCAAAGCTCCTTGTTTAGCGCACACTTCAATGACTCGTCCGGTGAAATTGGCCGAGACTTTATCGTATGTACTCCATGGTGTGGCGATGTAGCAGAATGTATCGTTTTCGCAATACTTATGCCCTACTTCGGGCGGCAGAGATGGCGATTCGACGTCGATTTCCCAAATCACCCTACCCTTTTCAAAGGCCACGATCGGTTCGGCTTTGGTGCGCTTGAGCTTCCGGATTTCTTCTTCGGAGTATCCGCTTCCGGCCAATGCGGCATCTTTGGCCCGTTGCAGTTCTTCTTCAAACCGTTTTTTGGCGATGCCGGATTTGTAGTCCCTGTATTGCCGGTCGTGCATGGCAAGTTCAAACAGTTCTTCTTCGTCGTCTCCAAGCTCCCAGCCGTTCTCAGCCATTTCTTTGCGGTATTCGTCCAGCTGGTCGGGATAGTTGTCCTGAGGATCTGTATCCGAGAACTCATATCCGTTCGCCTTCGCCATTTCGATGATTTCGGGCGACAGTGTTCCGGGGAGTTTTCCGCTTTTGCCCAGGATCATGTCCCAGGTATGCCGGTCGATCATGCTCCAGCGTTCTTCTCCTTTGGTCAGCGCCATGACGTTCATCAGCGCCACGTTTTTCACGTATTGGCTAAACGGGGTTACCAAGGGCGGGTATCCTAATTTGGGCCAGACGTATTCAACTTCGTCGAAGAGCATGACCAGCAGGTCATCAATACTTAGTTCCGGTTTATTTTTTGCTTTAAGGGTCATGTTGATTCCGGAGTGCGCGCCTTTGAGGTCTGCCATCATGGATCCCATCATTCCGCCGGGTAATCCGGATTTCAGTAACAGGGAAGACGTATGCCTGTTGGTTTTGTCCATGAAGTGTCCCAGAAAGTCATCAATAAATTCCTGGGTCATGGCCCGGGTTTTCATATAGGCTTTCATATTTATTTGGGGTACTGTGAATCCTTCGTCTTCCAGCATCGCCTGCACGGAGATGACGTCAGGGTGTATTTTTCCCCAGGATATGGGTTCCATGGCTACATCAATAATGTCTGCACCATTCTGGCATACTTCCAGAATGGATGCCATAGACAGTCCCGGCCCCGAATGTCCGTGGTATTGGATGATTACCTCCGGGTGTTTTTCTTTGATTGACCGGGTTAGCCGTCCCAACATGCCGGGACGTCCGATACCGGCCATGTCTTTCAGGCAGATTTCGGGTGCACCGGCGGCGATTAGCTGATCGGCAATATCCGAATAGTATGCTACGGTATGTATCGGCGAACATGTGATACACAATGTGGCTTGCGGTATCATCCCGGCCTCAAGGGCGTATTTTATGGACGGCACAATGTTCCGCACGTCATTCAGCCCGCAAAAGATGCGGGTGATATCAACTCCCTGGGCGTTCTTCACTTTGTACATGAGTTTACGCACATCGGCCGGAACCGGAAACATACGCAAGCCGTTTAATCCGCGGTCGAGCATGTGCGTTTGAATCCCTGCTTTGCGGAACGGATCGGTAAATGCTCTGACAGCCTTGTTCGGATTCTCTCCATACAGAAGATTCACCTGTTCAAATGCTCCTCCGTTTGTTTCTACTCTGGAGAAGCATCCCATCTCGATAATTAGCGGAGCGATTTTCTCCAATTGGTCGATTCGGGGTTGATATTTCCCTGATGACTGCCACATGTCCCGGTATACGAGACTGAATTTAATTTCCTTTTTCATAGATTTTTAATGTTTAATTAAGGATAACGAACTGTTACAAAGATAAAAAAACACTTTTTACTTTTAATAACCTTCAAGGAAATATTATGTGGAAAATACCCGGTTTTATATCACATTGAAAGGATTATGGCATCATGACTACTCAATTTGCCACGTAAACATTGCAAATAGTTAGTTTCAATCTGTAACTGAATCATAAAAAAGGGAGCGAACAAACACCCGACAGCCTCATCCCAACCCTCTTCAAAGGAGAGGGTTGTGGATGAGGCTGTCGGGACTTTGCAATTTTCCATTCACTGTTTGAAGTCTCTTAATTCATATTGCAATCTTTGGCGCGTATAGAAGATACGGCTCTTTATTGTGCCGAGAGGCACCCCGAACCTATGTGCAATTTCACGGTATTTGAAACCTGCAACATACATGGAGAACGGCACTTTGTATTCTATCGGAAGTGCATTGATGGCACGGCGTATTTCTTTCAGGTCGTAAGCACGTTCGACAGTATAGAATCCGAAGCCTTGCGACAGACTATTGAAGTAGTATAAATCTTCCATATGGCTTATATAAGTTTGTTCGCAAATCATCCTCCGGTAGTTATTAATGAATACATTACGCATTATGGTATATATCCACCCTCTGAAATTGGTGCCAGGAGTATACTTGTCTTCATTCTCTAATGCTCTCATAAATGTATCTTGCAATAGATCGGAAATTTCTTCCTTGTTCGTAGTCAAGTTATATGCAAATCGGCGTAATTCGTTTTGCATACCTACCAAATCGTCTCTAAAACTCATATCTTTTCGTCATATATTCAGTTTCCTTATACACAAAGAAACAAATAATTTGCGTAACATCCAACTGCGAAGTTCAGAAAATATCACGTACATTTGCTCAATGAAACAGCCGGAGCAAAAACCGGTTTTAATATATCAAGGAATGAAAGTAACGATTGTTGCGGCCGCGCGCCCCAATTTCATGAAAATAGCTCCCATCGTACACGCTATCGAAACGGTAAGAAAACAGGGACAACCGGTCTCTTCCCGTTTAGTTTATACCGGAACAGAACAAGACGCAAGTTTGGACGCTTCTTTATTTGCCGATTTGCAAATGAAAGCGCCGGATGCATACTTGGGTGTGGATACAACAGATCCTATTCAATCGGCGGCACACGTCATGATTGCTTTCGACAGGGAACTTAAAACGAATCCCGCTTCGGTAGTCCTGGTCGTCGATGACCTCACGGCTACGATGAGCTGCACGATTGTAGCCCGGAAACGCAACATCAAAGTAGCCCATTTGGTTGCCGGAACCCGCTCGTTCGATCTGTATACACCAAAAGAAGTAAACCGGATCATTACGGATGGCCTCTCGGATTACCTTTTCACTGCGGGAATGGCTGCCAACAGGAATTTGAATCAGACCGGCACGGAAGCCGAACATGTATATCACGTCGGAAATATATTGATCGATACCATCCGCTCCAATCGCGGACGGCTCATTCAACCCCTATGGTTTCCCGTCCTTGGCCTGAAGCCTCAGGAATACCTGTTGCTGACGATCAACCGCAGGAGTTTGTTGGAGGATGAGAAAAACCTGAAAGCATTATTAACCGTTTTAATCAATAATGCCCGAAGATTGCCTATCATTGCTCCGCTGCACGCCTACGTCCGCGATGCCGTAGAACGCACAGGGATTGCCGCCCCCCATTTACATATACTTCCCCCTCAAAGTTACTTGTCGTTTGGCTATTTAATGAACAACGCCAATGCGATCATCACCGATTCCGGCAATGTGGCCGAAGAAGCTACGTTTCTGGGAATACCCTGTATGACGCTTAACAATTACGCAGAACATCCCGAAACATACCGTTTGGGGACGAACGAACTTGTCGGGGAATCTCCCGAAGCTCTGGACGAAGCGATGCAAACGCTAATGGCCGGCAAGTGGAAGACAGGAAGCCTGCCCGAACGCTGGGACGGCCGCACGGCAGAACGAATCGTCCGGATCCTCCTGTCTAAATCATCTGGTTAGTCTTTATGCCTCGGCCATGGCACAACGATATTACTATATAAGCCTGCTCCTGTTTTTTGTCCTGATCTCTCCGCAGGCTTTCTCGCAGATCCGGGGAGTGATTACCGATTCATTGACGAATGAACCGTTGATGTACATATCCGTATTTTATAAAGGAAAAGGAACGGGTACGATCTCGAATACGAAAGGGGAATATGTGATCGATACGCATAAGGACTGGAACGAGCTGACGTTTTCCGCCATCGGCTATCGCGTAAAGGTAGTCCGGATTAATCCGGAAATGAAATTTCTGAATATCAAGATGAGTCCTGCCGACATCATGCTGAGCGAGGTTGTTGTAAAGCCGCGACAGGAACGGTATTCGCGGAAGAATAACCCGGCGGTGGACTTTATGCGCAAAGTCATCGGGCATAAATCCCTGCATAAACTTGAGGAGAACGATTACTACCGGTACGATAAATACCAAAAGATGAAAGCATCGCTGAATGATGTCAGCCCGGAGAAATTAGAGAAGGGAATATTTAAGAAAATGCCCTTCATGAAAGATCAGATTGAAATCTCCCCGGAATCCCAAAAGATGATCCTCCCGCTCTCCATTCAGGAGACAGCCTCGGAAGTGATCTACCGGAAATCGCCCGAAAGCCGGAAGACCATTATAAAAGGAACGCGCTCCCACGGAATCAATGAGCTTTTTTCTACCGGCGATATGATGGGCACCGTCCTGAATGATGTTTTTGCCGATGTCAATCTCTACGACAATGACATCCGCTTGTTGCAAGAACGTTTTATCAGCCCTGTTTCCGGTACTTCGGCCATTTCTTTCTATAAATACTACTTAATGGATACCGTCATGATCGGCAAGTACGAATGTGTCCATTTGGCTTTCGTTCCCCGGAACGCTCAAGATTTCGGGTTTACGGGACATTTGTATGTTGTGAACGACTCGACTTATGCTATAAAGAGATGCCGGATGAATCTTCCTAAAAATACCGGTGTGAACTTTGTAGAACGCTTGGATATTACCCAGGAATTTGAACGGTTGCCCGATGGGAATTGGGTGCTGGCCGATGATGACATGGTGGTAGACTTATCGCTCATTGATATTGCCCAGGGAGCACAGGTGCGGCGAACCACCCGGTACGGCAACCATTCTTTTGAATCGCTTGACGCAGAGCTTTTTAAGAAAAAAGAAAATGTAGTCAAATCCCTCCGGACGCAAGCCAAGACAGATGATTTTTGGACGGAAGCAAGACAAGCGCCGCTTACCGAAAGTGAAAAAGGAATGGATAGCTTAGTAGACAAGTTCCATGAGCTATCAGGTTTCAATTATATCCTGACCGGTCTCAAGATCCTCGTGGAAGACTATATTGAAACCGGCAGCAGAAAAACTCTAAGCAAGTTTGACGTTGGCCCGGTAAACACCTTTATATCCGGCAATTATATTGACGGCACCCGCCTAAGGGCAGGCGGGCAAACCACGGCGCAGTTCAATCCGAACTGGTTCTTTAAAGGATATGCTGCTTACGGCCTTCGCGACCGGAAGTGGAAATATGAAGGAGCGGTAACTTACGCTTTTGACAAACGGGAATTTTTCCCGCACGAGTTCCCGCGGCACAACATATCGGCCAGATACCGCTTCGATGTGATGTCGCCCATGGATAAATTCCTGACAACAGACAAAGACAATGTGTTTATCGCATGGAAAATGACCACTGTCGATCAGATGTCGTATGTGCGTAATATGGAATTGGAGTACGAAATGGAAACGATGGGCGGCTTTTCCGTCAAGACAACGCTGCGCCACCGCAATGACGAACCCACAGGCAAATTGCAGTACCTGCGCAATGATGCCGCCGCCACGCCGGTACACGATATAACGACCTCCGAGTGGGAAGTCACGCTAAGTTATTCTCCCGGGCAGACCTATATGAACACCAAGCAGCGCCGGCGTCCGGTTAGCTTAGACGCTCCGGTCTACACCTTGTCGCACACTGCCGGTTTCAAAGGGATGACGGGTGGCGATTATACATTCAACCTGACGGAGGCCCGCTTTTGGAAGCGCCTTTGGTTATCATCCTGGGGAAAAGCGGATGTCACGCTGAAAGCAGGCGTGCAATGGAACAAAGCGCCCTTCCCGCTGCTGATCCTGCCCGAAGCAAATCTTTCATACATCGCCCAAAGGGAAACATTCGCCCTGATCAATAACATGGAATTCCTGAACGACCGCTACGCCTCGTTCTCCCTGACGTATGACCTGAACGGCAAGCTATTCAACAACATACCGCTGCTGAAGAAGCTGAATTGGAGGGAAATACTCCGTTTCCGCACTCTTTGGGGAGACCTGTCCGGCAAAAACAACCCATACAGGAATCCTGGAGACGGTGATCTTTTCCTGTTTCCCATGCGCGACGGAGAAACGACGAGCTTCGTCATGGATCCGGAGAGGCCTTATATGGAGGTCAGCGCCGGCATTTATAACATATTCGATATACTACATATCGAATACGTACGCCGTTTGAACTATTTGGAGAACCCGAATACGAAAAAACACGGCATCCGCTTTATGATCATAATGACTTTCTAATGCCCAAAGACTATGGCAAAACCACTCGCCGAAAGGCTTAGGCCGAAAACACTGGATGAGTACATCGGCCAGAAACACTTGGTAGGCCCCGGAGCCATACTTCGCAAAATGATCGAATCCGGCAGGATCTCCTCGTTCATACTCTGGGGACCTCCGGGAGTAGGCAAAACAACACTGGCCCAGATCATCGCCAATAAGTTGGAAACGCCTTTCTATACATTGAGCGCGGTTACATCCGGAGTGAAAGACGTGCGCGACATCATCGACCGCGCCAAAAACAACCGCTTCTTTTCGCAAACCGGCCCCATTCTTTTCATCGACGAAATCCACCGCTTCAGCAAATCGCAGCAAGACTCGCTTTTGGGAGCCGTAGAGCACGGCACGGTAACGCTGATTGGAGCCACGACGGAGAACCCGTCTTTCGAGGTCATCCGCCCTCTCCTATCCCGCACCCAGCTTTATGTATTGAAGCCATTAGAGAATGATGACCTGCTGGAACTCCTTCAACGGGCAATCACAACAGATAGTATTCTGAAGGAGCGAAGGATAGAATTAAAGGAGACCGATGCCATACTTCGACACTCCGGCGGTGACGCGCGAAAGCTACTGAACATATTGGAATTGGTGGTTGATGCCGAGCCGAACGATCCGGTGGCCATTACAGACGAAATCGTCACGGAACGCCTGCAACAAAATCCGCTGGCCTATGACAAAGACGGCGAGATGCACTACGATATCATCTCTGCCTTCATCAAATCCATACGGGGCAGCGACCCCGACGGAGCGATCTACTGGTTGGCCCGCATGGTGGAAGGCGGCGAAGACCCTGCCTTTATAGCCCGCCGCTTGGTAATAGCAGCCGCGGAAGACATCGGACTGGCTAATCCCAACGCCTTACTGCTGGCCAACGCCTGCTTTGATACACTCATGAAAATAGGATGGCCGGAAGGCCGCATCGTGCTGGCCGAAGCCACCGTCTACTTAGCAACCAGCGCCAAAAGCAACTCGGCATACATGGCCATAGAAAATGCCGTGGCAACCGTGCGCGAAACCGGAAACCTGCCCGTACCTTTACACCTGAGGAACGCCCCAACCAAATTGATGAAACAGCTGGGATATGGACAGGATTACAAATATGCTCACCATTATCAGGGAAACTTCGTAGAACAACAATTCCTGCCCGACGAACTGAAGGGTCGCCATTTCTGGGAACCCCAAAACAATGCGTCCGAAAAGACACTGAACGATCGTATGCAACAGCTTTGGGGAAAACCTCCAAAAGAAGATCTTAGCCGGTAAATAATAAAAGGTTTTAAGGCTATAAGTCTTTAAGGCAGACGCGGGAGACTTAAAGATTCAAAGATTCAATAAGAGCTTTCCCAACGTATTCTTGAAACGCAAGGAGCAAGGGTTTTACTCAACATTCGGAATGAAATCCGTTTTTATACGAGTAGCCCCTACCGGAGGCTATACTGATAATATACCTAAGCAGCTGTAAATGCTGGACGCAACGGACGGGGAAACCATAGGCGCGACTATTGCTTTCCGTCGGGTTCATGGCCGTCGACCAGAAGCCCAGAAAGACGGCACTGGCACCTGAGCGGGCACAGCTATATGCGTAACCGCTAGAACCTGTGTTGGTGAACGTACCGGAAGTAGGCCAACGGTAGCCCGTAGCAGGATAAAAAGTAACCACTCAATTAACTATAAGGTTTCGGACAATCTTATAGGTCATATGCTATAACTAACGGATACGCAGTAATAGTTCTGCGACCATATTACACCGTCAGTGGGTTACTGGATTTA
>JAITSN010000081.1 GCA_031287715.1 Mediterranea sp. (in: CFB group bacteria)
ATGTCCTTATTGTTGGTGCTAGTAAAGGTATTGGCCGTGAAATAGCTCTTGCTTTTGCAAGAGAAGGTGCAATTGTAACTACTATTGCACGAAATGGGGATTTACTAATTTCTCTCCAAAAAGAAATGCAGCGAATTCATGAAGCGGATTACAGATATTATGCTTGTGATTTGATGGCTGTGAATTTGACGACATTAGCTAATAAGCTTTTAGAGGAAAGAGGGATTTTCGATATCATTATTCAAAATGTTGGCGGCTCTTTAGTAAGCCGTAATGCATTGGGTACTTTGGAGGAATGGGAATATGCCTGGAAGTTTAATGCCGGTATTGCTATTGCTTTGAATAACGTACTGATTCCACCGATGATTGAACAAAAATGGGGAAGAGTTATCCATATATCTTCTATTTCGGCTCAGATGTTACGGGGAAATCCGCTGTATGCTTCGGCGAAAGCTTTCTTGAATGCTTATGTAACGACTGTTGGGCGTACGATAGCTGCATCCGGGGTCGTGATGTCGGCTGTGATGCCAGGTGCAGTGGCTTTTCCTGGTAGTTATTGGGATGAATATACACGGATCGATCCGGAAAAATGCAATGACTTCTTGCGCCACCATCAAGCGGTTGGTCGTTTTGGCACCACGAAAGAAATAGCGGATGTCGTACTTTTTATGGCTAGTGAGCAGGCATCATTTATGCAGTCGGCGATTATTCCCGTGGATGGGGCTAATATGTAATGAATATGAAACGATTGTTTGATATAGTATTTAGTTTGTTGGGGCTTATAATAATAAGTCCCGTTTTTATTATTCTTTCTTTGATTATCGTTTTAGATTCCCGTGGAGGAGTTTTTTTCAGGGGTGTTAGAATAGGGCAGCATGGGAAGGATTTCAGAATCTTCAAGTTCCGTTCGATGGTGAAAGATGCCGAAGGAAAGGGGAAGTGGAATGTTGGGGAAAATGATAACCGTATAACTCGTTTTGGACATTTTTTGAGGAAATCTAAGTTGGACGAATTACCCCAATTGATTAATGTTCTGATTGGCGATATGAGTTTTGTCGGACCACGACCGGAATTACGTTATTATGTAAATATGTATACGAATCGTGAAAAGAAGATTATAGAAATGAAGCCTGGGATTACAGATTGGGCTTCAGTAGCCCATTTTAAGCAGTTTGTTAGTTTTACCCAATCTACAGATCCAGATAAAGAATATGTAGAGAGAATCCGTCCTTTGAAGCTGGAGCTACAGCTTTATTATTATGAACATAAAAATTTCCGGATGGATATCCGAATTATTGCATTTACTGTCTTGAAAATGATTTTTCGAAATTTGGAACTCCCGAAAGATATTCAAGAAGTAATAACCCAGTTTAATCTTAAAAGATAAATATGACAAGTGAAGAATTGGCTTGGAAGATAAAACGACATGGTGTGGAAATGACTCATATTTCCCGTGGCTCACATATTGGTTCTATCTTATCGGTTGCAGATATCATTGCTGTTTTATACAATGATATATTAAACGTAGATTCTAAGAATCCCGGAAAAGAAGATAGGGATCGGATAATTTTAAGTAAAGGACATGCAGGAGCGGCAATTTATGCAGCGCTTGCAGAGAAAGGTTTCTTTTCTGTGGAAGAATTGGCTACGCACTATGGTGATGGTAGCCGTTTATCAGGACATGTGTCGCATAAAGGGATACCGGGGGTGGAATTTTCTACCGGTTCTTTGGGACATGGGTTATCGGTAGCGGTGGGTATGGCATTAGATGCTAAAATGGGGCATAAAGATTACCGTTTGTATGTAGTGATGGGAGATGGGGAGTGTGATGAAGGTTCAGTATGGGAAGCTTCCATGTTTGCCCACCATCATAAACTGGATAATCTGACGGTTGTGGTGGATTACAACAAGATGCAGAGTTTGGATTTTTGTGAAGAAACCCTGTCCTTAGCGCCTTTGGATAAAAAGTTTGAAAGCTTCGGCTATAATGTATTAAGCATTGACGGACACAATCATGATGAATTGAGAAAGGCTTTCCGTACTACCTTTACTAATGGAAACCCGAAACTGATTATAGCAAATACCATAAAAGGGAAAGGTATATCGTTTATGGAAAATAATATTTTGTGGCATTACCGTACACCTCAAGGTGAAGAATATGAGGCTGCTGTTAAAGAGTTGGAGGAACAAAAGCCATGAGGGATACGTTTGTAAAAACCCTGATAGCGATAGCGAAAGCCGATAAGGACGTACATTTGTTGACGGGGGATTTGGGATTTGGCGTGCTGAAGCCTTATTGGGAACAATTGCCGAAGCAGTTTACCAATGTGGGTATTGCAGAACAGAATATGACGGGTATTGCCGCAGGATTGGCTTTATCCGGAAAGAAAGTGTTTACCTATTCCATCGGTAATTTCCCGACATTGCGTTGTTTGGAACAGATCAGGAATGACTGCGCCTATCATGATGCCGATGTAAAAATAGTATGTGTGGGAGGGGGCTTTGTTTATGGTTCATTGGGAATGAGCCATCATGCTACGGAAGATTTGGCTATTATGCGTGCTTTACCATCTGTGGTGGTAATGGCTCCGGGGGATTTGACGGAAGCCGCCGCTTGCACACACGCTATTTATGAATATCCGGGTACTTGTTACCTGAGATTAGGCAGAGGTGGGGAGAAAAAGATTCATGACTCAATCTCTGATTTTAGAATAGGGAAGGCATTGAAGATAATGGAAGGAGAGAAAGTGGTATTGTTTTCTACCGGAGGTATCTTCGACGAAGCGGTGGGGGCTATTGAAATATTGGGTGAAAAGAATATCCATCCTGCCTTATACACTTTCCCAACGGTGAAACCAATAGACAAGGAAGTGATTTTGGAATGTTCATGCAATTATGATCTGATAGTGACGGTAGAGGAGCATAATATTATCGGTGGCTTTGGAAGTGCTGTTTCAGAAGTGCTGGCAGAAGTTGCCAATTCAAGAGCCGCACAAATGAAGATAGGTTTGAATGATACGTATTCTTGTACGGTAGGCTCTCAAAAATATTTGAGAAATGAGTATGGCATGAGTGCCGGAAAGATTGCGGAACGGGTATGGAAGCATCTACATGGCGAAAGCCGTTAACCGACAATGATATTTTGAAATAAAGCATGTGGCGCCGTGCCGTTGCACGGCGCACAAACAGAAAGCCGAAGTTTATCTTAGTGATAGCTCCGGCTTTTTTTATTGATGGAAATAGCTTGTTGTTTTCAATGGTGGACGAGATGTATCATCCACTTGGCGGCTTCTTCGTTCATGGGCTTTTCTTTCAGGCTTTCCGTGCTTTTTTCTTTTATGTTTTGAGGTGCTTCTGCCGTATCAATGACATGTTTCATGTATGCTTCGGTATATTCGGGATGTCCTTGGAAGCACAGGATGTTATGTCCTATCACGAAGGCTTCGTTTTCGCAGAAACCGCTTGTTGCAATCTGTTCCGCCATGGGTGGAAGAGTAACGACCCTGTCATTGTGATTATAGTATAAGCAAAGTTCGCCATCCGGAAAGAATTGCAGGGCTTTGGGGTGCACTATTTCAGATCTTCTTGCACCTGATCCCCAGCCTTTGGGCGACGGTTCGACTTTTCCCCCTAAGGCTTGCGCGATGGCTTGATGGCCAAAACATATCCCAATCATTTTAATGTTTCCATTATATCCCCTCCGGATAAATTCCAATACGGCTTTCACCCAGGGAATATCTTCGTATGCTCCGGCCCGGCTACCGGCGACGATATATAGCTCGTCTTGTTTTAGGTCGTCGGGAAACGCTCCTTTCTGCACATCGAACAGTTGGTATGATGGCTGTGGGCATACGGAATCAAACAGTTGGTAAAACAAATGGGGGAATGTGGGTATGAAACCAGGGAGTAATCCCTCAAACCAATCGCATACTAAGATATTTATTCTCATACCTGCCGTTATTCTTGTTCCGTCCTTTTATTTCAGCCATTTGTCCAGCCATTCAAAGAATGTGCGTTGCCACAGGATGCCATTTTGGGGTTTGAGTACCCAGTGGTTTTCGTCCGGATAGATAAGAAGTTCTGCCGGCACGCCGCGAAGTACGGCAGCGTTGAATGCGGCCATCCCTTGCGACGCCAGGATGCGGTAGTCTTTTTTGCCATGAATGCAAAGAATGGGCGTATCCCATTTGGCGACAAACTTATGTGGTGAGTTGTCGAAGGTGCGTTGGGCAACCGGGTTATTCTTTTCCCAGTATGCCCCGCCCATATCCCAGTTGGCGAACCACATTTCTTCGGTTTCCAGGTATTGCATTTCCAGGTTGAAGATACCGTCGTGCGCGATGAAGGCTTTGAACCGTTTGTCATGATGTCCGGCAAGCCAGTATACGGAGAATCCGCCGAAGCTGGCGCCGACACAGCCTAAACGGTCCCTGTCTACGAAAGGTTCTTTGGACATTTCGTCAATAGCCGAGAAGTAGTCTTGCATACATTGCCCGCCATAGTCTCCACTGATTGCTTCATTCCATTCCAAGCCGAATCCCGGAAGTCCGCGGCGGTTGGGGGCGACAATGATATACCCGTTGGCTGCCATGATTTGCAGGTTCCAGCGGTACGACCAGAATTGGCTTACCGCGCTTTGCGGCCCTCCCTGACAATAAAGCAGGGTGGGATATTTCTTCTTCGGGTCGAATTGTGGTGGGTAGACAACCCAGGTCAGCATCTGTTTGCCGTCTGTTGTTTTGATCCAGCGTTCTTCCACTCCGGCCATTTCGATCTGGTCGTAGATGTGTTGGTTTTCGAAAGTCAGTTGGGTTGCTTGGCCGTCATTGATGCCGACGGTGTAAATTTCGTCGGCGATGCTCATGGAATGGCGCTTGGCGATCAGTTTATCTCCGCAGGGTGCTACGGATGCGTAGTCGTGAACGCCTTCTGTTACCTGTTTGACGGAGCCGGTAGATATGTTTAGCGCATAGATTTGGGTTTTCCCGTGCCATACTCCGGTGAAGTAGATGGTTTGTGCATCGTTGCTCCAGCAGAAATCGTCCACATTGGATTCGAAGGCTTTGCCGGCAAAGTGTTTCCCGCCTGTTTCCAGGTTCATGACGAACAAGCGGTTTTGGTCGGCTTCGTAGACGTCGCGTTCCATGCTCAGCCATGCAATGGCTTTGCCGTCGGGCGAGTATTGCGGGTTGGTGTCGTATCCCATCATGCCTTCGGTCATGTTTACGGTTTCTTTGGTCTTGAGGTCATAGATGTAAATGTCCGAATTGGTAGATACGGCGTAGGCCATTCCGGTTTTCTTGCGGGAGGTATACGCAACCTTGTCCGAAGCCGTATTCCAGGCCAATTGTTCCATGCCCCCGAAAGGTTTCATCGGACTTTCGTAGGGTTCGCCTTTCATTATATCTATGATATTGCCGATGCCGTTGCCGTCGAAATCGGCAACGAACGGGTGGGGAGCTGTTGTTACCCATTCGTCCCAATGCTTGTACATCAGATCGTTTACAATGATACCTGTGGCTTTGGGGAGATCGGGGTATTTGTCTGCTGTGCCCTTTACGGTTTTAACTTGCGAAATGAACAGCAGCTTTTTCCCGTCGGGCGAGAAAGCGAAGCCTTCAATATCCCCGTCGTAGTTGGTGAGTTGTTTGCGGCCGCTTCCGTCCGGGTTCATCTCCCATAGCTGACTGCTTCCGCTTTCTGTGCACAGGAAGGCCAGCTTGCTTCCTCCCTTGATCCATACCACTTCGTTTTCGCCGTGGGGTGTGCAGGTGATTTGTTTGTTGTCCGTTCCATCAACGTTCATCACAAACACTTCGCGGTTGCTTTTGTTTTCTTCGACGCTATAATAAGCCACCGTGTAGGCTATTTGTTTTTCGTCTGGAGAAACAGACAGGCCACCGATGCGCCCCATTGCCCACAGCGCTTCGGGAGTCATTCGTTTTCCTTCGATCTTGATGTTCGATTTCCCGATGGGTTTGGCATTTCCCGTATCCTGCGTGTTGCAGGAAGCCAGCATCATTGCCGCTGATATCATCATTAGGTTTACCGGTTTCATATTTATATAGAGTTAGCGCTTCGTTTTTATTTCTTTTGTTTTTTTGCGCGTTCTTTCATCTGCCGCTCCTGTTCTTTTTGCATCGCTTCCAGACGGGCGGCAAAGCCTGATTTCTTTTTATTCATGTTTTTGGCTTTGTTGGCTTCCAGTTGCGCCAGCAGTTTATCTTCGTTCGTCGTTTTACGTAGAACGATCATGGTCAGTACACTGATCAATGTTGAGATGAAATAGTAGTAGTTAAGACCCGAAGGGTAATCGTTCAAGATGAACAGAAACATGACGGGCATCAGGTACATCATCCATTTCATGGCTGCCATTTGCGGTTGTCCCGTTTCTTGTTGGGCCATTGTGAACTTCGTATTCAGTATCGTGGTTACGGTCATCAGCAGGCAGAATAAACTCAGGTGGTCGCCTAAGAAAGGGATGTCGAACGGGAGGGTGATGGGCGCGTCGTAGGTTGAAAGGTCGTCTGCCCACAAGAAACTTTCCTGACGCAACTCGATTGCGCTGGGAACAAACATAAACAAGGCCATCACTATCGGGAATTGAAGCAGCATCGGCAGGCATCCGCCCATCGGGCTGACTCCGTACTTGCTGTACAGCGCCATCGTTTCCTGCTGTTTCTTCATCGCATCCTCCTGCTTCGGATATTTCTTGCTGATTTCTTCAATCTGTGGCTTGAGCAGGCGCATCTTGGCCGAAGACATGTATGTTTTCCATGTGGCCGGGAAGACAACGATCTTCACGATGATGGTCATAAGCAGCAGTACAACCCCCATGCTTAGTCCCCAGCCGGATAGCCAGTCGAAGATGTTGATTGTGAACCATTGGTTGATTTGGCGAACAACGGGCCAGCCCAAATAGACCAGGTCGTGGAGTTTCCACTTGTCTTTGCGGCCTTTGTCGAATGCTTTAAGTGTTTTGTAGTGGTTGGGGCCGAAGTATATGTGCATAGTTGTCGGCTCTTCGCCTTTCGAGTCGAAAAATGTGCTCATTTCGCTGGAGTAGTTCTTTACATATCCGCTGCCTTGTTTTTCCAGCTTGGATTTCAACACATTCTTGTCAAAGCTCTGATCGGCAATCCATATGGAGGAGAAGAACTGGTTCTTATATGCAATCCAGTCCAAGCGTTCGGGTACGGATTTCTCTTCGTCTTTCGATTCAGACAGGTAATCCGAATTGTCGTTTGTGTATTTGTATGTCAGGTTCGACAAGCGGTTTTCATAAGTAAATCCGCGTTCGTGCCGGCGGGAGCGTTGATACCATTCGATGTCTACGTATTGAGTGGATGCCGACAGCTTGTCGCCCATGTTGTTTGCCCGGATGGTGAAGTCCACCATATAATTGTCCGGACGGAGAACGTAGACGAAGTCAATGTAGCTGGAATCATCCGCAAACAAACGCATGGTTACACTGTTGGCTGTTTTCTCTACGGGCCGGAAGAAGTAGTCTTTTGTTTGAATCGTTTCTTTCTTATTATAGAAATAGAAGTTTATCTCTGCATCTTTCTCGTTGAAGAGCACCAGGGGTTGTTTTTCCTGATCGTTGTAGGTTTTCAGCAAGGCCGAATATACCCGCCCGCCTTTGTTTGTCAGCGTGATCTTTATCCGTTCGTTTTCGATAGTTGTGAAAACTTCTTCTCCCTGAGACGACAGGAAGAAGATAGAAGCCGAGTCTGTCCTGCTCTCTTCTTCTTCATCGGCCGGTGCAACAGCGGCAGTTTTGGCTTTGACCTTTTCTTCCTGCTGTTGTATGGCGGCGATGGAGTCATTGTGCCGTTTCCATGCAGCCAATTGTTCCTGGTCCGGACGGCCGAAATAACTGAATCCGATTAATAAGAGAGCAATCAGTACAAGCCCGGTGATGGTGTTTTTATCCATATTGAATAGTTATCTGTTTTATATATTTGTTTTATTTATTGATAGCTGCTTTGATGAACGACAGGAATAAAGGATGGGGATTCAATACCGTACTTCTGTATTCCGGATGGAATTGTGTGCCGATATACCATTTGAGCGTAGGGATCTCAACGATTTCCACCAGATCGGATTCCGGGTTTATGCCTGTGCATTTCATTCCGTTCTGCTCGTATTCCCGGCGATAGTCATTGTTGAACTCATAACGGTGGCGATGACGTTCTTGAATATGTTCCTGACCGTAGATGCCAAACACCCTGGAGTCTTTGGCGATCACACACTCGTATGCTCCGAGACGCATTGTTCCTCCCATATTGGTCACCGCTTTCTGTTCTTCCATGATGTCGATCACATTGTATGGGGTTTTCTCGTCCATCTCCACGGAGTTCGCCCCGGCATATCCCAGTACATTGCGGGCAAACTCAACGACAAGGCATTGCATACCCAGGCAGACGCCGAATGTAGGAATGTCACGTTCGCGAGTATATCGGGCTGCAAGGAACTTGCCTTCTATTCCGCGCGAGCCGAATCCCGGACAGATGACAACGCCATCCACCTTGCCGAGTTTTTCGTCTATGTTTTCCGGCATCAGTGTTTCCGACTGAATGTATTCGATCACTAATTTCCGGTCGTTGTAGGTCGCGGCTTGTGAGAGCGACTCCAGAATTGATTTATAGGCGTCCTGTAGTTCTACATACTTGCCGACCAGCCCGATGGTGACGATCTCGAAAGCCTTTGCGCGGCGGGAAAGAAATGTGCGCCAGGATTCCAGCTCCGGATCTTTACCGATTGGAAGTCCCATTTTGCGGAGAATGGTTTTGTCTAAATGCTGTTCCTGCATCTTCAGCGGCACCTCGTAAATGGTAGGTACGTCAACCGACTGTACTACCGCCTTTTCTTCCACATTACAGAACAAGGCGACCTTCTTCCGCAGGTTGGCGCTTAGGTCGTGCTCAGAACGGAGAACCAGAACGTCAGCCTGGATTCCAAGGGATTGCAATTCTTTTACCGAGTGTTGGGTCGGTTTCGTTTTCAGCTCCTTGGCTGCCGCCAGAAAAGGTACATAAGTCAGGTGCACGCAGAGCGCGTTTTGCCCCAGTTCCCATTTAAGCTGGCGGATACTCTCCATGTAGGGCAGTGATTCAATGTCGCCCACGGTGCCGCCGATTTCTGTGATTACAAAGTCAAACTTATACTTGTTTCCGAGCAGTTTGATGTTGCGCTTGATCTCATCGGTGATATGAGGAACCACTTGCACGGTTTTGCCCAGAAAGTCGCCGCGGCGTTCTTTGTCGATAACGCTTTTATAGATACGCCCGGTGGTGATGTTGTTCGCCTTGGTGGTTTCTATTCCCAGGAAACGTTCGTAATGCCCCAGGTCGAGGTCGGCCTCATGACCGTCTGCCGTAACATAACATTCGCCATGCTCGTACGGGTTCAGTGTTCCCGGATCAATGTTAATATAAGGGTCAAACTTTTGGATGGTTACGTTATAGCCCCTTGCCTGCAACAGCTTACCTATAGATGATGAAATAATGCCCTTTCCAAGCGAAGAGGCCACACCACCTGTGACAAAAATATACTTAGTTTCTCCCACTGTTTTATGATTTAATTTATTCGATTCTAAGAGACGCAAAAATACAAAAATAACGAAGAAGCGTGCATCATTCCCTGACAATAATCCAAAAGGCGCCTTGTCGTAAGGGGGTGGTGACGCATCCCATCAGGGACGCCACCTTAAGCCTAACTAAGCCTAACGGCATTTTTTTCTTACCTTCGCTTTCTAAACAAGTGTAAAATGAAAAGATCATGAAGAAAGTCATTGTAAGCGAGAAAGCTCCGGGAGCAATAGGCCCCTATAGTCAGGCTATTGAAGCCAATGGTATGGTATTCGTTTCCGGCCAGTTGCCGATTGACACTGTAACGGGAAATATGGCGACGGGCATTGAGAACCAGGCCCGGCAATCCCTTGAGAACATCAGGCATATTCTCGAAGCTGCCGGTTTAACGATGGGGCATGTCGTAAAAACAACCGTTTATCTGAGCGATATGGCTGCATTTGCCGATATGAACAAGGTTTATGCTACTTATTTCGACGGCGGTTTTCCCGCCCGCTCGGCCTTTGCCGTAAAGGAACTTCCGAAGGGTGCGTCAGTAGAGATTGAGTGCATCGCGGTGCGATAACAGGTCAGCCACAACGAAGCTACTGCCTCCTACGAAGATCAAATCTTCGGGGAGGCTTTCTTTTTGCGCCGCCTTGACAGCAATAACAACATCAGGGTAGGCCTCTCCCCGAAGACCGGCTGCATTGGCGCGCCGCTTTAACTCGTTCTCCGGCAAGGCGCGTTTGACGGATGCCCTTGTGAAATAAAAGGTTGCTTCGGAAGGCAGGAGGGCAAGTATTCCATGGATGTCTTTATCGTCTACCATACCGATCACCATACGCAGATGCTTGCAGGGCAGATGCTTAAGCTGTTCGACGATACATGAGATGCCGGCAGCGTTGTGCCCCGTATCGCAGATAAGGGCCGGATGATCCTGCAATTTCTGCCAGCGCCCCATGAGGCCGGTAAGTTCGCTTACCCGGCTAAATCCTTCATACACATTCTTTTCTTTTATCCCGTAACCGCTTTCAATCAAGCGTGCAATAGCTGACAGTAACGTATTTGTATTGTTTAACTGGTACAAGCCGCGAAGCTCACCCCGAAGATTCGGATAGTTCTTCGTTTGATAGACCCATCCGTATTCTTCATTCATAGATGCGCTTTGCAGCAACTGTTCTTCTTCGGCAAAGTAAACAGGGGCATCCTTTTCTTTAGCCTGCCGTACAAATACGGGTTTGGTTTCGGCGGTCGTCTCGCCGATAACAACGGGAACTTCCGGCTTGATAATACCTGCTTTCTCGAAGGCTATCTTTGCGAGCGTATCTCCTAATAGCCCGGTGTGGTCGAAGCTGATATTGGTAATCAGGGATAGATCCGGACGAATGATGTTGGTACAATCCAGCCGTCCGCCCAATCCGGTTTCAATAACCGCCACGTCAACACTAGCTTCGGCAAAATAAAGAAAGGCCATGGCTGTGGTCAGCTCAAAGAAAGAAGGAAATAAAGGTTCAAAAAACGCCCGATGTTCCGCAACAAACCGGACAACATATTCTTCGCTCACGGGAGCGCCGTCAACACGGATACGCTCGCGGAAGTCCACAAGGTGGGGGGAGGTGTAAAGTCCTGTTTTATATCCGGCGTTTTGAAGGATAGCGGCCAGCGTATGCGAGCAAGTTCCTTTACCATTGGTTCCTGCCACATGGATTGTTTTATAATTGCAATGGGGATGGCGAAAGTAGTTATCCAAAGCGCGAGTGTTTTCCAAGCCTTCTTTATAGGCCTGGCTTCCGATTTGTTGGAACATAGGCATACTGTTGTACAGGTAATCCAGCGTTTGCAGGTAATTCATCTTTATAAAATTTAACTAAAAAATAAATCTTGGATGATTCTTTATTTCCTACTTTTAAAAACGACATTAAAAAGAGAGAAAATGAAAGAGCTACAAATATTAATAATTTAATAATAGATGAAACCATGGGAACAAAGAAAAATTTCGTACTTGACACGAATGTGATCCTTCACGATTACGATTGTTTGAAGAATTTTGAAGAGAATGACATTTACCTTCCGATCGTAGTATTGGAAGAATTAGACAAATTCAAGAAAGGGAACGAACAGATCAATTTCAATGCCAGGGAGTTCCTCAGGCAGTTGGATCTGATTACGGACAACGACCTGTTCACTAAGGGCGCCAAGCTCGGAGAGGGGATGGGCAAGCTGTTTATTGTAACGGGAGAGGTGCGCTCGGATACCGTCACGGCTTCGTTTCCGGAACGTAAACCGGATCATCAAATCCTGATCGTAGCCGATTTCTTGAGGCAGAAACATCCGAAGACAAAGACGGTGTTGGTGTCCAAAGATGTGAACTTACGGATGAAAGCGCGGTCAATAGGCATTCTCTGCGAAGATTATATCAACGATAAGGTCTTGAATGTCGATATCTTCGAGAAATCGAATGAGGTGTTTGAAGACATAGCGCCGGCGTTGATCGATCGGATCTATTCCTCCAAAGAAGGGATTGACATAAATGAATTTGACTTTAAATCCGTGCTGCGCCCCAATGAGTGTTTTGTGTTGAAGAGCGACCGCAACAGTGTTCTGGCGCGCTACAATCCTTTTACCCACGCCATCCATAAGGTAAATAAAACACGTAACTATGGCATCGAGCCTCGCAATGCGGAACAGAGCTTTGCGTTTGAAGTACTTAACGACCCGAATATTAAACTGGTTGCGCTGACCGGCAAAGCCGGAACGGGTAAGACGCTGTTGGCTTTGGCGGCCGCTTTGGCGAATATCGCCGATTATAAACAGGTTCTGTTGGCGCGCCCTATTGTAACCCTGTCCAATAAAGATATTGGTTTTCTTCCGGGAAATGCAAAAGAAAAAGTTGCGCCGTACATGCAACCGCTATTCGATAACCTAAGCGTTATTAAGCGGCAGTTCCAAACAAACTCCCCGGAGTATAAACGTTTGGAAGACATGCAAAAGAGCGAGCAGCTTGTGATTGAAGCGCTGGCTTTTATCCGTGGGCGAAGCCTGAGCGAAACATACTGCATCATCGACGAAGCGCAAAACCTTACCCCGCACGAGATCAAAACGATCATAACCCGCGCCGGCGAAGGAACAAAGATGGTATTTACCGGAGATATTCAACAGATAGATCAGCCATACTTGGATAGCCAGTCAAACGGATTAGTCTATATGATTGACCGGATGAAAGACCGGAATCTATTTGCCCACGTCAACTTAATTAAAGGAGAACGGAGCGAGCTAAGCGAGCTGGCAAGCAACCTCATGTAAGCGATCGGACTTAGAATAAACCGGTTCTGGTATACGAATTATTTTAGGCTAAAAGAGAGATTTTTTTAGCATAGTCGGAATTCGATTGGCTTTATGCTTCCCGTGATAGTACGTTGTGGGGCCATTCATATAATGGAGGTACAAAGACAATTTACGATCCTTGTCCTTCGGGTTGGCGCGTTCCTGTCGACTATAATAATGGTAAATCTGATGTCTCCAGTCCTTGGTATAAAATGACTTCTACCAGCGGTTTTTCCAATGGTTACAATTGGGGCACTAACGCGTTGTACCCCGCCACCGGGCGCCGTGACGGAAGCGATGGGAGTCTCCTCTACGTAGGCGATTTCGGCTACTGCTGGACTGCCTCCACGCCGCGCCCCATTGATGCCGGCCGCTACAACGCCATAGTTATGGTCTACAGCAGCGGCGCCTTCCTCGTGAACAACGGCTACGCCCGGGCCCGTGGGATCCCGGTGCGTTGTGTCAAAGAATAGCCAACAGCCCTACAGCCTCACCCCAGCCCTCTCCAAAGGAGAGGGGGAAGAGATGCAATGAGATGCAATGATATGATGACAGTGCAGATCCTTGCTTAGCCGGTTCGTTTTTAGCATTAGCATTATGGGCAGTTCATGATGTGAATCACAACTGCCCATTATATAAATAAGTAGATTTCGCACCAACAGCTTCACTCCGACTTGGGTCAAAGGAGAGGGGGTATTCAAGTAATAGGACAATTTAATGCTTTACAAGCTAAATGCAAACTATTGAAAAATGTGTTTTATCAAAATCACATTAAGACGCCGAAGGATTTCACTCAATTAAACGACATTGAATTATAACATTAAAACCGGATGAATTATGCCGGTAATAAATGGTAAATGAGTATAACCCGCTACACTTCAAATGCGTAGCGGGCTTCTTAATGGCCCGTTGTCAATTGTCCATTATAAAATAGCGCTTGATTCATGGAAATATGTATCTTTACGTCGTTTAAACACAAATTGTACGTACTATTATGAAGAGAAGTTTTTTTCATCGCTACCTTTCTGCTAAAGTATTGCCGATATGGACGATTCTACTTATTGATATATCGGTAGTTGTTATTTCCTGTTTTCTGGCCTATGTCCTCCGTTACGGTTTTCAAGACGCCTTTAAAGAGACGTCTTCATTGGCAAAAACTATTCTGGGGGCTATGTTTGTTAACCTTATTTTCTTCAGAATATTCCGGACCTATTCCAACGTGCTTCGTTTTTCGTCGTTTGTAGATATTATGCGGATATTTGTGGCGCTTTCGGTGTCGTACGGAGTACTTATAATAATAAATACAGTGCTGGACGTCATAGCAGATAAACATATCGGAAGGATCAGCATCTTTTTCATGGCCTATGTGATCAACTTTGCGATGATGTCGGGCTTACGTGTGGTCGTGAAGATGTTTTACGAACTGCTCAATTTTGACAGGCATCGCAGCGCCAATGTATTTATTTATGGAGCCAAGGAGGTTGGGGTAAACATTGCGAAATCCCTCCGGGTCAATCTGAAGAACCATTACCGCCTCCGGGGCTTTATTGCCGACGAACCGGAACTTATCGGCAAGGTGATGATGGGAGTGAAAGTCTATGCCAATGATGAAACTATTTTTGAGAAGATGGAAGAACAGAATGTGCATACACTGATCGTTTCCCCTTTGAAGATGAATGTACTGAAGCAATCGGACATCACCGATAAATTCCTGGCTCACAATATCCGTTTGCTTACAGCTCCGCCATTGAGCAGTTGGGACAGCAATATCCTCAGAGCGGTACAGCTCAAGGAAATACAGATTGAAGACCTGCTGGGACGTGAAACGATACAGGTAGATATTCACAAGATTGCCTCCCACCTGGAAGGAAAACGCGTGCTGATAACCGGGGCCGCCGGGTCTATCGGCAGCGAGATCATGCGCCAGGTTATTTCGTTCAATCCCTATAGGCTGATATTGGTAGACCAGGCCGAAACGCCGCTCCATGATATTCGTTTGGAGCTGCAAGACCGCTGGCGCGCCGTAGATGCAAAGACGATCGTTGCCAACATCTCAAATCAGAGCCGTATGGAGATCATCTTTCAGGACCTCAAGCCGCAATACATCTTCCATGCCGCAGCTTACAAGCATGTACCGATGATGGAAGACAACGTATCCGAATCCGTTCAGGTAAATGTAGCCGGAACGCGTATCCTGGCCGACCTGGCAGTGAAGTACAATGTAGAGAAGTTTGTGATGATCTCTACGGATAAGGCGGTGAATCCAACCAATGTGATGGGTTGCTCCAAACGGCTGGCGGAGATATACGTACAGACGTTGGCCAAGAAATTACAAGAAACAAAAGAGTCTCCGGTTAA
This sequence comes from Mediterranea sp. (in: CFB group bacteria), assembly GCA_031287715.1. Lineage (GTDB taxonomy): Bacteria > Bacteroidota > Bacteroidia > Bacteroidales > Bacteroidaceae > Bacteroides. The sequence goes on from JAITSN010000081.1 coordinate 15,258, forward strand.
GTTTATTACGACGCGTTTCGGCAACGTTCTGGGATCCAACGGCTCGGTTATACCCCGTTTCCGCGACCAGATCCAACGGGGCGGCCCGGTAACGGTGACCCATCCGGAGATCATCCGTTATTTCATGACCATATCCGAAGCCTGCCGCTTGGTGCTTGAAGCAGGGAGTATGGGCAACGGCGGAGAGATCTATATCTTCGATATGGGTGATCCGGTGAAGATCGTCGACCTGGCCAAACGGATGATCAACCTTTCAGGACGCACGGGTATAAAGATCGAATTTACAGGTTTACGCCACGGAGAAAAACTGTACGAGGAACTGTTGAACGATAAAGAGCTGACCAAGACTACCCACCATGATAAGATCATGATCGCCAACGTGCGTGAGTATGATTATAATGATATAAAGAAACGTATAGAACGCTTGATCGACCTGAGCTATACGTACAATCAGGTAGAGATTGTAAAGGCGATGAAAGATATTGTCCCCGAATTTGTGAGCAAAAATTCCTGCTTTGAAGAGTTGGATAAAAAAGTAACCGGCAGTTAGAAGCGGGCTGCCGGCCTCTGGCCGAAGATCCGGCTTCCCACCCGTACCAATGTGCTTCCTTCGGCGATTGCCAGCTGGTAGTCGTGAGACATCCCCATAGACAATTCATTGAATGTCGGTTGTGCGGCGAAGGAAGTGCTTTTCAGTTCCCTGAAGAATGTATATAAAGCGCAAAATTCTTTTTTGATTTGCTCTTCGTTGTCCGTATCGCTGGCCATTCCCATGAGGCCGCGGATACGGACGTGTTCCCATGGTTGCCGGTTTTCGTTGAGCATGTCACGACATTCGTTGAAGCTGAACCCGAATTTGGTTTCTTCCTGTGCGATATGAAGCTGCAATAAGCAATCGACTATCCTTCCGGCTTTCTGCGCATGTTTGTCGACCTCTGCCAATAGCTTGTATGAATCAATGCCATGTATCATGGCCACGTAGGGAATGATATACTTTATCTTATTGGTTTGCAGCGTGCCGATGAAATGCCACTCAATGTCTTTGGGCAGGGCTTCGTACTTGGCTTTCAGCTCTTGCGCACGGCTCTCACCGAAGATTCGCTGCCCTTCGCGGTACGCTTCCCCAATGGTTTCTTTCGGATGGAATTTTGAAACGGCAACAAGCCTTACCCCTTGGGGCAAGGCTTGTTGCACTTCGTATAATTGAGTTGCTATACTCATGTCAAGGAATACGGGGCTTGTTATACTTCCGGCCGGTCGTTTACCTCAGCGTAGGGGAATACGTCCATGATCATGGTTTCTGTTATCGAACCGATCTGGTAATCGGCCATTGTGCCTTTCATACCTTCATCCAGCTTCTTTACCGCATCACGCAGGTCGGCCGCTTGGACAAGCATGTTGGTAGAAGTTCTTTTTTCAGCTCCGCTTTTCTCATCCAGCGTAATGAATACAATTTTGCATCTGAACCAGCGGTCGGCAGAATCTTCGTCGCTGAAGAATAGTTCGCTGTAATTGGCGCGTTTGATGTCCGATACCGTAAATTCTCCGGTAATAAAAGGAGTGATCTCCTCTATAATTCTTTTCTCGGCTTCCGTAAAACTCAAGGCGTCAACCAAATAAGGTTCTGTTACCTTCTTGCTCATCCCGTTTTCCATCGTTTTTTCGTAGCGTATTTTACACTCGAACCATGTATACATCATATTTGTTTCTTTATTGATCGGATTAATAACATGCAACAAAGATAATGAAATGAAGGTGAATGTTGCAGAAACCTTAGTTGAAAACGCCCGCCTATCTCCAAAATATTCTTTAATTATCCTGCAGATGCACATAAAAAAATCATGGCGTCTTCCCTGTCAGGGAAAGTGTTACGACAAAATATTTGCGATTTCCCAGCCGGAGAAAGTGCTATGAAAGAAAATAAGCGTATCTTTTCCCACTTGAAAAGCAACAAGACAAGTATTAACTTTTTAAAAATTAATCATTATGGTAATTGCTTATCTAAGAGTAAGTACAGAGAAACAGTTTCTGGAGAATCAGAAAAATGAGATTTTACGATTTGCAAATAGAAACAGCCTTAAAATTAATGAGTGGCATAAGGAAACGGTAAGTGGTTCGGTGAGTACAAAAGAACGAAAACTTTCAAAGCTCTTACGGAAAATGAAGTCCGGAGACTTGTTGATCGTTACGGAAATATCACGCTTGAGCAGGACTCTCCTTGACATTATGAATATTCTTAATCTCTGTATAAAAAAGAAGATCACATTATACAGTACGAAAGACGGGTACATTTTCCAGGATAATATTAACAGTAAAGTTCTCGGATTTGCTTTTGGCTTAGTGGCCGAAATAGAGCGGAACCTGATCTCGATACGTACGAGAGAAGCGCTTGCCCGCCGGAAGATAGAGGGCCAGAAGCTTGGACGGAAAACGGGTAGCTCAACGAAAACGAAGGTTCTTCATGATAATAAGCGGGTGATCATGAGATACCTTGAGCAAGGAATGTCGCAAAGGTCTGTGGCACTGCTGCTATGTGTGTCCCGCTCGACGCTGTCCCGCTACATTAAAACCGAACTGAATTGTTAGCGCAGCCTGTTATTTTTTGGTAGATTATCAAGTCCAGCTTGCGACCGAATTTCTCCGCCGCTTCTTTAATGTGTGCACAGCAGGCGTATCCGCACTTTTCGAACAAACGGATACTTGCTTCGTTCTCGCCTCCGACAAGCGCCACAATATTGTGAAAGCCGCCGGCCTTGATGATCTCCTCCATTTGTTTCATCGCATCACGGCCATATCCCCTGCCGGTAAATTCCTGTTTGAAGTAAATGGTTAGTTCAACAGAGATGCGGTAGGCCTCGCGCGGCTTGAACTTGTTGAAGTAGCAAAACCCGATGGTCTCATCTCCGGGGGATTTAATGATGTAAGAACGGTAGACCGGGTCGCGGACGGGGAGGAATGACCGGATGTCTTCGATACTCACCGGTTTGATGGAGTAAACGGCGGTGCTTTGGAGCGTATAGTAGTCGTATACCTCCTTTACGAAAGGCAGATCGCTTTCTTGCAGCTCTTCTAATCTTACGTTCATTCGGACGGATCCTTTTTCCGGTTATCTTCTATCCGGCGGGTGATAAAACCTGTCTTCAGAAGGGCTTCTTCTTTTTCTTTTTTGATCTGCTCTATGGCCGAGAGGATCTGCGAAAGCTCATACGTTTCCTTCAATGCCTGCCGGTCGCAGACCGGCAGGCTTGTGGTGTATTTCCGGTCTCCCAGATACTCTACCCGCAGGTTTTTGTCGTGGTTCAGGTAGATGAAGCCCATCACATTCCCGTCTTGTCCCAGCGGATAATCTGCTTTTTCGATCTTCCCGCCCAGGTCTGTGGTCTCGTAACTGTCGCCGGATGCGGGTGTTTCTGTAAACGAGCCGTCGGGAGCAGTGACCTTTACGGCTCTGTGGTGGATATTGGACGGCCCGCAGTAAATAGAGGTCATGGACATGGCTCCTCTTTCGTTTACCCGGAAGCGCAGATAAGAACGGTGCAGGTTCTTTTCGATTACCTGCGTGGGATGGAAGTAATGGCCTGTTTCCTGGTATGCCGTATCTTTTTCCAGGACGAACTTTCCTCTGACAGCCTCAAAAGCAGCCTGTCTATTTGCAAGCAGACTGTCCAAGTAGGCGAGGGTCGTCTGCTGTTCTTTCATCTCTACCTGTAGCATCAGTCTGAGGCCTTCTTTCCGCGCGTTGAATGCTTTGGGATAAAGTATTTTGATGCTGTCTATTTCTACTTTGGCCCGGTTGTAGTTGCCGGATTCAAAAGCCAGGCGGGCCGATTGAAGTCTTCCGGCCGCCTTCTTCTCTGTTCCGTCTCCGCAGGAAGCCAGCAGCAAGGAAGCAAATGAGAGGATGAACAGTCTTTTCATATTTGGTTCTTTTACTGTATTACTATCGGCAAAAATAAGGTTTTAGAGACTAAAACCTTATTTTTGCCCCCCTAAAATAAAAGAGAAGCAATGATCAATCTTACACCTGAGGAACTTAAACAGTGTTTTAACCGGGACGTATTTCGCACGTTGTCGGAAACAGCCGATCGTCTTGGACTTGAATGTTACGTTGTCGGAGGATACGTGCGGGACTTGTTTCTGGAACGCCCGTCCAAAGATATTGATGTGGTTGTGGCGGGGAGCGGCATCGAAATGGCTAAAGCCTTTGGCGCAAGGCTTGGGAAACCGGCTAAGGTGACCGTATTCAAGAACTTCGGTACGGCACAGGTTAAATACAAGGGTATTGAAGTTGAGTTTGTCGGCGCGCGCAAAGAATCCTACCAGCGAGGTTCGCGTAAGCCAATCGTGGAAGACGGTACGTTGCAGGACGACCAGCTCCGCAGAGACTTCACCATCAATGCCATGGCTGTATGCCTGAACAGCGATCGCTTCGGAGAGCTGGTTGACCCGTTCAACGGCATGGCCGACCTGAAAGAAAAGACGATCCGTACGCCGCTCGACCCCGATGTGACGTTCAGCGACGATCCGTTGCGGATGATGCGCTGCATCCGCTTTGCCACCCAACTCGGTTTTTATATTGACGATGCAACATTCGACTCGCTGTCCCGCAACCGCGAGCGGATAACGATCGTCTCCGGGGAGCGCATCGCCGACGAGCTGAACAAGATCATCCTTTCTCCCGTTCCGTCCAAAGGTTTCATCGATCTCGAACGTTCGGGGCTGCTTGCTGTTATTTTCCCCGAACTGCACGCCTTGCAGGGCATTGAAGTGAGGAACGGCCGCGGTCACAAAGATAATTTCTACCACACCATCGAAGTCCTGGACAATATCGGCAGGCATACCGGCGACCTCTGGCTGCGCTGGGCGGCGCTGCTGCACGATATAGCCAAGCCGGTGACCAAGCGCTGGGAGCCTCGCGCCGGATGGACGTTCCATAACCACAATTTCATCGGCGAAAAGATGGTGCCGGACATCTTCCGGAAAATGAAGCTCCCGATGAACGAGAAGATGAGATACGTCCAGCGGTTGGTGGGCCTGCACATGCGCCCCATTGCCATAGCCGACGAGGAAGTGACCGATTCGGCCGTCCGCCGGTTACTGTTTGAAGCCGGTGACGACATCGACGACCTGATGATGCTTTGCGAGGCCGACATCACTTCCAGGAACAGCGAACGCAAGGAACGCTTCCTGAACAACTTCCGCTTGGTACGCCGGAAACTTAAAGACATCGAAGAAAAAGACAGGGTCCGCAACTTCCAACCCCCCATCGACGGCGGGGAGATCATGGCTATATTCGGCTTAGAACCTTGCCGCGAAGTGGGAGCTTTGAAAAGCTCGATCAAAGATGCCATCCTGGACGGGATAATTCCCAATGAGTACGAGGCAGCCTACCGCTATATGATGGAAAGGGCGGAGAAGATGGGGATAGCCGTTCCGCCCCCGCCACAAACCGCCGCCCACTAAATCATACCGTTAGCCTCGCCGCACTGCCGCGGCAGCCCAACCCCAAGGAGTGGTGCGGAGCCGTGAGGCTTATCCGAGCAGATCGATGATCTCTTCCCGGCAGCACGTGATCTTTTCGACGCCTTCCGTTGTCACGGCCCAGGAATTTTCAATGCCCACAGCCCCAACTTCCGGCAGTACGATCTTAGGCTCCAGCGCGAAGACCATTCCCGCTTCCAACTCCGTCTTTATCCGCGGGGCGAGCACCGGTGATTCGTTGATCTCCAGCCCGATGCCGTGGCCCACGAACCGGGCCTTCCGTCCGGCGCCCATAAAATAGTCGGCGAAGCCGGCTTTGGCCGCCACATCAACGGCCGCGTTGTATAGATCTTCGCAAACAGCTCCCGGTTTGGCTAAGGACGCAACGGTTTCCTGAACATCCAGGCAAACCTGATGCGCCGTATAGGCTTCTTGCGGCAGCTGCCCGACGGAGAACACGCGGGTCATATCGCACATGTAACCATTGAAGTTGCCCACGTAGTCCACCATGACCGACTGCCCTTTCCGGATCACTATTCCGCTGGCGCCAACAGGGGCGGAAGGGTCGATGCCCTTGCCTCCCAGGGCGAAGTCGAAGGGCGAGGGTTCGGCTGCGTTGCTTCCGGCCAGCAGGCTGCCCATGAAGATCTCCATGCTCCGGCCGAATATGCGGAAGAGTCCCAGGCTGCCTTCCAAGCGCATGAGCCGCTCTATTTCGATGGAAAACTCAATGTCCGTCATGCCTTCGCGGTAGACCGGGGGGATTTTCCCGTAGGCTTTGGCATGTGCTATTCCCGCCCGGCGGAACATTTCCATCTCCATCTCGGTCTTTATGCTGCGCGCGCGGCGGAGGAGGGGCGTTCCGTTGATCGCTTCCGATTCGGGAAACAGCGCGGCCAGCCTGTTGTATTCGCCAAAGGACAGCTCGTCTCCTTCGAGCATGATCGCTCCGGGGATCGGGAGGCCCTGCTCTCTGAGTATTCCGGTTATTTCTTCCGGCTTGCCGATGGAATAGATCTGCTCGCCGCTGATCATGTTGGGCCGCTTGACGAACAGGCAGGCGGGGGAAGCCAGCGGCAGGTAAAGGTATCCGTTTATGATTTGCCCGCAGGTATAGAGTAAGTTGGTGTTGCAGGCGATCAGTGCGGCATCAACATGATGCTGCGCCATCAGCGAGCGGATCTTGTCGCGCCGCCGTTTCAGTTCGGGTAGTAGCATTTGATTTTTGTGGGTTAAGGATTCTTATTCTGCTTCTTCAACAATTGTTTTCATTCCCTTTATCTTCTCTCCGCAAACCAGGGCGAGAAGCCGGCTGAGCTTGTTCCGGCGGATGGTTGCGAAGGCATGGTGTTCCCTGACGTCAATAGCGCCCAGGTCTTCCTTGCCCAGCCCGCCTGTCTTGTAGAGGAAGCCGGCAATGTCCGCCCTGCTTAGTTTATCCTTCTTCCCTTTGCCGATGTACAGCGTTGCCCAAAGCGTTTGGGCCGGTTGCGGGATGATGCCCGGGAACATAAATTCCGGCAGGTCTTCTTTTATGTACGGCGGCGGGCTTTCCGTTTCGTTCAGTATCAGGTAGGATGCGCCTTTGGCGTCCCAGCGGGCCGTTCGCCCGTTGCGGTGCGTGAAAGCCTCTTCGTCGACGGGCAGGTGGTAATGGATGATGTGCCCGACTTCCGGTATGTCAAGTCCGCGCGCGGCAAGGTCGGTGGATATTAGCGCATAGCAGCTTCCGTTCCGGAACTTGTACAGCGTTTGTTCCCGTTCGGACTGTTCCATCCCGCCGTGAAATGTGCCGGCACACAGCCCTTTTTCTTTCAGTAGCTTGCTTACCCGTTCGGTCGCCTCCCGATGGTTGCAGAACACGATGCTCGAGTCGTTTCCCAGCACGCAAAGCAGGCGGTAGAGCGTTTCTATCTTGTCTTTTGAGGGGGAAACGACTTTCAGCAGTCTTAGCCGGGACTCTTCCGGCTCGCCCTCTTCAAGCCTGTTCAGGACTATCGGATCGCGCAGCTCCGCAAATTCCGGCATCTCCTTTATATCTGTAGCTGAGGAGAGCACCCGTCCGGTCAGCCCGGAAAGTTGGGAGATGATTTCGCCCATCTGGTCGTGGAAGCCGAGTTCGAGCGACTTGTCGAATTCATCAACAACCAGCGTGCGTATGGTTTGTGGAGAGAAATTCCCTTTCCGGAGATGGTCGGCGATGCGCCCTGGCGTGCCGATCAGTATCGCCGGCGGATTTGCCGAGATGCTTCTCTTTTCTTCCGCAATGGGATGTCCTCCGTAGCAACAACAGGCTTTCCACGGGGTGCCCATGGATTTGAAGACGGCAGCGATCTGCAGGGCCAGCTCGCGCGAAGGAACGAGGATCAACACCTGAACGCTGTCGTCATCGTCCTTTAGCAGTTGCAGCAAAGGCAGCAGGAAGGCCAGCGTCTTCCCCGTTCCCGTGGGGGACAGCAGCACGACATCCCTTTCCCCCGTGATGGCTTGCAGCGACTTCTCTTGCATGGCGTTCAGCGATTCGATGCCCAGGCGGCGCAAGACGGATTGAAGCAGTTCAGTTTCTTGTTTCATGCTACAAATATAGGATTTAAAATCCAAACGACTGATCGTCCGCTTCGGCCCACAGGCCATTGCGCGGGTAATTGATAATGGACGATGGACAATTGACGATTGATAATGGATAATTGACAATTATTAATTGTCAATTATCAAATAGTTAGGGTCTCACCAATCGTTTTTATAAAAACATATTTACAAGACGACTTCCCACCAATCATTTTCATAAAAACATATTTACAAGACGACTTCCCACCGATTGTTTTCGTGAAAACAGCTTTACAAAACGTCTTCCCACCGATTTTTGGCGGGTTAATTTGTTCATAAATTGATGTTCCACCGGTTGTGGCGGAGTTGTTGAACGTATATGGAAGCTCCTTTCCTTTCGGTTTCAAGGAATACGACGGAAGTATTAAAGGTATTGAAAGTGGGGGAGAGGAAGAGTTGAAATAAAGTCGTCCCCAAAAAAATGTTGGTTTGAAAAAATGCCGTTGGATGATTCGGCGGGGCTTTAGTTTCGGCTAAAGATCGTCGTTGAACCGGTTCATTTGTATTTTGAGGGTGACGAACCGGCTTCTTCTTTCCTCAAGCATGTTTTGGTTGTAACGGATACGCGTATAGTCATCGGGCATGTCTTCCATGCTTGCCGCGTCTGTTGTGCGGTGTTCTTCCGTTGTTTTCCGTGCGGCGGTTCGGGCTAACTCCAGCGCTGTCTCCCCCCATTGGTGCGCTTTTTCCAGCTCGTCTTTCATCTCGTAATACAGTGATATGTTGGAGGCGGCACGCGCTTTTTTTATTCCTTTGGCGGTTGGGGCGTATTTTATCCAACATTCAAAGGCCCTGTCCCATTGGTTCTGCCGGACAAAGTAGGCTGCGTCCCGCATCTCCGGCGCGCCGTCGGGATAGAAGATGCGGTTTTCCGTTTCCCAATGCGGGATGATGTGTTTGACCGGAACGGTTCCTGCAAACTCAGATGCTTCGGCTATGAGTTGCTCGTTCGAGAGGGCTTTTCTAAGGCCGGCGAACGTTCCGGACTCGATGTTTTCCCAGAAGAGGCTGTCGCTGCCGTTGATTATGAGCAGGGGGGAGTTGCGGCCGGCTATGTATACGCATACTTTGGGGTATACTCTGGCGTCTACTCCGGCAAAGCCCGTGTTTTTGAGGTGAAGTATGCGCCGCTCGATCCGGATGGATATTTCTTCTAAGGATATGAGCAGGTCTACGTTCAGGCGTTCGGTTAGCGCGTTCACGGTTTCTTTCTCCAGGAAGGGGTTTGGTTTGAGCGTGTCGCTTGTTTGCAGGGCCGAATCGCAAATGATGACCTGGTCGAAGTAGTTTTCTGCGGCTATGGCTTTGGCCAGTGTTTCCGCCGTAACGGCCGGGTCGCCGTTTACGCTGTATTCTTCGATGAATTCGGTTGTTTTTTTGTATCCGGGTATTTTGCCTGCGTTGTTGACGATGCCTACCCGTTTGATCTGCGCGGGGAAGTTAACATCTGCGGGGACGAGGCAGTCGATTGGCACCACGGTATAGGTTTGGCACGCGCAAAACGCTATACCGAGGGATGCCATATAAATGAGACTGTATTTTTTCATAACCCGGTTGTATGGGATGGCTTAACCTTGTCCGTGACAGTTTTTATATTTCTTTCCGCTCCCGCAGGGGCAGGGGTCGTTGCGGCCGGCGGTTTTGGTCACGCGTACAGGCTCGCGCCTTGCTTCGCGGGTATCGTGGCGGGCGGCGGCTTGTTGGTTCGGGTCGTTCAGGTTTTGTTTGACCTCGCGGTACTTGCTCATGTCCTGGCGCTTTTCGGGTGCGGCCTGGCGTACTTGTGCGGGGTCTTGAACCGGAATATGGCCGCGCATGAGGATGGATACCGTTTGATTGTTCAGTTTTTCGACCATGCTGTCGAACAGTGTCACCGATTCCAGCTTGTAGATCAACAGGGGGTCTTTTTGTTCATAGCTTGCGTTCTGCACGGAGTGTTTCAGCTCGTCCAGCTCGCGCAGGTTTTCTTTCCAACATTCGTCGATGACGTGAAGGAGGATGGATTTCTCAAAGGCTTTGACGACCTCTTTGCTGTTGCTTTCGTAAGCGGCTTTGAGGTTTCCGGAGATGTTGTAAACGCGTTTGCCGTCGGTGATTGGGATCAGGATGTTCTCGTACATGTGTCCCTGGTTCTCATAGACTTGTACGATCACGGGGTGGGCTACCTGGGCCAGCTTGTCCATTTTGCGTTTGAAGTTTCCCATGGCCTGTTCGAATGTTCTTTCGGCCAGTTCTTCTTTTTTCTCTCCGCGAAATTCGTCTTCGCCGAACGGTGCATCCATGGCCAGGGTCTGCAGCATGTCGAACCGACATTCTTCGTAGTTGTTGTTTTCGATGGCTGAGGCGCACCTGTCCCAGATCATATTGGCAATGTCCATGCCGATGCGTTCGCCGATCAGGGCGTGCCGGCGTTTGGTGTAGACGACTGTGCGCTGTTTGTTCATCACGTCGTCGTATTCCAGCAGGCGTTTGCGGATACCGAAGTTGTTTTCTTCGACTTTCTTCTGCGCTCGCTCGATGGAGTTGGAGATCATTTTGTGTTCGATCATTTCGCCTTCCTTGAATCCGAGGCGGTCCATGACTCTGGCGATGCGGTCGGAGGAGAAGAGGCGCATCAGGTCGTCTTCCAGCGATACGAAGAAGATGGAGGATCCGGGGTCTCCCTGGCGGCCGGAGCGGCCGCGCAGCTGCCGGTCTACGCGTCGTGATTCGTGGCGTTCGGTGCCGATAATGGCCAGCCCTCCGGCTGTTTTTACTTCTTCGCTGAGCTTGATGTCTGTTCCGCGGCCTGCCATGTTGGTGGCGATCGTCACGGCGCCTTTCATGCCTGCCTGTGCTACGATGTCTGCTTCTTTCTGGTGCAGCTTGGCGTTCAGGACGTTGTGCCCGATCTTGCGCATGGTGAGCATCTTGCTGAGCATTTCGGAGATCTCGACCGAAGTTGTTCCTACCAGCACCGGCCGTCCGGCTGCGATCAGCTGTTCCACTTCTTCGATAACGGCTTTGTATTTTTCGCGTTTTGTTCGATAAACGCGGTCGTTCATGTCTTTGCGGGCGATCGGCCGGTGGGTGGGGATAACGACAACATCCAGCTTGTAGATGTCCCAGAACTCGCCGGCTTCTGTTTCTGCCGTACCGGTCATGCCTGATAGCTTGTGGTACATGCGGAAGTAGTTTTGCAGGGTGATGGTGGCGAAAGTCTGCGTGGCTGCTTCCACTTTGACGCGTTCTTTGGCTTCGATGGCCTGGTGGAGTCCGTCGGAATAGCGGCGGCCTTCCATGATGCGTCCGGTCTGCTCGTCTACGATCTTGACTTGTCCTTCGATGACAACGTATTCGTCGTCTTTCTCGAACATCGTATAGGCTTTGAGCAGTTGGTTGATGGTGTGAACGCGTTCCGATTTGATGGCGTAATTGGTCATCAGCTCGTCTTTCTTCTCTAATTTCTGTTCGTCGCTAAGGCCTGCTTCTCCTTCGAGCGCGGACAGTTCGGATGCGATGTCGGGCAGTACGAACAGCGTCTGGTCTTCGGCGTTGCCTGTTATCAGGTCGATGCCTCTGTCGGTCAGGTCTACGCTGTTTATTTTTTCATCAATGACGAAGTAGAGCGGGTCTGTCACCTCCGGCATCCGCTTGTTGTTCTGCTCCATGTAGATCTCTTCGGTTTTGAGCATCCCTGCTTTGATGCCCTGCTCGCTGAGGAACTTGATGAGTGCTTTGTTCTTCGGCAGCGCTTTGTGGCTGCGGAACAGGGCCAGGAAGCCGTCTTCCTGTTCTTTTTTGTCGCCGGAGCCGGTGAGGCGTTTGGCTTCCGTGAGGTATTTGGTGGCTAATCCTTTCTGCGCGTCCACCAATCGTTCTACTAACGGGCGGAGTTGTTCAAAGAGTTGGTCTTCCCCTTTGGGGATGGGTCCGGAGATGATCAGCGGCGTGCGTGCGTCGTCAATCAGTACCGAGTCTACTTCGTCGACAATGGCGTAGTTGTGCCGGCGTTGTACTAAGTCTTTCGGGCTGATGGCCATATTGTCGCGCAGGTAGTCGAAGCCGAACTCGTTGTTTGTTCCGAAGGTGATGTCGGCCAGATAGGCTTGCCGGCGGTCGTCTGAGTTCGGCTGGTGCTTGTCGATGCAGTCCACGCTCAGGCCGTGGAACTGATAAAGCGGCCCCATCCATTCGGAGTCGCGCTTGGAGAGGTAGTCGTTCACGGTGACCACGTGCACGCCGTTGCCCGTCAAGGCGTTCAGGAATACCGGCAGTGTGGCGACGAGTGTTTTGCCTTCGCCTGTGGCCATTTCGGATATTTTTCCTTTGTGGAGAACCACCCCGCCGAAAAGTTGTACGTCGTAGTGCACCATGTTCCAGGTGATCTCTGTTCCTCCGGCTATCCAGTGGTTTTTGTAAATGGCTTTCTCTCCTTCGATGCGAACAAAGTCCTTGGTTGCTGCCAACGTGCGGTCGAAGTCGGTAGCCGTCACTGTGATCTCTTCGTTTCCGGTGAAGCGCCTGGCGGTATCTTTAACGATGGAGAACGCCACAGGCAGCACTTCGTCCAATGTTCTTTCGTAGATCTCCAGGATTTCTTTTTCCAGCTTGTCTATCCGGGCGAATACGTCTTCGCGGTCTTCAAGCTCGAGGCTTTCTATGCTTGCTTTCAGCTCCTCAACTGTTGCTAGTTCTGCCGAAACGGATTGACGGATATACGCTTTCAGTTCTTCGGTTTTGGCCCGCAGGGCATCGTTATCCAGCTTTTCTATTTCCGGGTAAACGGCTTTAATGCGGTCCACCCAGGGTTGTATTTCTTTCATATCCCTTGCGGCTTTATTGCCGAAGAGCTTGCTTATGAGTTCATTAAATCCCATGGTTATGTTATTCTTATAGATGTTATTGTCTAAGATACTTGGTGTGTACAAAGGTACACGAATTAAATTAAAATCGGGATGCCGGCTATCGGAAATCAAGCGTGTGCTTTAGTGTCCGGGGTTCAGCTTGGGCGCGGCACAGGCGTTGGGCGCGCGTATTCTCATGAAGTGCGTCAGGGTGGGTGCCACGCGGTCGGTGGTTACGGGGGTGTGGATGATTTCCGGTTTTATGGTGTGGCCCAGGAAGACGATTGGCGTGGGGACGTGTGTGTAGCGCACGACCGGATCTTCCTGCGGGTTCTCGTGAACCATCGTCCACCCGGGCAGTACGCTGATGGTGAGGTCGCCGGAGCGGCTGCGGTTGAAGGCGTTCCTTCTTTTCTGCATGTCGGGGCTCCAGGCTCCAAGCAGCAGGCGATGGGCCGAAAAGACTTCGTCTACGCCGCTGAATTGGACGAGAAACCCGGCGGCCAGGGTTTGTACATCGGCCAGGTTGAGCTGTTTGTCTTCGATCAGTTTATGGTTCAGGTAGATCTGGCTGTCGTAGTAGCCTTCCACGTAATGCTCTTCGCCGTAGGAGGCCATAAGATAGAGGTTCAGCAGTGCGGCGCAGCGGTTCAGGTGGAACTCGCCTCCGGGTATGCGGAACCGCCCCGGGTCTGCTTCTTCCGAAGGGATGTAGCCTGTTGAGGTCATGACGAACAGGACGTTCCGGAGGCCCACTTTCCGGTCGATCGCTTCCAGCAGGTTGGCGATGTTGTTGTCCAACCGTGCGTACACGTCTTGTATCTCCATTGCGCCTTCCCGGTTGTTCAGTCCGTTGTAGTTGCCTGCGTAGAACGTGACGGAAAGGAAATCGGGCGTTTCGTCTTCCCCGATCGTTGTGTTCTTCAGCAGCTCGTTCGCCATCCTGTTCACTTCGTCGTTGACGAAAGGGCTGGTGAGCAGCCTTTTGAACTTGTATTGCTTGGCGTCGGCGGGCCTGTGCCTGAACGTTGTGCTGAAGCGTTCGGCCGTGAGGCCGGTGTAGGCGTCTTCGGGCCGCAGCGGCGTCCAGACTAAGCTCTCGATACGGGCATCGGCAGCGTTGCCGTCGTTGTACAGGTTGGCCCACCAGGGGAAGTCGCCGTAGTAGGTCGTACCGGCCCATTTGCCGGTCATGTCGTTGATCCAGAAGGCGGCATCGCCGGCGTGGCCTGCCCCGAGGACGGCGGCGTCACGGAAGGGAGCGATGGCATAGACCTGCCCTTTGCCTAAGGTGGCGGCTTTCAGTTCGTCGCCCACCGTTGCGGTCAGCAGTTGTGCGGGCGAGGTGTTGTCGTTCGTGTAAAATCCCATGAAGTTAAGATCGTCTACGCACGAAAGGACCCGGAGGGTGGAGATGTCCAGCCGGTAGTTCGCCGGGATACCGTTCAGGGCGGGGGTGGTTCCCGTGTACAGGGCGGCTATGGCCGACGAGCGGTCGGGGCCGGAGAAGGTGTATTCCGCGTTCGGGAACACTTTGCCTTCCTTCCACAGGCGCTTAAACCCCTTTTCGCCGTAGAGCGCGGAGAAAGCCTCCATATAATCTGTGCGCAGCTGGTCGATCGTCAGTCCTACCACCAGCTTGGGCGCAGGAGAGGACGATTGTGCATGTATCCCCGTCAGGGTCAGCGCGGTGAGGACGGATGTAAGCAGGCGGCTTTTCATTTCTTTTTGCGGGTTCGTTCGATGTGGCTTGCCGAGCGTATCAGCAGGCAGAAGGTCAACGGCAGTACGGCGAAGTCGAACTGTTGTGGATTTATGGGCCAGCTCAACACGAAGAACGTTAAGACCGCCATATTGATAAAGTGGTAATAGCTTTTCTTTCCCTTTGCTTCCTTGCGCAGGAAGAAAGGAAGCAGCAACAGATGCAAGGGGTGGAAGACGGCGATCAGGTAGTTGGGGCTGACGGCCGGGTGTACCGAAAAGCAGGACAGGAAAGTGATCACGCAGCCTGCCAGGCCCGATGCCGCGAACAGAAGCAGGTCGATGCCCCATAGCGATCTTCTTTTCCGCTGGCCGTAGATCGTAGCAGCGCCGACGGCAATGAAGAGCAGGATCGCCGAACACAGCGGCGTTAGCAGGAAGTCGTCCGCTTTCTCGACGGCCGTCGGGGAAATGATCTCCGTTGTCCGGCTCACCAGCGCGCGCTCCTTCCCTCCGTCACGGATAACGGCGCCGGCAAAGGCGTCCCTCAGGTAGAAGGGGGCAAACATTTCTTCCCGGTAGCTGATAGGCCGGTCGGCCTCGGCACCAAGGCAGAAGTCCATCCCAAACCGGCTCCATGCCTGTCCTCTTGATGACCGGCGGACGATGTCGCGGAAGCTCTGCTTGTTGTCGTCAGACGGACGATACACCACCTGCCCGCTAATGCACTCTTCGATCTTATCCCGCGGACGCGTGGCGCAGTTGTCAAAGAAGAAATTATACCGGTACACGCGGTTTTCGGGCAGGCTGTTGACCTGCAGCAGCCGGAAGAGTTTCCCTTTCTCTTCGGCGGTCAGCTGAAGCGTTTGTTGCCATACGGCACGGTTGAGGTACCTGTACTCCCTTTCAAAACGCGCAAAATCAACCACTCCCAGCACATAATCGGTCTCGCCCTTTACAAAGCGGTAGATGAAGTTCGGAGCGTTGAAGTCGAACATGCCATAATTGAAAACCAAATCAATCCCTTGGGACGGATGCTCATAGCGAATGCACGTATGGCCGAAAAGAGCGTAAATTTCCTCCCCCGAATCGCAGGTAAGCAGGCTGATACGGATGGAGTCCGCGCTGTCCGCCGAAGGCTGTGCCCGCAAGCCGCTACATCCCATGAAGAGGAAGAGTACGGAAGCATACCGGAGGAGTTGTCGTATGGTGTATGTTTGATCCATGCGGACAAAGATAGAAAAAAACATTTCCCCTGCCTGCCCATTGCCTTTACTATTTACCGTTTGCCGTTGCCGCTTGCCGTTTGTCCTTTATTCCTGCCCATGCCGGAAGCCTTAATGCCTTAAAGTCTCAAATTCATTGTTTGATGTTTCTTTATGTTGTAACTTTATCGGGAAATACAATTATATAATAGAAGATGAATAAAATGAAGTATGTATATCTTTTGTTGCTGCTGGTTGCCACGGGCGTGCGCGCGCAAGTCCGTGGCACGGTAACGGACATGGACGGCGCCCCCATAGCCGGCGCTCATCTGCTGTGGATGAATACAACCCTTGGAACCGTTACCGACGGAAATGGCCGCTTCTCCTTGGATAAACCGGCCAATGCGCAGCAACTCGTTGTCGGTTTTACAGGATATGAAAGCGATACCCTGCAGGTGACGGACAGGAACGCCACCCTTGAGGTCGTGTTGCGCGAAGGGCTGGAACTCAGCGAAGTACAAGTAATAAACCGCAAGCTCGGCACGATGAAACTCCGCAACAGTGTAATGAATGAAGACATGATCTCCAGCTCCGAACTGTCCCGCGCCGCATGTTGTAACCTTGGCGAGAGTTTCGCCACAAATCCATCGGTCGATGTGAACTATTCGGATGCGGCCACGGGCGCCAAACAGATCCGGCTGTTAGGGCTGCCGGGCACTTACGTGCAGATGCTCACCGAGAATATCCCCAACTACCGTGGGGCCGCCGCACCTTACGGGCTGGGCTATGTGCCGGGGCCTTGGATGCAGAGCATCCAGATCTCCAAGGGCGCATCCTCAGTAAAGAACGGCTACGAGGCCCTTACCGGACAGATCAACGTCGAGTTCAAGAAGCCGCAGATCGCCGATATAGTCTCGGCCAACCTCTTCACCGCCTCAACAGGACGCTTTGAAGCTAACGCGGATGCCTCCGCACAGCTCTCACCCCGCTGGACCACCCTGCTGCTGACGCATTATGAGAATGAAACCAAGCAGCATGACGCCAATAACGACGGCTTCGCCGACCTGCCAAGGGTAGAGCAATACAACATATGGAACCGCTGGGCCTACATGGGCGACAACTATGTCTTCCAGGCAGGCATCAAGACGACGGTCGAAGAGCGCAACAGCGGGCAGGTCGCCCACGGCAGAGGCATGGCCGCCGATCCGTATATGATCCACATGGAAACCGACCGCTTTGAGTTCTTCACCAAGAACGCCTACATCTTCAATAAAGAGAAGATCACCAACATGGCACTTATCCTTTCGGGGACGCTCCACAGCCAGGAAGCGGAATACGGGCGGAAACAATACGGTGTGGAGCAGAAAAACATATACGCCTCACTGCTGTTTGAGACTGATTTTTCCCCGCTTCACAGCCTGTCCACCGGCCTGAACTTCAGCTATGACGGGTACGACCAGCACTACGCAAGCCAAACACCTAAAAGCCTGTCTTTCACCAAAGAATCCGTTGCAGGCGCCTACGCACAGTATACGCTTAACGCCGCCGACAAATTCATACTCATGGCAGGCATTCGAGGCGATCACAGCAGCGCATACGGACTATTCGTGACGCCCCGTATCCACGCCAAGTACACCCCAAGCGAGTATGCGCACTTCAGGCTCTCGGCCGGAAAAGGATACCGCACAAGCCATGTACTGGTCGAAAACAACTACCTGCTGGCGAGCAACAGGGAAGTGAAGATCCCCGAACCGCTAAAACAGGAGGAAGCCTGGAACTACGGCGCCGGCATTGCCACCTACATCCCTCTTGCCGGACGAACATTGAACCTGAATGTCGAGTACTACTACACCGACTTTCAAAGCCAAACCGTTGTAGACCTGGACACCGATCCGCACGCCGTTTCCTTCCGCAACCTGGAAGGCAAGTCCTATTCAGGCGCCCTTCAGGTAGAAGCATCCTACCCCTTCTTTGAAGGCTTCTCATTAACTGCCGCTTATAGATACACAGACGTGAAGACCACCTACGGCGGACAGCTGCGGGAGAAGCCGCTAACCGGCAAGTACAAGGGTATGCTGACCGCATCCTACCAGACACCGCTGGGCATATGGCAGTTCGACGCCACCCTGCAAATGAACGGCGGAGGACGTATGCCGGAACCCGACAGCAACAACCCGCAATGGCAACCCCGCTACCGGTCTTTTGAACAGCTAAGTGCACAGGTGACCCGCTACTTCCGCCACGGATCGATATACATAGGAGGGGAGAACCTGACCGGCTTTAAGCAAAAGAACCCCATCATCAGCGCCCATGACCCCTTCGGAACAGATTTCGATACGACGATGATATGGGGGCCGATGCACGGAGCAAAATTTTATGTCGGTGTGCGATATGATCTGCCGAGAAATTAATACCTTTGTCAACGAACCTAAGAATAAAGAATATGAGAAAGAGACTAACGATATTATTCGCTGTATTATGCTTCGGAGTAAGTATAATGATAGCCAAAGACTACCGTACCGTGGTGTTCAAAGTAGAGAAGATGACCTGCGACAATTGTGAAAAGAAGATCAGGGACAACATCCGCTTCGAAAAGGGCCTGAAAAGAATTGCAACCGGTCTTCAGTCTAAGACAGTGACCATCACATACGATGCCGAAAAGACCAACATCACCAACCTGCAGAAAGGCTTCAAGAAGATCAACTATGAAGCCGTTGTTGTAGAAGACAAGAAAGACGAATAGCTTCAGACGGCAACCGAAAGGCTTAAGCTAAGATGCCCCCGCATTTAAACCTCTATAAAGGGTAAATGCGGGGGCGTTGTCGTTTCATACCCCAACGAATACCGGAGTTTCTGAAGCGCCTTCCGGCCACCGGACGGGGCAACCTTTTTCCCCCAAACCCCATTTCAAGGCTTTTGTGAGGCATTGTCAAACTGCAATGCGCCGTCCGGCCACCGGACGAGGCTTTTTAAGCTTGACAATGCGATTTCCGGCCACCGGACGAGGCTTCGGAGTTTGACAATGCGATTTCCGGCCACCGGACGAGGCTTTGCAGTTTGACAATGCGATTTCCGGCCACCGGACGAGGCTTTGCAGTTTGACAAAGCGTTTTCCGGCCACCGGACGAGGCTTCGGAGTTTGACAAAGCGTTTTCCGGCCACTGGACGAGGCTTTGCAGTTTGACAAAGAGTTGTCCGGCCACCGGACGGAGCTTTGCAGTTTGACAAAGAGTTGTCCGGCCACCGGACGGAGCTTTGCAGTTTGACAATGCCTCACAAAAGGCCTAAAATGAGGTTTTTGAAAAAAAATTAATTTTTTCCACTAAAAAATTTGGAGATTCAAATATTATTCTTATTTTTACAGAAAATTAAAACAGCTCAAAATATATGGGAAAGATTCTTATTCAATTGTTCGGGTTTCATGATTTGAAACTCCCTGATTTTTTCGAGTTAGGTCGCTTTCTTCTTGTAATCTTCTTGACGCCGGAGCTGGCACGAATACTTGGCATCAGCAAAGCATATGCTGAAGCCAAAGAACCGTTTGACCGATTAACAGACATCTTCTCGCGCAATCCGATGCTGCTGCAAACAGAAAGGCTAACGGGAACCATCGCCAAGATCCGCCGGAAAGCGATCGCGATCAAAGCTATGTTTAAAGTATTGCTGAGCGAAGCCGAAGGGGAACGACTCGAAAACGCAAAGGTATTGGAGAACATAGCGCGTCCTTATCTGAAAAACGCCGGCAGAAGCACGCAGACCAGCCTGATCGCCAATAGCATCGAAATGGCCGATGCATTGCGCACCACCGCCAACCTGTCCAAGCTGACGCAGATCGGATTGAAAGACAGTGTAAACGAAATCTCAACCCTGGCCAAAGAAGCCGAAATCATACTTGCCGCACGCGGCGAAGAAGAAATATTCCGGCAACTGATGGGCAATGCTACCGACACACGCAAGAAGGTCGAAAAACATCTTCGCTTCTTGCTCTATACCGCCATCCCCGCACACTATGCCGAAGCCACCGGAGCATTGGTCACCACATTTGAACATACCATTATGGATATTGATGGGGTGCTCAAGAGTTTCCGTCATCTTACCACCACCGGTGGTGGCGACCTCAAAGAAGGCGAAGGAAACATAACACGGCCCGAAGAACCTGATACCCAGCCGGCCCAACCCCCAAGCGGTGGCGGCGGTGGCGGTGGCGGTGGCTTCACCGATCCGGATGCCTGATTACCACTATTAATCCCATATATATCCTAAGCTATAGGGATATATAGTCATGCTAATGAGCCTGCCCCTGCGTAACTAATATGCAGGGGTTTTTTCATTTACCATTTACCATTTACCATTTATTACCGGCTTAATTGTAAATGGTATTAAATGGTAAATGGTAAATTGTAAATGGTAAATGAAGAGATGGTAAATGGTAAATGAAGAGATGGTAAATGATTAGAGCCTTCTGCCTCTTCCGGCGTCGATGCGCAGGAACATGAAGAGCAGAATGGTGAAGCCCCACAGGGAGGAGCCTCCGTAGCTGAAGAAGGGTAGGGGGATGCCGATGACGGGGGTTAGCCCCAGCACCATCCCGATATTGATGACCAAGTGGAAAAAGAAGATGCTCAGTACGGCGTATCCATAGACGCGGCCAAAGGCGGAGCGCTGCCTTTCGGCCAGCATGACCAACCGCAGGATCAGAATGAGGTATAGGACGAGCACGGCTACGGATCCGATGAAGCCTTGTTCTTCGCCGACGGTGCAAAAGATGAAGTCTGTGTCTTGTTCGGGTACGTATTTGAGCTTGGTCTGGGTGCCGTTCAGGAAGCCCTTGCCTGTTAATCCTCCGGAACCGATGGCGATCTTGGACTGGTTTACGTTGTATCCCGCGCCGGCGAGGTCTTCTTCCATACCCAATACGACTCTGATGCGGACTTGCTGGTGGGGTTCGAGCATGCGATCGAATACGTAGTCGCTGGAGTACAGGAAAAATGCCGAACCCAGCGTAAAGAGAATGATCCAGATGTACTTCCATTGGCGTTCGCTTAAGGACAGGAAGATCAGATAGCCGGTGAGCAACGTTCCCAGGCCCCAGAGCACGTAGATGAGGTTGAAGGATATGTAATGGGTAAGTTCGTATGCCAGCAGGATCACAGGTACGCTGACCAATAGGATGTTGCGGGCGGGTTTGAGCTTGTGCGAGTAGATCCAGGTCATCCCGGCGGTAAAGAAGATGACCATGGAGAGCACGGCGAACTGCCCTATAGAGGTTGGCGTATTGGGTACCATCACGTCGTCGAAGCGGATGCCTACAATGAAATACACGATGGCGCAAACTCCCAGGAAGAGTACGGCTCCGGGCATCCCTTCGCGGTAAAGCACAAGGAAGAAGGCCAGGTATACTAAGGCGGATCCCGTTTCTTTCTGGAGGATGATCAGCAGCATGGGTAGCAGGATGATGACGCTTACGACAAATACGTATTTGATCCGCTTCATGCTGAAGGTGTAGGAGTTCATGCACTTGGCCAGGGCGAGGGCGGTGGCGAACTTGGCAAACTCGGCGGGCTGGAGGCTGAGAGGCCCCAGCTGGATCCACGAGCGCGACCCTTTGACGTCGGGGGCGATGAATATGGTGAGGAGGAGCAACAGGATCATCCCGATATAGGCGACGTAGGAGAACATGTCGTATATGCTGTCTTCGAGCATCAGCAGGATGAAGCCGAGGCCTAAGGAGCAGATGATCCAGATGAATTGCCTGCCGGAGCGGGTGGTGAAGTCGAAGAAGCCTTTTTCGCCGTAGTCGTAGCTGGCGCCGCATATGCTGAGCCAGCCTGCTGCGATGAGCAGCAGGTATACGCAGATGGTTACCCAATCCAGGCTCTTCCACCAAAGACTAACGCTTCTGAGGGTCATGGGGTATTAGATTAGCGTTTTTGATGTACTCTATCTTATGTTCCCGTTCGGGTGCGATTTTTCCTGTCAGATATTTCTCTAACAGCAAGGCGCCCATGGGTACCGCCCAGGTTGCGCCGAAGCCGCCGTTCTCTATGTAAACGGAGATGGCGATCTTGGGGTTGTTCATGGGGGCGAAGCCCATAAAGATGGAGTGGTCTTTGCCTCTGTTCTGTGCGGTGCCGGTCTTTCCGCAGACTTCGATTCCGGGTATGTTGGCTCCACGGCAGGTTGCACCGTAGTCGCTTCCGATGACGGCGCCGCGCATACCTTCGGCGATGTATTCGTAGTATTTCCGGTCGATCGTTGTGTAGCGGGGTGTGCGGTAGATGCTGTCTAATTCGTGGTCTTCGATTTCTTTGACGATGTGCGGGGTGATGAAGCGGCCCCTGTTGGCGATCGTCGCGGCAAGGTTGGCGATTTGTACGGGGGTGAGGAGGACTTCACCCTGGCCGATGGCTGTCGAGATGATGCGCAGCGCTCCCCATCGGCCTTCGCCGTGTATCCTGTCGTAGTATTGGGCGTTGGGGATCAGGCCTCTTTTCTCTCCGGGGAGGTCGACGCCAAGCGCGTATCCGAATCCCATGGATACCATATGGTCTTTCCATACCGTAAGGGCGTTGGCCGACGATCCGTATTTCTTTTTATTGTCGATCATGCGGTAGAAGCCCCAGCAGAAATAGGAATTGCAGGAGGTTGAGATGGAGGGGATGAACGGGATGGGTGAACCGTGCATGTGGCATCCTACGCTCAGGCCGCCGACGACGAAGCCGCCTTTTCCGTAGCAGGGGAAGGTGGTGTTTACATCGACGATGCCTTCTTGCAGGAAGACAAGCCCTTGTGCGGTCTTGAAGGTGGATCCCGGAGGGGTGCCCGACATCAGGGCGCGGTTAAAGAGGGGCTTCAGGGGGTCTTGTACCAAGAAGTTGTGGTTTGCTCCGCGTTGGCGCCCTACCATCGCCGACGGGTTGTAGGATGGGGCCGATACGAAGCAGAGGATCTCTCCTGTTTCGGGTTCGATGGCTACAATGCTTCCGAGTTTGTTCTGCATCAGTTCTTCGGCCAGCATCTGTAGTTCGATGTCGAGGCTTAGCGTCAGGTTCTTGCCGGGCACGGGTTTCTTGTCGAACTTCCCGTTCATATAGTGTCCCTGGATGCGCCCGTGGGCGTCTCTGAGGAGGACTTCCACTCCTTTTTCGCCACGGAGATAGGTTTCGTATGATTTCTCGATGCCTTGGTTGCCGATGTAGTCGCCCCGTACGTAATAGTCGTCGGTTTTAATATCTTCCATTGAGACTTCGGCGATGTCGCCAAGGGCGTGGGCAGCGGAGTTACAGGTGTACTGACGGATGGTGCGGCGCTGGATATAGAATCCCGAGAACTTGAACAGCTTTTCCTGGAACACTCCGGTTTCTTCGGCAGACAACTGGGTCATAAATACCTGGTGGGTGTAGCGGGAGTATCCGGGGTTCTGGCGCTTGTCGCGTATGTCGGACATGCGTCTCCGGAACCAGGCGGGGGTGATGTTCAGCGTCCGGCAAAAGTCGAGCGTATCCAAGTTCTCGATTTCCGTCATCGCCACGGTAATGTCATAAGCCGGCTGGTTAAACACCAGCAGTTTACCGGTGCGGTCGTACATGGCTCCACGGGAAGGGTACTGTGTTTTATTGAGGAAAGCGTTACTGTCGGCGTTCCTTTTATAGTCTTCGGAAACGATTTGCAGGTCGAACAGGCGCAAACAGAAAATGAGCACCGTTACGATAATGATGCCGCTGATGACGAACTTTCGTTTTTCGAGCGTATAGTTTTTAACCATACTACTTTCTTATTTTGTCGATAGCTACTATACAGACAACCGTCAATACCGTGCTGCTGACTATTCTTACGAATAGTTCATAAATGTCCGAGAATGAAAAAAAGGCGATTGTGAACAGCATCAGGTGGTGTGTGAATACAGCTACCAAGAGATATTTCACGTAGGATGAAAACCCCATGTTCTTCAACGAAGGTACAATTTTCTGATTGTCGCGGGGGGTGAATAGACTGAGGTATACCGGACGGGAGAAGGCCAGCATCACCGTTGCGGCGGCATTCATTCCGGATGTATTTGAAAAGATGTCAATGCACAACCCCAGGGCGAATCCCCATAGCATCGCTTCGTTCCTGGAAGTGTTGGCCTCCAGCCGCAGCATAAAATAGATGTATAGAAAGGGGGTTGCATATCCGGCTATATGCACATTGTTCAGGATAAGCACTTGCAGGAGCAGTAATCCGACGAACCAAAAGAATTTATGTATATAGCTTATGATCATGTTTTGTTGCTTTCTTTTCCAATTCACGTTGTTCTTGCTGCCCCGACCTCGAAAGGATGCGTACAATGCTTACCTTTCCGAAGTCTGTTGCTAATTTCACTTTCAGCAGGTAAGAAAGTCCGTCGTGCGAATCGGACATATCATCTACCGTTCCGACCATAATGCCCGGAGGGAAAACGGTTGAATATCCGCTTGTCACAACCGTATCGCCCAGGTTAAACGGTGCGTGGCGGGGCAAGTCTTTCAGGTAGGCGTATTTTGAATCTCCGTGTTCCCACTTCAGGTAACCGAAATACTCATATCCCAATATCTTGCAACTGATATTCGATTTGCTGTTTAGCAGGGAGATTACAATCGAATAATGGGCGGAGGTCATATAGACAATTCCTACTACTCCGTTGGCATCTACGACTCCCATTTCGGGACGGATGCCGTCTTTCTCTCCCTTATCGATCGTGATATAGTTATCGGCATTGGTCAGGCTGTTGTTGATAACATTCGCTTTGAATATTTCATAGTCGGCCAGCGGGGTATTCCTGATGCCGGCTATTTCCTGCGAATCCGTATGGTATTCTTTCAGCGCTTTTTCCAATTGTGTTATTTGTTGCTCAAGAGCGAGGTTGCGGTCCAGCAATGCTTGATTGGTGGACTTTAAATGGAAATAGGATGAGACGCCTCCCGACAGTTCGTATACCTTTCCTGTCACCACATTGGCAGAAGTAAAGAAAACGCCCCGCTGATAGTGGTTGAAACGGAATAGCAGGAACATACAGACCACTTCCAACAGGATGAAGAGGAACCAATAGTTATACCGTATAAGAAAGTCCAGTAAATTCCGCATAAAATTCTAATGTGCTAATGTGGCACAGTATAAATCATCTCATCAGGAATGAGAAGCGCTCCACGTTTTTCAACGCAATGCCCGTACCCTTGGCTACGGCATGAAGCGGATCTTCTGCAATATGGAACGGGATATTGATCTTATCCGTCAAGCGTTTGTCCAAGCCGCGAAGGAGTGCGCCGCCGCCTGCCAGATAGATGCCGTTATGCACGATGTCTGCATACAGTTCGGGCGGAGTGTTTTCCAATGCGCTCAGAATAGCTGTCTCAATCTTGGAGATTGATTTCTCCAGGCAGTGCGCCACTTCCTGGTAACATACCGGAACTTCCATCGGAAGTGCTGTGATACGGTTAGGGCCATGGACGATATAGTCTTCGGGAGCATCGTCGCCCAATTCGGTCAATGCAGCACCTACATTTATCTTGATGCGCTCTGCCATACGCTCACTGACTTTCACATTGTGCTGACGGCTCATATACTCCTGGATGTCGCCGGTTAAATCATCACCTGCTATGCGGATGGAATTGTTTGAGACGATTCCCCCCAGAGAGATTACGGCAATCTCGGTCGAGCCGCCACCTATATCGACAATCATGTTTCCTTCCGGTGCTTCAACGTCGATGCCAATGCCGATAGCCGCCGCCATCGGTTCAAAGATCAGATACACGTCACGCCCTCCGGCATGTTCGGCTGAATCGCGGACTGCACGGAGTTCAACTTCCGTACTTCCCGAAGGTACGCCGATTACCATACGAAGCGAAGGTGAGAAGAGCTGGTTGCGCGAATTGACTTGTTTGATCAAACCGCGCATCATTTGCTCACAAGCGTAGAAGTCGGCAATCACACCATCACGAAGCGGGCGGATGGTGCGTATGTTTTCGTGGGTTTTTTCGTGCATCATCTTTGCCTTTTCACCCACTGCTATCATTTTGTCTGTACGGCGGTCGAGCGCAACTACCGATGGTTCATCCACCACAATTTTACCGTTCGTGATGATAATGGTATTGGCGGTACCAAGGTCCATTGCTATTTCCTGCGTAAAAGAGAACAATCCCATATTAGTAGTTAGAAATTTATATTAATAGTATAAGTTATAATTAGTAGATAGTGAAACCTAACTACTTAATTTAATGCTTAAAATGTCGAACACCTGTTGTTACCATTGCCACACCCTGTTCATTGCAATAGCTGACTGTCAAGTCGTCCCTTACAGATCCACCCGGTTGAATAACTGCCGTTACGCCTTCTTTGCAGGCGATTTCCACACAGTCGGGGAATGGAAAGAAGGCATCCGAAGCCATAACCGCTCCTTGCAGGCTGAAACCGAATGATCTCGCTTTCTCGATAGCTTGTTTCAGTGCATCTACACGTGATGTTTGTCCCACGCCGCTGGCAAGCAATTGCTTTCCCTTGGCCAGAACGATCGCGTTCGACTTGCTGTTTTTCACGATCTTGTTGGCAAACAGCAGGTCTTCAACTTCATCCGGAGCCGGTTCTTTTTCGGTAACGGTTTTCAAATCGGCTACGGTTTCAACATTCAAGTCTCTTTCCTGAACCAATACGCCATTCAGCAGTGAACGGAATTGTTTTGCAGGCAAGCGGGTTTCTTTACGCACAAGGATGATGCGGTTTTTCTTTTGTCCCAGCGTTTCCAGCGCAGCCACGTCATAATCGGGAGCGATGATCACTTCAAAGAATATCTTGTTGATCTCTTCCGCCGTGTCTTTGTCGATCACAGCATTGGTAACCAGCACACCGCCATAAGCCGAAACGGGGTCGCCTGCCAGCGCATCCTTCCATGCTTCAAGCACGGTTGGACGGGATGCCAGCCCGCAAGCGTTGTTGTGTTTCAGTATGGCGAAGGTCGTATTTTTAAATTCGTCAATCAGTTCAACAGCCGCATTAATATCAAGCAGATTGTTGTATGACAGTTCTTTTCCGTGGATCTGGTCGAACATTTCTTCCAGGTTTCCATAGAAGTATCCTTTCTGGTGCGGGTTTTCCCCGTAGCGGAGCGCTTTCTGGTCGCCGGCTGTGCAACGGAAAGCCGAACCTTCTTCGTTATCAAAATAGTTGAAGATGGCCGAGTCGTAGTGCGAAGAAACGGCAAAGGCCTCTTTGGCCATCCAGCGGCGTTCTTCCAGCGTTGAAGTCGCCCCGTGTTCCGTCAGCATATCCAACAGTGGCTTATACTGAAACTGGGAAGCGACGACGATCACGTCATTGTAATTTTTCGCCGCCGCGCGTATCAGGGAGATACCGCCTATGTCAATCTTTTCAATGACGGCTGCCTCGTCCGCCCCGGAAGCTACTGTGGCTTCAAACGGATAAAGGTCTACGATGACAAGGTCTATTTCGGGGATTTCGTATTTTTCGATTTGCTGCATGTCTTGCCTGTCCGAACGACGGCACAAGATTCCTCCGAAGACTTTCGGATGAAGCGTTTTCACCCTTCCACCCAACAGGGAGGGATAGGATGTGAAATCTTCCACCGCCTTACACGGGAAGCCTAACGATTCAATAAACCGCTGAGTACCTCCGGTGGATAAAAACGCGACCCCTTCTTTATAAAGCATAGTTATAATTTCATCTAATCCTTCTTTGTGGTAAACCGACACGAGAGCAGTCTTTATTCTTTTAGTTTCAGACATTTAAAAAGCGCATTAAGTTTTTTGATGCGCAAAGATATAAATTTTGTTTTATCACACCTAATTAAATGTTGAAAATTAAGGCTTGAAAATTAGGTCTTTATCATTTCAACTCTTGTCTCGATTATTTCCGGCTTTCCACCCCGGCCCGCACGCCGCATCCCTTTGGCAACAGGAAAAAAAGAAGTACTTTTGCAATTGTATACAAATCATATTATTTATGGGTGATCAACGATATATGATGCGGGGCGTGTCTGCATCAAAAGAAGATGTACACAACGCCATCAGGCATATTAACAAAGGACTTTATCCGAAAACATTCTGTAAAATTATTCCCGATATACTGGGCGGCGACCCCGAATATTGCAACATCATGCACGCCGACGGCGCGGGGACGAAATCTTCCCTTGCTTATATATATTGGAAAGAAACCGGCGACCTCTCTGTCTGGAAAGGCATTGCACAAGACGCACTCATCATGAATATTGATGATCTCCTGTGCGTGGGTGCCGTCGATAACATCCTGGTATCCTCCACTATCGGACGCAACAAGCTGCTCATCCCCGGAGAAGTGATCTCGGCCATCATCAACGGCACGAACGAACTGCTCGACGAACTCCGCGGAATGGGAATAGGCGTATATGCCACCGGCGGCGAGACAGCCGACGTGGGCGACCTGGTGCGCACGATTATCGTAGACAGTACCGTTACCTGCCGCATGAAACGCAGCGATGTGATCGACAATGCCGCCATCCGCCCGGGTGATGCGATCGTGGGGCTGGCGTCTTACGGACAAGCCACCTACGAAAGAGAATACAACGGCGGCATGGGAAGCAACGGGCTGACCTCCGCCCGTCACGACGTGTTTGCCAACTACCTCGCAGAGAAATATCCGGAGAGCTACGAGGCGGCCATACCGCCGGAACTTGTTTACTCGGGCCGCTTGAGGCTGACCGACAAGGTGGAAGGCACGCCCGCAGACGCCGGAAAGCTGTTGCTTTCGCCCACCCGTACGTACGCGCCGGTAGTCAAGAAACTGCTGGAAGTGCTGCGCCCGCAGATTCACGGCATGGTACACTGCTCGGGAGGCGCGCAAACCAAGATCCTCCATTTCGTGGACAACCTGCGCATCGTCAAAGACAACCTCTTCCCCTTACCGCCGCTCTTCGGAATCATACGCGAGCAGAGTGGAACGGAATGGAAGGAAATGTACAAAGTATTCAATATGGGCCACCGGCTGGAAATATACCTCCCACCCGAACACGCCCAAGAAGTAATCGCCATTTCCAAATCCTTCAACATCGACGCACAAATCGTAGGGCATGTGGAAGCCGGCAACAAAAAAGAACTGATCATTGAAACCGAATTTGGAACGTTTGAATATTAATCCATGACCGACAACAACATACTATCCAAGCTGGAAGCCTTAGTGAGCCGCTTCGAGGAAGTAGCCACATTGATTACGGACCCGGCCGTCATTGCCGACCAAAAACGGTTTGTCAAGCTCGCCAAAGAGTATAAAGAGCTGGATGACATCATGAAATCCCGCAAAGAATACATCCGGACCCTGGCCGGCATAGAAGAGGCAAAGGCCATTCTGGGAAGCGAACAGGACGGCGAAATGCGGGAGATGGCCCGCGAAGAGATAGACGCCGGACAAGCCCGCCTGCCACAGCTGGAAGAAGAAATCAAACAACTCCTCATCCCCAAAGACCCCGAAGACGGCAAGAACGCCATTGTCGAAATACGCGGAGGGACAGGAGGGGACGAGGCCGCCATCTTCGCAGGAGACCTCTTCCGCATGTACATGAAATACTGCGAAACGAAAAGCTGGCAAACCGAAGTCACCAGCTGCAGCGAAGGTAGCGCAGGCGGATTTAAGGAAATCATATTCACCGTGACAGGCGGCGACAACGTCTACGGCACCTTGAAGTACGAGAGTGGCGTGCACCGCGTGCAACGCATACCGGCGACCGAAACGCAGGGGCGCGTACACACATCGGCCGCGTCGGTCGCCGTGCTGCCTGAAGCCGAAGAAGTGGATGTGGAAATCAATCCGGCGGACCTGGAATTTCAAACCGCGCGGTCGAGCGGTGCCGGCGGGCAAAACGTAAACAAAGTCGAAACAAAGGTGCAACTGTTCCACAAACCAACCGGAATACAAATCCAATGCCAGGTGTCCCGCTCGCAGCTCGCCAACAAGGAAATGGCGCTGCAAATGCTCAGGACGAGGCTCTACGACATGAAAATGCAAGAACACCTGGCCGCCATATCATCCAAAAGAAAAACAATGGTCTCCACCGGCGACCGCTCGGCCAAAATCCGCACCTACAACTATCCTCAGGGGCGTATCACCGACCACCGCATCAACTACACCATATACAACTTGTCTGCATTTATGGACGGCGATATTCAAGACTGCATCAACCATCTGATCGTGGCGGAAAATGCCGAACGGATGAAAGAAAACGAGCTTTAGGGAGAATATTCGCAAATCACCTCCTACTCTCCAAACAAGTTGCCGGGCATAAAAACAGAAAGGCTAAAGTGCCGGATGCCCGGTTCTTTGTCCAAAAGAAGGCCGGTCTATATATGGAGCAGCTTGATCCGGTAGCCGTCTTCCATGGCTTTGTCTACAAACCGTTCAAAAGCTCTTTTGTCTTTTCCTTCTTTCTTCTTTTCTTTTTCATCTTCTTGATCATTAACAATTCAAGAATAGCCGCAGCCTCATCCCAAGTGAGGCTGTAGGCTTGTAGTACTATGATTTACTATATGTTTAAGTATAAATATATATAGGAAGCCATTGTCAATTCTCCTTTGTCAATTGTCAATTGTGTTGTTATGCAGCCGGGAGGAGTTGCTTTTCGCCGGTGATGCTGCGGGTATTGACTCTGTTGGCGGTAATTCGTTGGCTGTGGCATTTTCCGCCGGCTCCTTCAATCATGGATGGACGGATGCGGACGGTGCGGATTCCGGCAGCACCGATGCCGAGGCTACCGTGGAGGCCATCCATCAACAATTCCTGACATTCTTAGAGCCTTCAAAAAGGGCGGTAGGGAGGGAGTCACTCTCTGGGTACCCCCCCCCAACAGAAGGTATCCTGGAGGGGGTAGAAAGCCACATTTATTGAGCGTAGCTTTTTTCAAAAAAAGAAGACAAATAAAGGTTTTGAGGTTTTGGGTCTTTATGTTTTTGAGGTTGTCTTAAAGGCTCAAAAACTTAAAGATTTAAGGCGCAGCCGCGTTAAGGAATTCTATGTTAATCTCCCAATATATTGAATAATAAGTTTCCTATTTTTCACGCCGTTGTTTTTTGAAGTGCATTATGGTAGTCGGCCTGATAGAGTTGT
>JAITSN010000001.1 GCA_031287715.1 Mediterranea sp. (in: CFB group bacteria)
AAAACCGTATTTTTTTTGTCGTAGCGTCGTTTCACAGTGGGAAAACCGTATTTTTTTTGTCGTAGCGTCGTTTCACAGTGGGAAAACCGCTTTTTCATTTGTCGAAGCGCCGTTTCACAGTGGGAAAACCATTTTTTCATTTGTCGAAGCGTCGTTCCACAGTTGAAAAACGCTTTTTCATTTGTCGAAGCGCCGTTTCACAGTTGAAAAACGCTTTTTCATTTGTCGAAGCGTCGTTTCACAGTAGGAAAACCATTTTTTCATTTGTCGAAGCGCCGTTTCACAGTGGGAAAACCATTTTTTCATTTGTCGAAGCGCCATTCCACAGTGGGAAAACCGCTTTTTCATTTGTCGAAGCGCTATTTCACAATGGGAAAACCGCAAATATGATGCTGTTGGGTCGTAAAAGGAGAGGGGGAAGGCGCAGCCGCGTTAGGGCGAGCAGTGGAAAGCCCACAGCGGAGCGAAACGAAGTGCAGCGAAGCGAGGACTTGCAACGGATGGCCCGACCCCCGCAGGGGGGGAACGCCCAAATCCAAATGACAATAGACAATTACAGGCGGGAAATTCGCAGTCTTTTTCTGTTTGAGCTAAGAGAAAATAGGATGCCTCAGTCCTAATACCCGTGAACCTTCCTTGCACAGGATAAATAAAAACATTAGCTTTGTGCCTTGATTATTCCACACCGGGTAAACCAAGTGCGCTCTGAGAGATTAGAGGCCACCCGACGGAGAAAACCTGTAGTATAAAAAGAATGTACGCAATTGTAGAAATCAATGGCCAGCAGTTTAAAGCTGAAGCCGGGAAAAAGTTGTTCGTTCACCATATTCAGGATGCTGAAAACGGTGCAACGGTAGAGTTTAACAAAGTTCTTTTAGTAGACAACGACGGTACGATCACCGTAGGTGCCCCAACGGTTGAAGGCGCTAAAGTTGTTTGCGAAATTGTTTCAGATTTGGTTAAGGGTGACAAAGTCCTTATTTTCCACAAGAAAAGAAGAAAAGGCCACAGGAAATTGAACGGCCACCGTCAACAATTCACAGCGTTAACAATTAAAGAAGTAGTAGCTTAATCATTAAACAAGTAAGAAGAAATGGCACATAAGAAAGGTGTCGGCAGTTCAAAGAACGGCCGCGAATCACACAGCAAGAGATTAGGCGTAAAGATATTTGGTGGCGAAACCTGTAAAGCAGGCAACATCATCATTCGTCAAAGAGGTACTGAATTCTACCCGGGTATCAACATGGGCATGGGTAAAGACCATACGCTTTTCGCTTTAATAAATGGAACAGTTTGTTTCAAAAGAGGTAAAAACGATAAAAGATTCGTTTCTATCCTCCCACTCGAAACGGAAGCCTGAAACAAATCCCTGGTTATACCACCGGGAAGCTATAAGAGCGGTAATCATAACGATTGCCGCTCTTTTGTTTATAGAATGATCTTCTCTTGTCCGGCAAGCATTTACGAAGAATAGTCGTCCCGAACCTCGCCGCTTAATGGACTATTTGATTGAAATCCCGTAATATTCGGCTTTTTTGTAAACGGCGGCGCCATTCTTTAACTCTTTCCATTATATTTGGTCATAGAGAAATTTATGATATTCCGTTCACCAAGAAAAATGTAATTATGGATAGGAGAAAATTTCTAAAAACAAGCGGGGCCGTTGCCGGAAGCATGGTGGCGCACACGGCACTGGGCTTTGCGATGGACTCGGAAGCCGCCCCCAAGGCGAAAAAGATTCGTTACGCAATGGTTGGCTGCGGGCACCGCGGAGAAAGTATGTGGGGGAAACGACTGGTAGATACCGGTTATAAAGACTATATCGACTTCGTCGGGTTGTGCGATACGAATCCCGGACGAATCGAGTACGTCAGGCAATCAATCCAAGAACCTAACTGCCCGGGATTTGCAGACTTCGACCAGATGCTCAAGCAGGTCAAACCGGATGTCGTTATGGTTTGCACCATTGACTCCACCCACGATGAATTCATCGTTAAAGCATTGGATGCGGGAGTGGATGTGATTACCGAAAAACCGATGACGACAGATGAAGACAAGTGTCAGGCGATTCTGGATGCACAAAAGCGTTCGGGAAAAAAAGTCACGGTTACATTCAACTACAGGTATTCCCCACACCGAGCCAAGCTCTATGAATTGCTGCGCGCAGGAGAGATTGGCGAAATTACCTCGGTAGACTTCCATTGGTACCTGGATACAAACCATGGCGCCGATTATTTCCGCCGCTGGCATGCCTACAGAAAACACAGCGGCAGCTTGCTGCTGCACAAATCAACACACCACTTCGACCTGCTGAATTGGTGGATTGGTTCCGAGCCGGAAGAGGTCTTCGCCTACGGATCGCTGGAGTTTTATGGAAAGAACGGCCCGTTCCGGGGTGAAAATTGCAGACTGTGCGACAACAAGGCCGTATGCCCGTTCTATCGCGACCTGACTAAAGACAAACGGCTCATGGCTCTGTATGCGGAAAACGAGAAATACGACGGTTATTTCCGCGATGGCTGCGTATTCCGTGAAGACATTGACATTTTTGATAAGATGGCCGTACAGATCCGATACGTGAACAATGTACAAGTGAGCTATTCACTTACCACTTACTCTCCTTACGAAGGCTACCGCATAGCCTTTAACGGCACAAAAGGGCGTCTGGAGGCCTGGATCAAAGAACGCCAGCCATGGGAAGAACCGGAAGAAGGGGATGTGATCCGGCTGACAAAGAACTTCGGTAAATCGAAGATCATCAGGGTAATACCTCAGGCGGGCGGACATGGAGGAGGCGATCCGATACTGCATGCCCATCTCTTCAAAAACCAGGATCTGCCCGATACAATGAAGCAGGCAGCCGGCGTCCGCGAGGGAGCCATGTCCATATTGACAGGGATCGCTGCACGCAAAAGCATTGATACAGGGAAACCGGTAAAAATAGAATCACTGACCACGTTAAAGCCCAAGTAGAAAAGGGCGAGTATAAGGTATAAGGAGATAAAAAACAGAGTGGCTCATTAAACGTTGATTTAATGAGCCACTACGCATTTACCTTTAAGTTAACGTGAGTTCGATATAACAATTAGAACAGTATCAGCTGTTTATCATCGATAAAGTCAACATAAACAGATGGTTTCTTTGGCAGGAAACTGTATGCCAAAATCCCAGTTATCAGGTTGGTAATGAAGTTTATAAAACATCTGTGTCTGGTGTGCTCTATTTGGCAGATGTTTTTGAGTTCATCATTGACAGATTCAATAATAGCTCTTTTGCTAAGCATTAATCTGTCTTGCAGGGGAAGTTCTCCACCTTTCATATTGTTCCTCATTTTGGTAACCAAATGGATTCCGTCAACAAAGAGTATTTCGGCTAGCGTCTTAGATATATAGCCCCTGTCTGCATATAACTTTCCCGAGACACTGCGAATGAAGCTCTCCATGGAAAGAGGACGGCGATCATCCACATTGCCCCGGGTAATAACAAAACTGATGATCTCGCCTTTATCATTGATGATTATGTGCAGCTTAAATCCAAAGAACCCCTAAGGTGCTCTTGCTTTTTGTTGCAATACCATCAAATACTTTGTTTTGATGTTCCCTTTTGATATGACAGACTTTTAACGCGGTCGAATCAATGAAGCTGATCCCTGTACAGCTTCCCATGCGGCAGGTTTTCAGAAACAAAACTAACGGCAGGGCAACCCTTTGTTGAAGTTCCATAAACCGGTTGTAAGAAACCAGACTGTGAAATTCATCCCTCATGTGTTTACAAACATAAAACACATAGAAAGCTTTCAGGTTTCGCATACCGCTTAAATGAAATGCTATCAGAATAGTCA
>JAITSN010000072.1 GCA_031287715.1 Mediterranea sp. (in: CFB group bacteria)
ATCTTCTTGAGCAGGGGGTCTATATCTTTCCCGATAGCTTCGATCTGTTCGTTGGAAGCCTTTACGTAATCTCGGTAGGCCTGAGTGAACACCTGCCCCGCGTCTGTATTCATCAGGAAATCCTTTGCCTTTGCTTTCAGGGCGGGGTCTACCTCGGTTACAGGTTCTCCTCCAATTTCACCCAACGTAACGGGACGATCAATAATACCGTTTTTTTCTAAATACATCTGCGCCGCTGGGATCAGTTCCTGTTTGGAATAATCGGCGTTGCCCGTCCGGTACAAATCGGGATCCTTCAAGAAATTGGCGAAATTCGCGTTGAATATTCTTTGTGGGTCGCTCGCAAACCGTTCGTAGCTTTCTCCCATTGCGTCGTTAAGACCTTCCCCCATTGCGTCGTTAAGACCCTTGCGTGGGAAAGGGACTATCAAAGAACCGCAAACCACCCTTTGCTAAAACTGCATATAAACGGTAGCACCTGTTTTTAATCTTATTTAACCACGGCCGGACACCGCAGAACAGGATTATATGATATGTTTGTTAAGCATTAATTTTAGAAAAAGATGAAAAATAAAACTGTTTTTATAACGGGAGCCGGCAGCGGAATAGGAGAAGCCTGTGCACGGAAATTCGCTTCGCAGGGAGCCAACCTTATACTAAATGCCCGCAATGTGCCGAAATTAGTGGAACTGAAAAATGAGCTGGCGGAAAAGTATGCCGTTCGGGTTCACTTATTGCCTTTTGATGTACGTGATAGAAATGTGGCAACAAACGCCATCCAATCCCTTTCCGACGAATGGAAGGATATTGATATTCTTATAAATAATGCCGGGCTGGTTATCGGAGTAGACAAAGAGCATGAAAGCCATCCTGACGAATGGGACATCGTGATCGACACAAATATCAAAGGACTGCTGACCATAACCCGGCTAGTTGTTCCGGGTATGCTGAAGAGAGGCAGCGGGCACATTATTAATATAGGTTCCATTGCCGGCGAAGCGGCATATCCGGGCGGCAGTGTGTATTGTGCAACGAAAGCTGCCGTCCGCATGTTGTCGGACGGTTTACGGATAGACCTTGTCGAAACGCCGCTGCGGGTAACAAACATCAAACCGGGTATGGTGAAAACGAACTTCTCCGTGGTGCGCTACCGTGGCGACAAGCAAACGGCCGACAATTTCTATAAAGGCATACATGCGCTGACGGGTGACGACATCGCCGAATCCGTTTATTTTGCAGCGGCAGCACCGCCGCATGTTCAAATCGCCGAGATACTTGTTATGCCGACAAATCAGGCAACAGGAACAATCTCGTTCAAAAAAGATGTGGAATAAACGAGGATTTATGCTATCTTTGGCACATTATCTTTGAATTATTAACTTATAAATATGGATGGTGATGAAAAAACTAATGATTTTAAGTATTGGCGTATACATCGTATTAGCTTTTACTTCATGCAAATCAAGCCAAAGCGCTTATAAAAAAGCTTATGAAAAAGCAAAAGAGCAAGAACTCACATCTACTCCCCAGCAAGCAACTCCGGTAGAAACGACTCCGGTAGTAGCCCCCCCTATGGTAAGCCCTCCTATGGTGATTGAAAGACCTCCGGTTGCCCCCGAAGTCGGCGTACGCCAGGAAAAAGTAACACTGATCTCCGGCGATGACCTGAAAGACTACAGCGTAGTATGCGGTAGCTTCGAGTTGAAAGCAAATGCGGAAGCATTAAGAGATTACTTAGTTGGACAAGGCTATAATGCAATCATAGCTTTCAATGCGGAATCTGCCATGTACAGAGTCGTAGTGGGCACCTATTCCGACAGGCTCTCGGCGGTTGCGGCACGCGATACCTTCAAGCGCAAATACACCTATCGCAAAGATTTCCAGGAAGCCTGGCTGCTGTACAGACTTTATTAGTAATATTACAGGAACCGTTTGAAACGCGGATTAACGCGGATTAGCGCAGATGAATAGATTGTAGTAATTCCGGTCTGCGTCGATTGGCGTTAATCCGCGTTCTTTGTTTATATAGTATAGAGAAACCAGAATACCAATGGCTATAAGCTATTTACAAGTTGAAAATCTGACCAAATCGTTTGGCGACCTCCTACTCTTCCAGGACATCTCTTTGGGCATTCATGAAGGACAACGCGTGGGGCTGATTGCAAAGAACGGAGCAGGAAAAACAACCTTATTGAATATCATCGCAGGCAAAGAAGGATATGACGAGGGAAATCTTTCCTTTCGCCGTGACCTGCATATGGGCTACCTTCCGCAAAGCCCCCGGTATCCCGAAGAACTGACCGTTTCGGAAGCCTGTTTCCATCAGGGAAACAGCGTTGTAGAACTGATAAAAGAGTACGAGCTATGCCTGGAAACAGAAAGCAACCCCGGACTGGAAGACATCCTGGATCGCATGGAACACGAAAAGGCCTGGGACTATGAACGGAAGGCAAAACAAATCCTGACCCAACTAAAGATACGCGATTTCAACCGGAAAATAAGCCAGCTGTCGGGCGGACAACTCAAGCGGGTGGCGTTGGCAAACTCGCTGATAACAGAACCGGAACTGCTGATCCTTGACGAGCCGACCAACCACCTGGACCTGGATATGATTGAATGGCTGGAAGATTACCTGCAACGCTCAACACTAAGCCTGCTGATGGTAACCCACGACCGGTACTTCCTGGATCGGGTGTGCTCCGAAATCATTGAGATAGACAACCGCCGGATATACTCATACAAAGGCAATTACAGCTATTACATAGAAAAGCGGGAAGAGCGGATCGCCGCTACCAATACGGAAACAGCGCGGGCAAACAATTTATACCGCACAGAGTTGGAATGGATGCGGCGTATGCCCCAAGCCCGCGGACATAAAGCCCGCTATCGTGAAGAAGCATTCTATGAATTGGAAAAGACGGCCAAACAACGAACAGACAACTCGAATGTGAAACTGGAAGTGAAGGCCTCGTATATCGGTTCCAAGATCTTCAATGCGGAACACCTTTGCAAAAGCTACGGCGACCTGAAGATTCTGGATGATTTCTCGTACATCTTCTCCCGGTATGAGAAAATGGGGATCGTGGGAGACAACGGAACAGGAAAGTCTACTTTTATCAAAATACTGCTGGGTGAAGTGGAACCGGACAGCGGAACCGTGGACACGGGTGAAACCGTACGTTTCGGATATTACTCGCAGGAAGGATTGAGCTTCGACGAACAAATGAAAGTGATCGACGTGGTTCGGGACATAGCCGAAGTGATCGACGTGGGCAATGGAAAACAATTGACCGCTTCGCAGTTCCTGCAACACTTCCTGTTTACCCCCGAAACCCAACATAACTACGTGTACAGGCTAAGCGGAGGAGAAAAACGCAGGCTGTATCTTTGTACTGTGCTGATGCGCAACCCGAACTTCCTGATCCTCGACGAGCCGACCAACGACTTGGACATCGTGACATTGAACGTGCTGGAAGAGTACCTGACAGGCTTCAAAGGCTGTGTCATCGTGGTATCGCACGACCGCTATTTCATGGATAAGGTGGTTGACCACCTGCTGGTATTCAACGGGCAGGGTGACATCCGGGACTTCCCAGGCAACTACAGCGATTACCGTGATTGGAAATCCGCCCGCGCAGACAAAGACAAGGACGCCGGAAAGCCACAGGCGGAAAAGGTCTCGCGCGTCCGGCTAAATGAGAAACGGAAGATGAGCTTCAAGGAAAGACAGGAGTTCGAACGACTGGAGGAGGAAATCGCCGGCCTTGAAGGCGAGAAGAAACAACTGGAAGAAGCGCTATGCAGTGGAGCACTTTCCGTAGACGAACTGACCAAAAACTCAAAACGATTACCTCTTCTTCACGGCGAGCTGGATGAAAAGACCATGCGATGGCTGGAGCTTAGCGAGCTGGCTTAGGATCAAATGCTTCCACAAAAGCATTTCCAAGAATTTGGAAATGGTCTCTGCAGAACGGCTCACTATCATGTCTGCACCACCTGTTAAGAGAGCTGTTATTGAGGATAGTTAAACAAATGTTTTTGGAGGCACTTCGCTTCTTCTTTCCTTTGTCTATATTTTCAAGGCTTTTCAGTCGTCAGGTTTACGCCATTCTTTAAAATGAACAGGATAGGCGCTTCTTTGTATATTCAACGCGTCCGGCGTAATATTTAAGATATAAATGTATGAATAAGTTATTGTCTCGCCGATTAGCGTGGAGATAATTTGCTAATAGGTTTGTAGATCGCCGACCGGAGAGGAGGAAACTTGCTGATAAGTTGGCGTCTCGCCGACCGGAGAGGAGGTAACTTGCTAATAAGTTGGCGTCTCGCTGACCGGAGAGGAGGCAACTTGCTAATAGGTTATCGTCTCGCCGACCGGAGAGGAGGAAACTTGCTAATAGGTTGGCGTCTCGCCGACCGGAGAGGAAGAA
The DNA here is from genome assembly GCA_031287715.1 of Mediterranea sp. (in: CFB group bacteria). Classification (GTDB taxonomy): domain Bacteria; phylum Bacteroidota; class Bacteroidia; order Bacteroidales; family Bacteroidaceae; genus Bacteroides. The sequence continues at coordinate 4,431 of JAITSN010000072.1, forward strand.
ACTTGCTAACAGGTTAGCGTCTCGCCGACCGGAGAGGAGGCAACTTGCTAACAGGTTAGCGTCTCGCCGACCGGAGAGGAGGTAACTTGTTAACAGGTTGGCGTCTCGCCGACCGGAGAGACCTTAACTCATTAGTAATTTATCAGTTACAAAATGACGATGTCCGCTTTCGTTTTGCATTTCAGCATTTCAAATTAACAATTGGTAGTTTTTTATTAACAATTCCCGTTCACATTAATAGTTTTGTCACCGATAGGTTAGAAACATGAGAATAAATTTTGCGGCGAAGCGCAGATCAGGAGCAGAGGTCTAATGCCGCAGATAATGCAAAAACATTTACTTTTTACCATCCTTCATTTACCATTTACGGTTTAGCTGCTATCGTTTACCCTTTATGATTTGTCTGTACGTTGTGAAGAGCTAAATTGCCCGGCTGATAGAGTACGGATAGAATTTTCGTCCGTCTATTAAATAATAAACATGTATGCAGTATGGATATGCTTTCAAAACGACTTGGATTATTCCTCATGACGGTAGTTCTTACCGGAACGTCGATAACTTTACTCGCCCAGCCGGCGGATACGGAGACTGTTGTTCAATATTTGTCCGGGCAAGGCGCTGACGATAAAGTAGAGTGGGACTTTTATTGCACGGGCGGTCGCCGTTCTGGCGAGTGGACGAAGATTTGCGTTCCCTCTTGTTGGGAGCTTCAGGGTTTTGGCCGGTATCAGTACGGCATTTCGTTTTATGGCAAGGCCTTTCCAGAAGGTATTGCCGATGAAAAAGGAATATATAGGCACGAGTTTGACGTGCCGGCGTCATGGCGAGGCAAGCAGATTCACTTGGTCTTTGAGGCGGCGATGACCGACACTGAGGTGAAGATCAACGGCCGGAAAGCGGGCACAAAACACCAGGGCGGCTTTTACCGTTTCTCCTATGACGTGACCGACCTGCTGATGTACGGCCGGACGAACCGGCTTGAGGCGACAGTCGGCAAGGAGAGTGAGAACGCAAGCGTCAACTTGGCAGAGCGCCGCGCGGATTACTGGAACTTCGGAGGCATATTCCGGCCGGTATTCCTTGAGATCAAGCCGCTGCGGAACCTCAGTCGCATCGCCATTGATGCCCGGATGGATGGCAGCTTCACGGCGGATTGTTTTTTGAACGGCGGCGGTGAAGAAGTGAGCATTCGTGCCGTATTGCTGGATGGTAGAGGCAAGCAGGTCTCCGAAGTTACAACGCCTATAAGAGCCGGCTCTGACAGAGTGTCATTGTGTGCGAGCGTGAACCATCCGGCCTTATGGACGGCCGAGACACCCAGCTTGTATCGAGCGCGGTTTTCGTTGCTGTCTAAGGACGGCCGCGTGCTGCATACCGTTACAGAACCGTTCGGCTTCCGCACGATTGAGGTGCGCACAAGCGACGGGTTGTACATCAACGGTATTCGCGTCACGATTCGCGGAGTGAACCGGCACAGCTTCCGTCCCGAGTCCGGGCGAACGTTGAGCAAGGCGATGAATATAGAGGACGTATTATTAATAAGGAAAATGAACATGAACGCCGTGCGTCTTTCGCATTATCCGCCCGACCCGGAGTTTCTTCATGCCTGTGACAGCTTGGGACTGTATGTGATGAACGAGCTTGGTGGATGGCATGGCAAGTACGATACACCGACGGGCATAAAGTTGGTCAAAGAGTTGGTCGAGCGCGACGTAAACCACCCCTCCATCATCTGGTGGAGCAACGGGAACGAGAAGGGATGGAACACTGAGCTGGACGGTGAGTTCGGCAAATATGATCCGCAGGGCAGGCCGGTGATCCATCCACAAGGAAATTACGGCGGTTTCGAGACCATGCACTACCGTTCATACGGCGAGAGCCAGGAATACATGCGCCTGCCTGAGCTTTTTATGCCCACCGAGTTTTTGCACGGCTTATATGACGGCGGTCATGGCGCCGGCTTGTGGGATTACTGGGAGATGATGCGCAAGCATTCCCGCTGCGTTGGTGGTTTCCTCTGGGTGCTGGCCGATGAAGGCGTAAAGCGTGTGGATCGAAACGGAATGATCGACAACCAGGGCAATTTCGGCGCTGACGGCATCGTCGGGCCTCACCATGAGCGGGAGGGCAGCTTCTATACCATCAAAGAGATATGGAGTCCGGTGCAAGTGACGAACCTTGCGATAGATGAGGCGTTCGATGGCATATTCAACATCGAGAACCGGTACGACTTCCTCAACCTCAGCGCCTGTGAGTTTAGGTGGGAGCAGGTAAAGTTCCCGCGGCCTGGCACTGCCGGAAAAAAAATCACATTAAAGCAGGGCCGGACGCGCGGAAGCGATATTTCTGCCCACGAACAGGGAACGTTGAACATCGGCACCGGTATAGTTTCCGGCACTGATGCGCTGTTCCTGACGGCCATTGATCCGGCCGGCGATGAGCTATGGCGCTGGTCATTCCCCATAAAAAGGATCGATCTGAATCCTGCAATAGAGAAAGCCGCCACCGGTGTATCGCCTTCCTATATGGAAAACGGCGATGAGCTTACCGTCAAAGCGGGCGGCAAGAGCTATGTCTTTTCTAAGAAAGACGGTCGGCTAAAGGCCGTAACGGTGGGCGATCGGCCGATCAGCTTTACCAATGGCCCCAGATTTATCGCCGCCCGACGGGCCGATCGTTCGGCAGACCGCTTCTATAACCATGACGACGAGCACGCCAAGTCCAAAGACCGCACCTATGTCGAAATGAAAGACGCCGGCATCTTTGCCGGCTTCACCATTGAGAACGGGTCGGGCGGCCGTCTAATTGTAACCGCTGATTATCAGCTGGGTTGCTTAGATAAAACCGTGTGGACGATCGCTCCTGACGGCGTGCTTGAGCTGGATTATACGTATAACTTCTCTGGGGTGGTAGAGTTGATGGGCATCTGTTTCGATTATCCGGAAAGTGGCGTGCAGAGCAAGCGCTGGCTTGGAGCCGGGCCTTACCGGGTATGGCAGAACCGCACTCACGGTACGGTGTACGACGTTTGGGAGAACGATTATAACGATCCCATTCCGGGCGAAACCTTTACGTATCCGGAGTTTAAGGGCTACTTTGCGCGGGTCTCCTGGATGGAGATACATACGCGAGAAGGCACGATCAGCATCACCAACCGGACGCCGGATTCATATATCGGTGTGTACCAGCCCCGTGATGGCCGCGACCGGTTACTCTACAGGCTTCCGGAGAGCGGCATCTCTGTGCTGGACGTCATTCCCGCCGTGCGCAATAAGGTAAATTCGACCGACCTTTGCGGCCCATCGTCGCAAGCGGTCTGGTCTGATGGAAAACATAGTGGAAAAATCATATTTGAATTTAATTAAAGGAAGGAAAGTTATGTCATCACAACCCATGCGCTTTGCGGGTATGCTCTGCCTCGCCGGTATCCTGATCGGTCAGGCGGTGAATCCGCGCACGATCTGCGCACAGCCGGCATTGCGGCAGCAGTTCAGTCAGCCATCCGGCGAAGCTCTGCCATTTACACTCTGGTATTGGATGTACGGCGCCAGCTCCAAAGATGCCTTGACGGCAGATCTTGAAGCGATGAAGTCCGTTGGACTTGGCGGCGCATACATGGTGCACATCAAGACGCCCGATCAAGGCCCGGCCTTTCCCGATCCGGCGCCGCAGCTCAGTCCCCAATGGTGGGATAACATCGCCCATGCCATCCGCGAGGCCGATCGCCTTGGGTTGAAGCTTGGTATGCACATCTGCGACGGCTTCGCCTTAGCGGGCGGCCCGTGGTTTACGCCGGAGGAGTCCATGCAAAAGGTTGTGTTTGCCGATACGGTCGTCGTTGGCGGCCGCATCCGTTCGCTTAAACTCAATCGTCCGCCGGTGCACGACGGATATTATGAAGATATAGCCTTGCTGGCCTACCCTCTTTCTCCGGACATTCATCCCGAAGCGGAACGGCTTGCCAAGCCTGAGGTCACTTATTCTAAGGAAATTACTTTTTCAGAAGGTTTCTATCGCGCAAGAGCGAGCAGCATAACCGGCCCCGCATCGAGCGGCGCCTGGATCCAGTATACCTTCGATAAGCCCTACACCTGCCGCAACATCGAAATAGAAAAGGTTGCCAATAACTATCAGTCGCAGAATCTCAGCGTGGCGGTTAGCGATGATGGCGTAAATTTCCGCTTGGTGAAACGGCTTGTACCCGCCCGCCAGGGCTGGCAGGACTACGTGATCAACAATACCCACACCCTTCCGCCAACTACAGCGCGCTACTTCCGCCTTTACTGGAATCCGTCAGGCTCCGACCCAGGATCGGAAGATATGAATGACGCCAAGTGGAAACCTAACCTCAAACTTGGCCGGGTATGGTTTCACAGCGAGCCGCGTCTGAACCAATGGGAAGGAAAGAGCGGAGCAGTGTGGCGCGTAGCCCCCGAAACAACTGCTGAAGAGCTGAGCGATTCGGTATGCGTCCGCAAAGAAGACATCATCGACCTGACCCGCTACATGAGAGGCGACACACTGACCGCCGATTTGCCGCAGGGCACATGGAAAATCGTCCGGCTTGGCCATACATCCACAGGCCATACCAATGCCACGGGCGGAGCAGGCAAGGGGCTGGAATGTGATAAGTTCAGCAGGGAGGCTGTGAAAAAACAGGCCGACAACTGGTTCGGAGCTGTGTTCCGAAATACGGACGAGGACGTAGCCCGCCGAGTACTGAAGTATTTCTATATTGATAGCTGGGAATGTGGGAGCCAGAATTGGAGCCGGACGTTCGCAGAGGAGTTCAAGCGGCGCAGAGCCTACGATCTGAGACCCTATTTGCTGCTGTATGCCGGCATACCTGTGGAGAGCGCTGACGTATCCGAAAAAGTATTGCGCGATATACGCACCACCATAGGAGAATTGGTGACAGATGTGTTCTATGACGTCATGGCGGCTTCCGCCAAGGCGTACGGCTGCGAGTTTACAGCTGAGTGCGTGGCTCCGACTATGATAAGCGACGGCATGATGCATTACAAAAAAGTAGATTTGCCGATGGGCGAGTTCTGGCTTAACAGTCCAACGCATGATAAATTCAACGACATGCTCGATGCCGTCAGCGGCGGGCGTATCTACGGCAAGAACATCATCCAGGCTGAGGGATTTACACAGGTGCGCGGCACGTGGGACGAACACCCCGCCATGTTCAAGAGTTTGCTTGACCAAAACTACGCCCTGGGTCTCAACCGGCTGGTATATCACGTCATGGTTCATAGCCCATTTTCCGACCGCCGGCCCGGTATGACGCTCGATGGAATCGGCATTTTTTTCCAACGGAGCCAGACATGGTGGCCCGATGGGGCGAGAGCCTTCACCACTTATGCCGCGCGTTGTCAGGTGCTGCTGCAATACGGCCGGCCGGTCGTCGACATCGGAGTGTTTACGGGTGAAGAGATGCCGCGGCGTGCCGTTCTTCCGGATCAGCTTGTAGCTTCATTACCCGGACTGTTCGGCGCAGCGAAGGTTGAGCGTGAACGCGAGCGCATGGCCAATGTGGAGACGCCCGTCCGCACGATTGTCGGCGTGAGCCAGTCGACCCGGATAACCGTCCCCGAAGATTGGATAAACCCGCTGCGCGGTTATGCTTACGATTCATTCAACCGTGATGTACTGCTTAACGGCGCCACAGTTCGCGACAGATCTATGGTGCTACCGGAAGGCGGCGCATCGTACCGTGTGGTGGTACTACCCCTACCCTATCCTATGAATCCCGGCCTCCGGCCACTTTCCGACGAAGTGCGGATCAAGATCGAAGAGCTGCGAGCCGGCGGAGTGATCATTCCCGAACTTCCCTTCAATGCGGAAGACCTTAGTGGATACGGCTTGGAGCGGGATGTGATCGTTCCGGAAGGTGTGGCCTGGACGCATCGCAGCGGAGAAGAAGCGGAGATCTATTTCCTCGCCAACGGAAGCGACCGGAAGCAAACGTTTGAAGCGTCGCTGCGTGCCATCGGTCGACGCCCACAACTGTGGAACCCTGTTACGGGAGAGATAACAGAGCCGCAAAGCTGGACGCAAGATTTGAAGCGCACCGTTATTCCGCTCGTGCTCGAGGCGAACGAGTCGGTATTTATCGTATTTCCGGATGACGATACGCAAGTAGTTGAACCTGTCCGGAGCGGGCGGAAGCCAACAAAAGCCATACCGCTGGAAGCGAAACCCTGGCGGGTGAATTTCCTGTCCACAGGTCGCATATTAACCGGAAGACAGCTCTTCGACTGGAGCCATGAAGACGATGATCAGATCAAATATTATTCCGGTAAGGCGACTTACAGCACCACCTTCAAGTGGGATGGCCGGAAAGAAGGGCGCATTTACCTTGCTCTCGGCCAGATAGCCAACGTAGCTGTTATCAATCTGAACGGCATTGACTGCGGAACCGTCTGGACGGCGCCCTATCGCGCCGACGTAACCCACGCCATCAAGAAGGGCGGCAATGTTCTCGAGATCACCGTAGCCAACACCTGGGCCAACGCGCTCAGCGGCTTCGATCAGTCTAAGGCGCCGTTTGAAGGGATATGGACGAACGGGAAATATCGCAGGGCCGACCGTTCGCTCTTGCCCGCCGGTCTGCTCGGACCGCTGGAGCTGCAAATAGATAAATAAGTCCACGCACCGTTTATTGTTTACCTTTTACTATTTATATAAACCATTGACCCATGAAGATGAAAATCATTACCCTGCAAAAACGGACAGCCGCCCTGTTCATCGCGCTCATCACCCTGTCACAAGTTTTAGCTGGAGTAAAGTTGCCAGCTTTCTTCTCCGACGGCATGCTCATGCAACAACAAACCCAGGCTAATCTCTGGGGCACCGCAGACCCGGGAAAACAAGTCACGATCATCCCAAGTTGGGACAAGAAAGAGTATAGAATAAAGGCCGACGCGCAAGGCTGCTGGAAGATTTCCGTCCCGACTCCCGTCGCCGGCGGGCCTTATTCGATCGTCTTCTCCGACGGACAAGCCATCACGCTGAACGACGTATGGATCGGCGAACTCTGGATCTGCTCCGGGCAAAGCAATATGGAGATGCCCATGAAAGGATTCAAGAACCAGCCTGTAGCCAACGCACTCAGAGACATCGTAAAAAGCCGCAACCCACATATCCGCCTGTTCACCGTGAAACGCGCTTCGTCTTCTACGCCTCAGTACGATGTGACCGGCCGGTGGATGGAGGCCACGCCGACAAGCGTAAGCGAGTTCAGCGCAACAGCTTACTACTTCGGACGCCTGCTGCAAGAAGCGCTCCAAGTACCCGTTGGATTGATTGCCGCCTCCTGGGGCGGATCCTCGGCTGAAGCCTGGATGAGAGAAGACTGGCTGGAAGCCTTCCCCAACATCCGGATTCCCCGGACAGACGAAGACATCACTTCCAAAAACCGCAATCCCACCGTACTTTTCAACGGGATGCTGCATCCGCTCATCGGCGTTGCCATGCGCGGTGTGCTCTTTTATCAGGGCGAAGATAATTGCAACCGGGCACACACCTATGCCGATATGCTCACGGCACTCATTGGCGGCTGGCGATCGGTATGGAAGCAGGGCGACTTTCCGTTTTACTACTGCCAGATCGCCCCGTATGACTACAGTTTGATTGGTGAACCGGGCAAGCCCGCAATTAACTCCGCCTACTTACGCGAAGCCCAGATGCAGGTCGAACATCGCGTGCCCAACACCGGGATGGCCGTCTTGCTGGACACAGGGCAAGAGCAGGGCATTCATCCTTCGGACAAACAGACGCCCGGTGAACGCCTGGCCTTCCTCGCGCTGAGCAAAATGTACGGCATGGAAGGCATAGAGGCCGATAGCCCCTGCTATCAGTCCATGCAGATACAGGGCGACACAGCAATTATCACCTTCGACCGCGCGCCTATGTGGCTCAACGCCGCCGGCGGCCGCTCCCAGCTCTTCACCATAGCGGGCGAGGATCGCGTGTTCCACACTGCTCAAGCATGGATCGTGCGCAGTAAAGTACATGTGAGAAGCCCGGAAGTAGATAAGCCCGTCGCCGTGCGTTACGGCTTCGACAACTATATAAAAGGCGACCTCTACGGCGGCAGCGGCCTGCCCGTATCCTCCTTTCGCACAGACAACTTTTAGCCGGACGAATTACGTTTCAAGTATTGCCGCTACGATCATCATTGTAGCGGCAATTTGTTTTCAGGGTGTATTGTGATGACGTGCAGGCGCGTTGCCTTGCTGTTCCAGCCGGCTCTCCGATTCGCGGAGCAAGCCGACTAATCGAAGAATTCCTGCAGTACGGCCAGCGATTTCAGCTCATGGAAGCCGGGTATGTGCAAGCGGTAGTAGTCGCAGGTGATGGCAAGGCATCGGGTCCGTTCAGCTCTGTTCATGGCAAACAAATGCATCGTATCGTAGTTCATTCGCATCAAGCGGATCAGGCGAAAGGACTCCTCGGGGTTCACATAGAAAGAATGTTTGTCGGAACGGATGGCTGTGAAGCCGGCATTGAGCAAGTCGAAGTAATCACCTTGCCGGTAGCCGTCGAGATTAGGATACAAACCCAGGAAGCGGGTCAGGCGCATAAGGAAAACCAGGTGGTAGTTGGCAAAACCTGCCGCACACTCGTCCAGCCACTCAATCGAATGTTTCAGATAGACAAATAGTGAGTGGTTCTCACCTTCTTCTTTCACGGCTCTGTAAAGGAACTCTGCCAGGAAAAGTGCAATGACGGACTTGTAGGGGTTGTAGGGGATTGATTTGAACGGATAGGCCTTCGCTTCTTTTATCCGGTAAAGGCCGGCGGAGGTCCGGAAGTCGGCTTCAAGCTCCATGATTGATAGCGGCTGGAACAGTACGGGCTTGACCGACGTCCTCTTAGCCCTGGAAACGGGAACGAGGAAAGAAACCCGGCCGTGCAGTTCCGTGTATATATCGACGATGTTTGATGTATCGTTATACTTTAACGTATGGAGGACTATTCCGGTGGTCTTTTGTAGCATAGGACAAGATATTGGAAGTGGGGAGGTCCGGCTGAAGCTCTAAGCGATCGAATCCAGCAGATTGGAATAGACAGGGTTTTGGTTCAGTAACTCCGGGACTCCTGTCAGGAACAGTTGCTTTCGCGCGCGCGTCAGGGCGACGTTCAGTTTCCGGTCGATGATCGCGCCGTCTTCCTCTATGGTGTTTGACAGTAGTTTGAGTTGGTAGCTCTGATTCACGCAGAATGAATAGATGATCACATCCCGTTCGCTTCCCTGGAAGCGCTCTACCGTATCGACAAGGATGTTGTCCAAGGCGCTGATGCCCAGGCGTGCGATCTCTTTTTTTATCAAGGCGATCTGGCTGCGGTAGGATGTGATGATGCCAAGCGTTTTCGCCGGATCGAACGCCCTGCTTCCGGTGCCGGCGTAGATGTCGGCTGCCAGCTTCGCCGCTATGGTTGCCTCGCTGTGGTTGATCTTGGTCGAGGCCGCCGCCGGTTCCGGCTCGGAAGGGAAGAAGGCGATCCGGCTGCCGGTCGGCGGCGCGGCGTCCAGCTGGTGAGGCAGTCCTACCATTTCCAGCTTTCCGGCATAGAAGTTCACGTTCGGAAAGCGGGCGACTTCAGGGTGCATCCGTCCCTGCTTATAGAGCATGTCCATTGCTTTTCCGGACAGGCTTCTATCGGCGTCCGGCGCGTTCAATCTGCGGTACAGGCGTTCAAACAGCGAGTCTTTCAGGTTCTCCATTCCGATTGCCCGAAGCGATTCGTCGTGAACCGCGGTGTGCACGGACGATTGCAGCACGACGGCGGGCAACTGTTTGTGGTCACCTATCAGGATGAACTTGCCGATAGCGTCCTGTCCTTCGTCGTTGCGGGCGCAGAGCAGTCCGAGGATCTGCGGCTCGAGGATCTGAGTAGCTTCGTCCACGATCGCCACGTCGAACCGTTTCAGGCGGAAGATTTCCTGCCTTCCGGAAAGGGTGGTTACCGTGCCGACGAAGATCCGGCAGCGCGCTATGCGTTCCGTCACCTCCGCGCGGCGGTTGCACCCGGAGAGCATATTCTCGATCAGGTATTTCCGGTATGCAGGGTCGCAGGAGGATTCGCTTCCCAAGCGGATAAAACCGACCGCCGGGCTTATGTTTTCCAGGGCTTTGCAGATCTGGTCCACTGCCTTGTTGGTATAGGCCAGCAGCAGTATCCGGGCGTCCGGCGCGGCATAAAAGGTTTCGACCATCTTCCGGAGCGCGCGTGAGGTTTTCCCTGTTCCCGGAGGCCCCAGCAGCAAGAAATAATCCCGGGCGGCTTTGGCTTTGCGTATTACGCGTGCAAAATCATCTTCGGCCGGAAGCGTGTCCCGGGTGGTGGTGTCGTCAAACTCCGGCAAGCGGTTCCCCAGCAACAGATCGCGCCGCTCTTGATTGGCGAACAGAAAGGCCGACAAGCCCAGGAACATGGAGCGGAAGACTGTGTCTACCGAGTCGTGTTCGACGGCGTAGAGACTGTCCGACGGCAAGACCGACGGGTTATGTTGGGTGGCGCGCAAGCGGATCTGAACGGTCTCCTCCGAGATTTCCTCAATCGTTCCTTTGAAGATCATACGGTTGGTCACATTGTCCGAAGGCCCGTTGCGCCGGTAAAGAACCACGGCGTCTCCCCGCCGGAAGTTCGGCAGCGCGACCTCTTCCTCCTCCGGTTGTTCAGCGGGCGGGCGTGTTTTCAGCGTTACATAGGCTTTCTGTTCGCTCGAAGCATGGTTGTCCACGATTGTCAAGTCGTACAGTATCTCCCCTGCTTCCCGTTTCTCCTCGAGCGTGGACAGCCACAGGGCCGCCGCACCTGTTTTCCCCTCATAATCCGCATCGCCTGACTTAGAGGTGTACTGTTCCTTCACAATAAAGTTGTAGAGCGAATAAAAATAAGCGCGTTCCGTCTCCGACAGCCGGCCCAAAGCCTGCACCGTCCGGTCAATCCCGGGACGCAGGTAGGCCTCCCAAAGTTTGCCCGTTATTTTCCGCTCGTTCAACAGACCGGCAGTGATCCCTCCGATTTTTTCTGCCGTGAAGCAGACGCTGTTGTGCAGCTGGATGCCGTGCTCGTCCGCGACGATCCGGTTGCGCAGGTTTATCGCCCGCCGTACCATTGCCCACGAAGGGCGCGCCGGATACAAAAGCGGGTAGCGCGTATAAAACAGGTACGGGGTAACCCTTCTGTGATCCATTCCCATCGAATACTCCAGCACAGCTTGGTACAGGAGCATCTGTACCCTGTTGTTCTCCTTGGGCGTCACGGCGTTGCGAACAGCATACTCGTCGGCTTTCCCCGACTTCATTTCGATAAATGCGCGCATATCCTGTTGCATATAGTCCAGTCGGCCCTGCAATCCCAGCGCCTCGCAGATATAAGAAGGCTCCAGCACCGCGTCGGCCTTGTCCAACCGGTAGCCCGGCTCGTGAAACGTCTCCCGGATCGTTTGGCGGACATGCTTGAAGTGCATCCGGCAGTCGGAGAAGAACGCCGCCTCTTGGGCCGGATCCGTCAAATCCCTGCATGTTGCCAGCTCAACGGCATACAAGCGGAAAGCCTTCCGCATACACTCCATATAATCAAGCTCGCCATCGGCATACACCCATTCGTCCAGAAACAGATTGACTATGTTGCCCAGCAGTACCGGCCGGACGTTCTGCACGCGTTGCAGCTTGGCCAGCTGGTAAACCAGCGGATGGTGCCCGTAATCTTTATAACACTCGGCCAGCAAACTGATGTCCAACAGGTAATCAGGCTCCAGCACGATAAAACGCGGAACGAGCGCGCCCTCCTCTTCCGATACGTCAAGCAGATTCAACTGCGCGTGCCGCCAAAGCAGTTCGCAGGTGTCCGCAAACTCATCATTCACTTGCGGCACATTGTAACGCACGCGCAAAGGTTCGTCGGCCACGGAGTCCGCCGGAACCACGTACAGGTACCGATCATCTTTGTACTGATAACATACGCGCATCCGCCGGGCAACCCGCCCGCCCGCCGCCCTTACGGCGGCGGGTGTTTCGGGCAACAATCCGTGCAGATCCGCCGGAATATCCGCTCCGTAAACCTTACGGATAAAAAAAGCAACCGTCTTGGCATCGCGAAGCAAATTCGCCCGCAGCGGCTCTTCCTCGTGGTTGAGTATTTTGTTAGACGTGAGGCGGAACGTATGCAGCCTGTTCTGTTCCGCATAATTCAGCCCGGCTTTCACCGCCGCATAATTTATCCGCGCGGAAAGGTCCGTCGCTTGCAAGCCTTCATTCTGCATAAGCTCGCGGCACACGCGCTCCAGCACGCCGCGCAGTTGCTTATAGCGCGCCCTTAACGAGACATCTTCCGCCCGGCAGACGGAAAGAAGAATATCAAAGTAGTCGTTCAGTTCGGTTTCCATGCTGCAAAAATACAATTACAATGAACAATGGACAATGGACAATTGCCCTTTGTCCATCGTTATGGTATAAATTAGGATATAAAAGTTTCTTGATCTCTAAAATATAATTAGTTTTGTGACAATATAATTCAATCATTATCCACTTTAAACAAATACCAATGAACAAAAAAAGAGTGTACACTTTTGGAAACGGCCGGGCGGAAGGCAAGGCCGATATGAGAAACTTACTCGGAGGGAAAGGCGCCAACTTGGCCGAAATGAACCGGATCGGCGTGCCTGTTCCTCCCGGATTTACTATTACCACCGAGGTCTGTTCGGAATATTTCGAACTTGGCCGGGAGAAAGTCACTGCTTTGCTTAAAAGTGATGTGGAAGGGGCGATAGCCCAGATAGAGTCGCTGGTAAATTCCAAATTCGGCGATACGGAGAACCCCCTGTTGGTTTCCGTGCGTTCGGGCGCCCGCGCTTCCATGCCGGGCATGATGGACACCATCCTCAACCTGGGTCTGAACGACGAAGTGGTTGAGGGGCTGGCCCGCAAGACGGGAAACGCCCGCTTCGCGTGGGATTCGTACCGCCGTTTCGTGCAAATGTACGGCGATGTTGTGCTGGGGCTGAAGCCTGTGAACAAGGAAGACATCGACCCGTTTGAAGCGATCATTGAAGAAGTGAAGCACGCCAAAGGCGTCAAGCTGGATAATGAGCTGTCGGTGGACGACCTGAAAGAGCTTGTCGCCAAGTTCAAAGCTGCCATAAAAGCCCAAACCGGAAAGGACTTCCCTGTTTCGGCGTACGAGCAGCTTTGGGGAGCCGTTTGCTCGGTGTTTGACTCGTGGATGAACGAGCGCGCCATCCTTTACCGCAAGATGGAAGGCATCCCGGCCGAATGGGGAACGGCTGTGAACGTACAGGCCATGGTGTTCGGCAATATGGGCGAAAGCTCCGCAACCGGTGTGTGCTTCAGCCGTGATGCCGGCAACGGCGAAGACTTGTTCAACGGCGAGTATCTGATCAACGCACAGGGCGAAGACGTTGTGGCAGGCATCCGCACGCCCCAACAGATCACGAAGATAGGCTCTCAGCGCTGGGCCGCCTTAGCCGGCATCAGCGAGTCGGAACGCGCTGCAAAATATCCCTCCATGGAAGAAGTCATGCCGGAGATCTACGCCGAGCTGGACATGCTGCAAACCAAGCTGGAAAACCACTATAAGGATATGCAAGACATGGAGTTCACCGTCCAGGAAGGCAAGCTCTGGTTCCTGCAGACACGTAGCGGCAAGCGCACCGGCGCTGCGATGGTGAAGATTGCCGTGGATCTGCTGAGCCAGGGAATGATTGACGAAAAGACAGCCCTGCTCCGCGTAGAACCCAACAAATTAGACGAGCTGCTTCACCCCGTCTTCGACAAGAGCGCATTGAAGAGCGCGAAAGTCCTGACACGCGGCCTTCCCGCTTCGCCCGGAGCCGCCACCGGTCAGATCGTATTCTTCGCCGATGACGCCGCCGAATGGCACGCCGCCGGCAAGCAAGTGATCATGGTGCGCGTAGAAACATCCCCCGAAGACCTTGCCGGCATGGCCGTTGCAGAAGGCATCCTGACCGCCCGCGGCGGAATGACCTCCCACGCCGCCGTTGTCGCCCGCGGCATGGGCAAATGCTGCGTATCGGGAGCCGGCGCGCTGAACATTGATTACAGAAACAGAACGGTAGAGATCGACGGCGTCTTCCTCAAAGAAGGAGACTACATCTCCCTGAACGGCACGACCGGCGAGATCTATATGGGCAAGGTAAACACGAAAGCCGCCGAACTCTCAGGCGATTTTGCCCGGTTGATGGAGCTGGCCGACAAATACACCCGCCTGAAAGTACGCACAAATGCAGATACCCCGCACGATGCAGAAGTAGCCCGCGGCTTCGGAGCGATCGGCATCGGCCTCTGTCGCACCGAACACATGTTCTTTGAAGGAGAGAAGATAAAAGCCATGCGCGAAATGATCCTGGCAGACGATGCGGAAGGCCGCCGGAAAGCATTAGACAAGATCCTGCCTTACCAGCAAGCCGACTTCAAAGGAATATACAAGGCCATGGACGGCTGCCCGGTGACCGTACGCCTGCTGGACCCTCCCCTGCACGAATTTGTTCCCCATGACGAAAAAGGACAGCAGGAAATGGCCGACGCCATGGGCGTGAGCTTGCAATATATCCGGCAACGCGTCGATGCACTTCACGAACAGAACCCCATGCTTGGCCATCGGGGAAGCCGGTTAGGAAATACATACCCCGAAATCACGCAAATGCAGACCCGCGCCATCCTGGGCGCCGCATTGGAGTTGAAGAAAGAAGGAATAAAGGTATTTCCCGAGATCATGGTTCCGCTAACCGGCATCCTGTATGAATTCAAAGAACAGGAAAAAGTGATCCGCGCCGAAGCAGCCAACCTGTTTGAAGAAACAGGAGACAGCATCGACTTCAAAGTGGGCACGATGATCGAAGTCCCCCGCGCGGCATTGACGGCAGACCGCATCGCCTCTTCCGCCGAATTTTTCTCATTCGGCACGAACGACCTGACCCAGATGACTTTCGGTTACTCCCGCGACGACATCGCCTCGTTCCTGCCGGTTTATCTCGAAAAGAAGATCCTGAAGGTAGACCCGTTCCAGGTGTTAGACCAAAACGGCGTGGGGCAGTTGATCCGCATGGCCACAGAAAAAGGCCGCGCCATACGTCCGGACTTGAAATGCGGCATCTGTGGCGAACACGGCGGCGAACCCTCTTCGGTGAAATTCTGCCATAAAGTAGGCCTGGATTACGTAAGCTGCTCACCCTTCCGCGTGCCGATAGCCCGATTGGCCGCCGCGCAGGCAGCATTAGAAGACTGAAACACGGAAAAATAAGAGTCTTGAGGTTTTAAATTGAGCGGTGGATAGCAGCGATGCCATCCACCGTTTTTTTGGAATGTCATTCCGGTCGAGCTGGGCATTTTCACGAAATTTTTAATTACATTCCTGACGGGAATGGCGCTTCTACAGAATTTTTAATTACATTCCCGGCGGGAATGAAGCCATCGTGGAATTTAAAATTACATTCCCAGCAGAAATAGCGTTTTCCCAGAATTTAAAATTACATTCCCGGCAGAAATAGCGTTTTCCCAGAATTTAAAATTACATTCCCGGCAGAAATAGCATTTTCCCAGAATTTAAAATTACATTCCCGGCGGAAATAGCATTTCTAAAAAAAATAAAATTACATTCCCGGCGGAAATGGCATTTCCACACTTTTGGAAGCAACGGCCTGTCAATAAACTATAATTTGACCGTTATATTTTCTTTTTCTATTGCGGGCGCCCTGCCTTTTTAATAAATTTGCCGTATAAACAAGGCCCGGATGACAGGGACTAACTCAACACAACCCTTTGTATGATAGGTAAAACAATAAAATTTATATTGATCTTAGCTGCTCTGTTCTTTTCCATGCAGCTAAAGGCACAATGCGAAGTAAGAAACAATTGTTTCCGGGGAGGCGAACTCCTTGAATATGATCTGTATTTCCGGTTCGGGCTGCTATTTACCAAAGCAGGGGTCTCTACGATGAGCGTGGCCGACGCCCAATATAAAAGCAGGAACGCATATAAGATGGTCCTCACGGCAAATTCTATCGGAACGGCCAAAGCCGTATTCCCTGTCGCGGATACGCTGACGTCCTATACCACCAAAAACATGGTCCCGCTGGCTTACCTGAAGGATGCGCACGAGGGAGAAGACTACCGCACCGAGCGGGCAACCTACGACTACTCGACGGGAAAGGTCAGGCTGAGAAACATCAATAAGAAAAACGAGCATTTGCGTTACGACACCACGCTGGTATCCGACGAGTGCATGTACGACATGCTGAGTATTGTCTACTATGCCCGGACGCTGAACTACGGCAGCATGAAGAAGGGCGACGAAGTGACGGTCTCTTTCCTGTCCGGGCGGAAAAAGGTGAATATGACGATTGTGCATCAGGGGGTGGAAGGCGTGCAGGCGAACGACGGGCGGAAATATAGCTGCATAAAGCTCTCCTTGAAGATGAATGAAAGGGCTTTTGAAGATAAGAACGAAACGATGAAGGTTTACATCACCGAGGACATGAACCGGATTCCCATACGCATCGACTCTAAGCTGCGGGTCGGCTCGACCCGCGTCCTGCTGAAAAGCTACAAGGGACAACGGAATTAAGAAACTAAAAAAGGGAAGGAGATCTGCTCTCCTTCCCTTTTTTAGTTTCGTTCTCCCTTCCTTATTTATTATTGAAGCAATTCGGCCAGCTTGTTTTGCAACTCTTCGCCGTGCAATCCGCGGGAAACGATAACGCCTTCGCCGTCAATCAGCACGACATGGGGGATGCCGCGGATGGCATAGATCTTGGCTGCTTCCGAATTCCAATAGTTCAGATCGGACATTTGCGGCCACGTCATATTAAGCTCTTCCAGCCCTTTCTTCCAGGATTCGGCGTCCTGGTCTAACGATACGCCCACGATCTCAAAGTTTTTATCTTTATACTTCGCGTACGCTTCAACGAGCTTGGGCATTTCATTACGGCAGGGGCTGCACCAGCTTGCCCAGAAGTCAACCAGCACCAGCTTACCTTTGCCTGCATAGTCGGACAGCTTGACGGGATTGCCTTCGGGGGATTTCAGCTCAAGGTCTGCAAACCTTTGCCCGACATCCGTTCCCCTGGACTGTTCTATTCTGTTTTTCAGCTCGACGATGTTCGGGTTGTTTTGGTATTGGGCGGGAAGGATGGATATGAGCTGCTCTATGTCGTCATCCTCCATATAATAGTTGCATGTGTTCAGCAGAAAGACGCCCAGAGGGGTGTCCTTGTTGCTGTTGACGGCTTCTTTCATCACCGAAACGATCTCTTTGTCCAATGCTTTGGCTTCGGTTGCCTTTGCTTCCTGTTCTTCGGGTGCGGCAGCCGTCATTTCTTCCATCAGCGTTCTCTGCTTGGCGAAAACAGCTTGCAAGTTATTCTTGAAGGCTTGGTAGGCATCGTTGATCGGAGTGCCCGAAACGACACTGCCGCCTTCGGTTCTTATCATTTTGACCTTGATGCTACCGTTTTCAAGGAAAAAGTCCACGTAAGCCGGCTGCAAGTCATCCTCGCCACGGCATACGAGGTAGCGGTTCACTACAGAATCCTGCACCCCGGTAAATGTGAATATTCCTTTGGCAATAACAGCCGTATCCACCGACAGGAATTGCCTTTCGGTCTGTTCCATCATAAACACCGTGTCGCCATCTGCAGAACCTTCCAGCGTTCCGGTTATGGTATAACCTTTGGAAGTACATGAAGCAAGCCCCAGAACAACGGCAACGAATAAATAAGTTAATTTTCTCATATGATATAATCCTTTTTAATTAAACATTCAACGCAAAGATAAGCTATTTTTCGACGCTGCAAAAAGAATCCCGGCAAACCCTGGCTGGCCCTGGAGGAAATCTTTTTCCGGTTTTTTATTTTGCAGTTTGTTATTTTCTGCCTTACTTTACCTAAACCTATAAAGATAAAGCAATGAACAACCCGCAAATAACGATCAAAGACATAGCCAAAGCGCTTGGTGTGGCCCCTTCAACCGTGTCGAGGGCTTTGAAGGATAATCCCTATATTAGCCGGGAAACAAAAGAAGCCGTATGCAAATATGCGCAAGAACATAACTACAAGCCGAATATAATGGCGTTCAATTTGCGCACAAGCCGGTCGAACACCATCGGGGTTATCATTCCGCAGCTTGTGCATCATTTTTTTTCCTGCGTGCTGAGCGGAATTGAAGTTACGGCGGCAGAGGCCGGCTATAACATCCTGGTGGCGCAAAGCAACGAAACGTACGAACGCGAAGTGAAAATAACCCACTCTTTCCTGACAGCCAGAGTTTGCGGAGTGATCGCTTCGTTGGCCAAGGATACGGTACAGTACGACCATTATCAGGAATTGCTTGACCATAACATCCCCATTGTGTTTTATGACCGCATCTGCACGGGTATCAAGACGGAGCGCGTCGTGGTGGATGATTACGCCGGCTCGTTCGGAGCGGTGGAATACCTCATCCGGACCGGATGCCGACGGATATTCTTTTATAGCGGCCCACCACGCCTCGAGATCTCCAAGAACAGGCGCAACGGCTACCTGGATGCCATGAGGAAACATAAGATCCCGGTGAACGAGCAGATGATCAGATTTTGCGATACCCGCGAACAGGCCATGGCGATCACACCCGATATTCTGAAAGAAGCGAACCGGCCGGATGGATTCTTTGCGATCAATGACGAAACAGCCGCCGGCATACTGTATGCCTGCAAGCAAGCCCGGCTGAAAGTACCGGATGAAGTTTCCATCTGTGGCTTTACCGACGGAGCCATCGCCCAAACCACAGACCCCGAACTGACCACCATCGAACAGCATGGGGAAGAGATCGGCCAAAGCGCCATCAACCTGCTGATCGACAAGATAGAAGGGAAAAAAGAAAAAAGCACCAACAGGATCGTACGGACGAACTTGGTCGTGCGGGGAACGACCAAGTAACGGAACAAACGAAAACGAACGAAAACCAAATAATTGAATACCATGAGAGTTAAGCCCGATCTAAGTTTCTGGAAGCTGTGGAACATCAGCTTCGGTTTTTTCGGCGTGCAGATCGCCTATGCACTGCAAAGCGCCAACATCAGCCGCATATTTGCAACGCTGGGAGCAGATCCGCACAACCTGAGCTACTTTTGGATCCTTCCGCCGCTGGCCGGAATCATCATACAACCCATCGTCGGCTCGGCCAGCGACAAGACCTGGACGCGCTTCGGGCGCCGCATCCCCTACCTGTTCGTCGGAGCAGCCGTTGCCGTCATCGTCATGTGCCTGCTTCCCAATGCCGGAAGCCTCGGAATGGCCGCCGGAGCAGCGATGGTTTTCGGGCTGGTATCGCTCATGTTCCTGGACACGGCCATCAACATGGCCATGCAACCCTTTAAGATGCTGGTAGGCGACATGGTCAACGAAAAACAAAAAGGCCTTGCCTACTCCATCCAGAGCTTCCTTTGCAATGCCGGAAGCCTTGCCGGATACCTCTTCCCTTTCCTCTTCGCAGCAGTCGGCATCGCCAACACAGCACCAGGCGGCGTCATCCCCGACTCCGTCATCTTCTCCTTCTACATCGGTGCCGCCATCCTTATTCTTTGCGTCGTATATACAACGGTCAAAGTCAAGGAAATGCCCCCTGAAACATACGCCGAATACCATGGGATCACAGAGAAAGAGAAGAACGAAAAAACAACGATGCTCAAACTGCTGGCCAAAGCCCCAAGCGTGTTTTGGACGGTCGGGCTGGTGCAATTCTTCTGCTGGGCCGCCTTCATGTACATGTGGACCTACACCAGCGGCAGCATCGCTTACCACGTTTTCGACACACCGGTCAAAGAAACCGTAGACGAATCAACCCGGCTGGTGAAGATCGTACTCGACACCAAAGCCGTTCAATATCAGGATGCGGCCAACTGGGTAGGCATCCTCTTTGCCGTGCAAGCCATCGGGTCTGTGCTTTGGGCCGCCGTCATCCCCTTCTTCAAAAGCCGGAAACGTATTTATTCCCTAAGCCTCGCCTTAGGCGCAGCAGGTTTCATCTCCATCCTGTTCATCCACAACGCATACCTGCTCTTCGCCTCGTTCCTGCTCATCGGTTGCGCATGGGCCGCCATGCTGGCGCTGCCCTTCACGATTCTCACGAACGCCTTGTCGGGCGGCCGCATGGGCACTTACCTGGGACTATTCAACGGAACGATCTGCATCCCCCAAATTGCGGCAGCATCGCTGGGCGGCGTGGCGCTTAGCCTGTTCACGCCACCGGGCGGCCTTGCACCCGAGATCAACATGCTCGTTCTGGCAGGTATTTTACTGATCATCGGCGCCGCCTGCGTTCATTTCATTAAAGAAACACCGGGCAATGGCAAATGACACCCGGGAATTTCAATATTGTCAGCTAATATTATCACGCGCGTGGACACTCCGCACGGTGTATTTCAGACTGAAAAAGAAAGGATTCATAAAGGTAGCTACCGAGGCATTGCCTTTGTAGCTACCAAGGCATGGTCTTTGTAGCTACCGAGTCATTGCCTTTGTAGCCACCGAGTCAAGGCCAATATAACCGCTTAAGAAACAGATAGATATAAATTCATTCATACTAACCCTGAAAACCGGATGAATTATGTCGTTTTTGGAAAAAAATTTCAATAAACAAACAGGCCTTTACCATCCCTTTATCATCGTAGAAGAGATCCCATTGCAACAAGATCATTGTCCATCATAATAGTTACCCTATCTTTGCCTCCGAAATCAGTGAACTGCAATATGTCCAAATACCCTCTTTCGGGAATGACCCTTCCCGAGCTGCAAACGGTGGTGAAGAACCTTGGTATGCCCGGCTTTACGGCTAAGCAGATCGCCTCATGGCTTTATGATAAAAAAACGACTTCCATTGACAACATGACGAACCTGTCGCTAAAACACCGTGAATTACTTAAAAATGAATATGAAACAGGCTTCTCCGCACCCGTTGATGCTATGCGCTCGGCGGATGGCACGATAAAATACTTGTATCGTGTTGCCGGAGATCATTTTGTGGAAGCAGTTTATATTCCGGATAGCGACAGGGCTACGCTTTGTGTCTCTTCCCAAGTCGGCTGTAAGATGAATTGTAAATTCTGTATGACCGGCAAGCAGGGATTTTCAGCTAACCTGACCGCCCATGAGATCCTGAATCAGATTCAGGCTTTGCCCGAAAGAGACCGGCTAACCAACGTCGTCTTCATGGGAATGGGAGAGCCGGCGGATAATCCGGACGAAGTATTGAAAGCTCTGGAGATCCTGACGGCTTCTTATGGATACGGCTGGAGTCCCAGGCGGATCACCCTGTCTACCATCGGATTAAAAAAGGGATTGCAACGATTTATAGAAGAGAGCGATTGCCATTTGGCCATCAGCCTGCATTCTCCCTTGGGAGTTCAGCGTGCTGATTTGATGCCTGCCGAGCGGGCTTTTCCGGTAAAAGATATAGTGGAGCTGCTGCGCAATTATGATTTCAGCAAGCAACGCCGCCTTTCATTTGAATATATTATGTTCAAGGGCGTAAATGATTCATTGGTCTACGCCAAAGAAACAGCGAAACTTTTGCGGAGCTTGGATTGCCGTATAAATCTTATTCGTTTTCATGCCATACCGGACATTGAACTTGAAGAAGCCGGTATGGAGACCATGGCGGCCTTCCGTGATTATTTGACTTCACATGGATTATTTACCACTATAAGGACTTCCCGCGGCGAAGATATTTTTGCGGCCTGCGGTATGCTGTCAACCGCCAAGCAACAAGAGTCAAATGTGGATTAACATAATTTGTGAACCCCTGTTGAAGCCGTGTTACGGGGATTACGTAGATTTGTGAAAATATAAAACTCCATTAATATATGAAAAAATACGTGTTGTGTTTTAGTTTTGCCGCCATAGCGCTGTTGTTTTTCTCCTCCTGCGGAGGCAAAGGGAATCAGAAAAATCCTTTCATGGCTACGTCCAGCGCCCGCCCCTATGAGATCATTGTAGTGGTAGACCTCGGATTGTGGGAACGCCCTGCAGGCCGTGCCTTGTACTCGGCGTTGGAGATGGATGTGCCGGGTTTGCCGCAGGCGGAACGTTCATTCAAGATCATGTACACTTCTCCGCAAAACTTCGATATGACGTTGAAGCTGATCCGCAACATCATAATCGTGGATGTACAGGATATATACACGCAGGCCAAGTTCAATTATGCCACCGATGTGTATGCCGAACCGCAAACGGTGCTGACCATCCAGGCTCCGGATGAAAAAGAATTTGAAGCGTTCGTAAACGGGAACAGAGAGGTGATTGTAGACTTCTTCACCCGTGCCGAAATGAACCGCCAGATCCGCTTGCTGGAGAAGAATCATAGCGATTATGTCAAGACAAAAGTATCGAGCATGTTCGATTGCGAAGTTTGGGTGCCGGGTGATCTGGTTAGCTCAAAGATTGGTGAAGATTTCTTCTGGGCCTCGACAAATGCGGCGACTTCGGATATGAACTTCGTGATCTACTCTTATCCGTACACGGACAAAAAGACATTTACCCGTGGGTTCTATATCCATAAGCGCGATTCGGTCATGAAAATAAATATCCCCGGGGCTAAAGCCGGCGCATATATGGCTACGGATACGATGACGGTAGAAACAAAAGCGATTACGGTACAAGGTGAATATGCGTTTGAAGCCAGAGGGTTGTGGCGTATGAAAGGTGATTTTATGGGCGGCCCTTTTGTGTCGCATACCCGTGTGGACAGAGCGAATAACCGCGTGGTTACCGTCGAAATATTTATTTATTCACCGGATAAGCTGAAAAGAAACCTGGTGCGTATGATGGAAGCCTCACTCTATACATTGAAGTTTCCAAGCCAGCAGGTAAAAGATAAAATTGAAAAATAAAAAATGGAAGATAAAATAAAAATTGGTATTACACAGGGAGATATAAACGGAGTGGGTTATGAAGTCATCCTGAAAACATTTGCCGAGCCGGGGATGTTGGAACTCTGCACTCCTATCGTATATGGCTCCCCCAAGGTTGCTGCATATCATCGCAAGGCGTTGGACTTGCCTACGAATTTCAGTATCATAAATACAGCCTCCGAAGCAATCCACGACCGGCTCAGCGTGTTGAACTGCACAAACGATGAAGTGAAAGTGGAGTTTTCCAAACCGGATGCCGAAGCAGGAAAAGCTGCGCTGGACGCATTGGAAAGAGCGTTGAGCGACTACGGTAAAGGTATGATTGACGTGTTGGTCACAGCGCCAATCAACAAGCATACGATTCAATCGGAAAACTTTTCGTTTCCCGGTCATACCGAATACATTGAAGAAAGAGTGGGCGAAGGCCATAAATCTTTGATGATATTGATGAAAGATGATTTCCGTGTGGCTTTGGTAACCGGACATATTCCGATCTGCGAGGTTGCTTCTACCATAACCAAGACATTGATCCGGGAGAAGATGGAGATATTCAACCATTCTCTGAAACACGATTTTGGTATTGGAAGACCCCGTATCGCCGTGCTGTCTTTAAATCCACATGCCGGTGATGATGGCGTGATCGGCACTGAAGAACAGGAAATTATAATTCCGGCTTTGACAGAGATGGCTGCTAAAGGCATCTTGTGTTATGGCCCTTATCCGGCAGATGGTTTTATGGGGTCGGGTAACTTCGCCCATTTCGACGGGATACTGGCGATGTATCACGACCAGGGACTTGCGCCTTTTAAAACGCTGGCGATGGAAGACGGCGTGAACTATACCGCCGGATTACCCCTTATACGTACATCTCCGGCCCACGGTACGGCTTACGATATTGCCGGAAAAGGCGTGGCCTCCGAAGATTCTTTCCGCCAGGCTATATATGTTGCTATCAATGTATTTCGTAACCGTCGCCGGGATGATGAGGCGCACGCCAACCCTTTGCGTAAACAATATCATGAGAAACGGGACGATAGCGATAAATTAAAACTGGATACGGTAGACGACGGCGCATGACGAAAACGGAAATACAACAGGTAAAACTCAGGTTCGGTATCATCGGAAGTACGGAAGCGCTGACGCGTGCCATCGATATAGCTATTCAAGTTGCTCCAACAGACTTATCCGTATTGATTACCGGTGAGAGTGGAGTGGGCAAAGAGAGTTTTCCGCAAATCATTCATCAGTACAGCCGCCGCAAGCACGGGCAGTACATTGCGGTAAACTGCGGAGCTATCCCCGAAGGAACGATTGATTCGGAGCTTTTCGGTCATGAAAAAGGAGCTTTTACCGGAGCTATCGGAGAGAGAAAAGGATACTTCGG
This sequence comes from Mediterranea sp. (in: CFB group bacteria), assembly GCA_031287715.1. Taxonomy (GTDB): domain Bacteria; phylum Bacteroidota; class Bacteroidia; order Bacteroidales; family Bacteroidaceae; genus Bacteroides. The sequence goes on from JAITSN010000072.1 coordinate 28,756, forward strand.
CGAAGCCAATGGAGGTACGATCTTTCTGGATGAAGTAGGAGAACTTCCTTTACCCACCCAGGCCCGTCTGTTACGTGTATTGGAAACCGGAGAATTTATTAAGGTAGGCTCGTCTAAAGTAGAAAAGACCGATGTCCGTATTGTCGCTGCCACCAATGTCAACCTCAATGAAGCGATCTCCAGCGGGCGGTTTAGGGAAGATCTATATTACCGGTTGAACACCATACCGGTTCAGATACCGCCCTTGCGCGAACGCGGCGCGGATGTGGTACTGCTGTTCCGTAAGTTTGCGTCGGATTTTGCAGAAAAATACCGTATGCCCGCCATTCAGTTGACGGAAGACGCCAAGCCTGTATTGATTAGCTATGCCTGGCCGGGAAATGTGCGCCAGCTAAAGAACATAACGGAACAAATATCCGTCATTGAAACGAATCGTGAAATCACCCCTGATATACTGAAGGCTTACCTCCCGCCGCGACCGGAGAACCAATTACCTACTTTGTGGCCGGGTAAGAATGGGCAGAACTTTGAGCACGAACGGGAATTTCTCTACAAAGCCCTGTACGACATGAAGAAAGAAATGAACGAGTTGCAAAAACTCGTACACGATCTTATGTCGGAAAAAGGAGTGCCGCAAACCGTGATCAACAATCCGCAGCCGGTTCCTACCATTAGCATACAGCGCGTGGATCCTGCACATACGCAGGATGAAGACGAAGACATCCAGGATACGGAAGAATATATCGAAGAACCTCTTTCCTTAGATGAAGTAGAGAAAGAAACGATACAAAAAGCATTAGATAAGAATAAAGGTAAGCGCAGGACGGCGGCTAAGGATTTGAATATCTCGGAACGCACGCTTTACAGAAAAATAAAAGAATATGGATTGGAATAAGAAAAAGGCCGGCGCAGCTATGCTGGCTATGTCAATATGGATATGGGCCGGTTGCAGTATCTCTTATAGTTTTACCGGAGCAGGCTCCCTTGACTATTCAAAGTATAAAACGATAACAATCATTGATTTCCCTATCAAATCGGACTACGTCTATGCGCCATTGGGAACTACTTTCAATCAAGAGTTGAAAGACATATTCATTCGTCAGACCCGCTTGACAATGGCCAATGCCAATGCAAACCTTGAGATTGAAGGAGAAATCACGGGATATAACCAATATAATGAAGCGGTAGCCGCCGACGGGTACGCCTCTTCGACAAAATTGACGGTTACGGTGAACGTGCGGTTTACCGATAACATAAACCATAGCAATGACTTCGAACGACAGTTCTCAGCTTTCCGGACGTACGACTCAAGAGAACTATTGACTGCCGTACAGGACGAACTGATTGCCCAAATGGTGAAAGAAATCACAGATCAAATATTTATGGCTACTGTCGCCAACTGGTAAACCATGGATGCTTCAAGTCTGCAACAGTGGATGGCTTGTCCGGAAGAGCTGAACAAGGATACGTTGTACAAGCTCCGTACGCTATTGGCCCGTTATCCTTATAGCCAGTCATTGAGGTTGCTGTGTCTGAAAAATCTCTATTTACTGCACGACGCTACGTTCGGCAGTGAATTACGAAAATCAGTATGCTATGTTGCAGACCGCCGGATATTGTTTTACCTGATCGAGGGTGATAAGTATCAGTTACCCGAGCATAAACGGGAAATTACTGCCGTACAGGAAGAACCGGGACTTGATCGTACATTATCCTTAATAGATGATTTCCTGACTACTTCCCAAGCAGATGCCCTGCAAGACCAATTGGATTATACCATCGACTATACGGTTTCTTTGGCTGCATCCGCCGGAGAACCCGACCACGGTGTCGTGTCGCCGCCATTGATGGGACAGGAATTGATTGACGGATTTATAGCGAAAGCGGAAAGCGGATCATCAATGAAACTGAAACCTTTGAACCAGAAAGAAGAAGCTGCGCTTGAAGGGCCATCATTTATTTATTTCAATGAAAATGAGGAAGATTCTTGCTTTACAGAAACTTTAGCCAAGATTTACATAAAGCAGCAGCGATATTCAAAAGCTCTTAAGATAATTAAAAAGCTAAGTTTGAAATATCCCAAAAAAAACATTTACTTTGCAGACCAGATCCGTTTTCTGGAGAAATTGATTATTAACACTAAAACATAAGAGCTAAAATGTATTTATTATTAATTATTCTGATTGTTATTGCAGCCTTGTTGATGTGCTTCATCGTTTTGATACAAAACTCTAAGGGTGGAGGCTTGGCTTCCGGCTTTTCATCATCCAATCAAATCATGGGTGTACGCAAGACTACAGATTTTTTGGAGAAAATGACTTGGGGGTTGGCTACATTCATTGTATTGTTGAGCATCATTGCCGCCCATACGCTTCATTACACCCCTGGCGGTAGCGAAAGTATTATCAAGGAACAAGCCCAGCAAGAAGAACAAACCAATCCGATGAACTTACCCGGATTTGCTACGCCAACCGAAGCCATTCCGGAAGCATCTGCAGATTCTACAGGTAATTAATCGGAATAAAATTAAAGTATAAAAGGTCATAGATTGGTTACAGGATTTATGGCCTTTATTTTTTGTACCGGCCTCATACTTAAACTATGGGAGCTTGGAATGATATAGAATAATTAAACCGTATAAACAATGAATCAACTTCACCAAACAATGAGAGACTCGGCAGTACTTAGATGGGCTGCCCTTATTTTGATTGCGTCAACCATGTTTTTTGCCTACATGTTTGTAGATGTGTTATCCCCTTTACAGACATTGATAGAAACGCAGTTGGGTTGGTCGCCCGATGTATATGGAACCTTTGCCAGCTCCGAATACTTTTTAAATGTATTCGTCTTCTTTCTTATTTTTGCCGGAATCATCCTGGATAAATTAGGCATTCGTTTTACGGCAATCCTTTCAGGAGTTGTCATGGTACTTGGCGGAGCCATCAAACTGTATGCAATAAGCCCGTATTTTTCGGAAGGCAATGCACTTTATGATCTGCTGAATTCATTTTGGGTTTCATTTCCTGCTACCGCGAAATTAGCTTGCGCCGGATTTGCCATCTTTGGCTGTGGAGTTGAAATGGCAGGCATTGTTGTTTCCAAAACTATTGTGAAATGGTTTAAAGGAAAAGAAATGGCTCTGGCTATGGGTTTGGAGATGGCTATTGCCCGTTTAGGAGTGTTTTCCATATTCCGTTTGTCGCCCAAAATAGTTTCGTGGGGAGGAGGTGCCGAAGTTGTTCGTCCTGTGGCCATTTGCTGCGGGTTGCTTTGCATAGGCCTGCTTGCATTTATTGTTTATTCGGTAATGGATAAGAAATTGGATAAACAGCTGGGTGCGAGCGTGGAAATGGAGAAAGAAGATCCGTTTAAGATCAGTGATATAGGTATCTTATTTACCAGCAAAATCTTTCTGATCGTAGCCTTCCTGTGTGTACTTTATTATTCAGCCATATTTCCGTTCCAGAAGTTTGCAACGAGCATGTTGGAAAACCGCTTGGGTATGACAACGGCTAATGCCTCGAATTTGTTTTCTTGGTTTCCGATAGGCGCAATGATATTGACCCCATTGCTGGGCTGGTTCCTTGACCGGAAAGGTAAAGGCGCTACGATGCTGATATTGGGAGCCATATTGGTATTCATTTGTCATACTATTTTTGCTTTATATCCTCTGCAACCGGAAAGCATAGGAAGTATGGCCGTTACTTATGGAGCAATTATCCTGCTGGGCATATCCTTCTCTCTTGTACCGGCCGCGTTGTGGCCATCTGTTCCCAAACTTGTGAAAGGACGTTATTTAGGATCGGCTTATTCTGTTATTTTCTGGATCCAGAATATCGGACTGTGGGTATTCCCGATCATTATCGGTAAGGTATTGGTTTGGGCAAATCCCGGCGTGACGGCTGGAAACTATGATTATACCTATCCGATGCTTGTCTTTGCAGCTTTAGGAATAATTGCTTTTTTACTTGGGATCTGGTTGAAAGCGGAAGACAAAAAGCATAGCTATGGATTGGAAGAAGCGAACATAAAAAAATAATGCCGTTTCGACGGCGTCGAAGCGTTTTCCCCAGCGTATATAGCGTATAATATATTAAGGAAGGGGGAAAAACAGGATGGCTCATTAAACCAACGTTTAATGAGCCATTTTTGTGGCGACGGATGCGGCCCTTCCGCCAGATATTATGTTTGCGGGATCCGTAAATGGAATACAGGGGATCATAAATGGGCTTTCGATAATTTATTTATGCCGTTGCAGAGATGCCATGGCATTTTTTTTAATGAATTATGCCATATTTTCTCTTATACAGCATTTTCCAAAAATTTTTTTGCTCCGTGACACGTATGGCACGACGCTTCAAAAAATTTTTTTACTCCGTGACACGTATGGCACGACGCTTCCAAAAACTTTTTTACTCCGTGACACGTATGGCACGATGCTTCCAAAAACTTTTTTGCCACGTGATACGTATTGCACGGCTCTTCCAAAAAATTTTTTGCGACGTGACACGTTTGGCACGACACTTCCAAAAACTTTTTTGCCACGTGACACGTTTGGCACGGTGTTTCCTAAAACTTTTTTGCCACGTGACACGTATGGCACG
>JAITSN010000030.1 GCA_031287715.1 Mediterranea sp. (in: CFB group bacteria)
TACCACCGAACTGATGTATAAGGACAAGGTTATTGCTTCGTTTACGGATCTCGACGGGCTTTGGGAGAATACCACGCGCGACGGGCTGGCGGCCGATAAGCGCCTGGTTGTTGTGAACAAGCTCTATGAGTTGCAAAAAGAGTATGGGCTGGCACAGCTGCTCAAGAGGGTGCTCCTTTTTATCCTCGTCATCGCCTTGCAAGGGGCGTTGATTTGGGGCACGTCGTGGCTGTACAGGCGGGGGAAGAAGCGCATCATGCAGCTGAAAGATTCCAGGCTGAAGGCCATCTCTATCCGCGACTACGAACTGTTCGACACGCAAAAGCAGGTGCACATCCTGATCTTCTTTGCCAATCTGGCCCGGTATGTGCTTGTTTTTATCCAACTTATCTTCTCGGTTCCGGCGCTGTTTTCCTTGTTTCCGCAAACAGAAGACCTGGCCTACAAGATATTCTCATACATATGGAATCCCGTCAAGAAGATCGCCATAAGCATTGTTGAGTATATCCCGAACCTGTTTACGATCATTGTCATCTGGCTGGCCATCCGGTACTTGGTTAAAGGCTTGGGTTACTTAGCCAACGAAATACAGTCGGAGAAGCTGAAGATCGCCGGGTTTTATCCGGACTGGGCGCACCCCACTTACCAAATCGTGCGCTTCCTGCTCTATGCCTTCATGATTGCGATGATATACCCTTACTTCCCCGGGTCGGACTCGGGCATTTTCCAGGGGGTGTCAGTGTTTGTGGGCTTGATCGTTTCGCTGGGTTCAAGTTCCGTTATCGGGAATATCATGGCGGGGCTGGTCATTACTTATATGCGTCCTTTCAAGATCGGCGACCGCATAAAACTGAATGATACGGTGGGAAATGTGATGGAAAAGACGCCGTTCGTTACCCGTATCAAGACCCCGAAGAACGAAGTCGTGACGATACCGAACTCGTTTATCATGTCGTCGCATACGGTAAATTATAGTGCATCGGCACGGAACTACGGATTGATCATCCATTCCGAGGTGAGCTTTGGCTTCGAGGTTCATTGGAAAATCGTTCACGAGCTGCTCATCAATGCCGCGCTGAAGACGCCCGGGGTCGTTGAAGAGCCTAAGCCGTTCGTGCTGGAAACATCGCTGCATGATTTCTATGTGATCTATCAAATCAATGCCTATATCAAGGATGCCGACAAGCTGGCGCAGATCTACTCCGACCTGCACCGCAACATCCAAGACCTGGCAAACGAAGCGGGCATCGAGCTGCTGTCACCGCATTATTACGCAACAAGGGACGGCAGCGAAATAGCGATACCGAAGGGATACTAAAATAATTTTTTTATCTTTGCCCATATTCATTATAGTTTAAGGATCAGATGAGTCTAGTAAACCTTACTCACATTTTGACACAGGCAGTCGATGAGCTTTCGGACGGCACATCATACAAGAGACTGTTCCACCGGCATAAAGACGGCGATCCGTTGCTTTCGGCATCAGCTTTATGCGAGATTATCGACCTTACACGCTCCATTGTTTTCCCCGGCTACTTCGGCCATTCGACAGTCAATAAACGTACGATAAAATATCACATCGGCATGAGTGTAGAAAAACTCTACGGGCTGCTTACGGAACAGCTCGTAGCGGGATTATGCTTCTGCGAAGATGACGATTGCGGGGAACGCACGGCTTTTGACCGGCGGAACACCGCGGTAAAGCTGGCTGCCGATTTTATCGGTCGGCTACCCGATATGCGCCGTGTCTTGGCTACAGACGTCGAAGCTGCATACAACGGCGACCCCGCCGCAGAAAGTTACGGCGAAGTCATCTGCTGTTATCCGGCGATCCGCGCCATCAGCAACTACCGCATCGCCCACGAGCTGCTGGTGCTGGGTGCGCCCCTGATTCCCCGCATCATCACCGAGATGGCGCATAGCGAAACGGGTATTGACATCCATCCCCATGCGGAAATCGGCTCGCACTTCACCATCGACCACGGCACGGGAGTGGTTATCGGAGCAACGACCGTCATCGGCAACAACGTCAAGCTATACCAAGGCGTTACGCTGGGCGCCAAGAGTTTCCCGTTGGATGAAGAGGGCAAACCGATCAAAGGCATCGCCCGCCATCCTATTATAGAAGACGATGTGATCATCTACTCAAATGCAACCATCCTGGGACGTATTGTCATCGGCAAGGGAGCAACGATCGGAGGCAATATCTGGGTAACGGAAGACGTACCTGCCGGCGGGCGAATCGTACAACGGCACCACCCCGCACCTTTCCTGAAGGGAACGGGCAAAGGCAGATAACGGAACAAGCATCAACAAACATAGTATCAATGAATAAAGAAACGAATGAGACAAGCAGAGGTGAAGCTGTTCCCCAAGATAAAACCGCCTTTGAAATGATTGCCAAGACCTTCCAGGGACTGGAAGAAGTGCTGGCGGCGGAACTGATCACCTTAGGAGCCAACAATGTCCAAATAGGGCGGCGGATGGTTTCCTTCAGCGGCGACAAAACTATGATGTACAAAGCAAACTTCTGCCTGCGTACAGCCATCCGCATCCTCAAACCCATCAAGCAGTTCAAGGCCGGCAATGCCGATGAGGTTTACGAGCAAATCAAAAATACCCGGTGGGAAAACATACTCAACGCCGACAAAACCTTTGCCGTAGACGCCATCGTATTCGGCGACGAGTTCCGCCATTCCAAATTTGTTTCCTATAAAGTAAAAGACGCCATCGTTGACTACTTCCGCGAGCTTAACGGCAAACGCCCGTCGGTTCGTATAAACAAACCCGATGTGCTGTTGAACATCCACATCGCGCAAACCACCTGCACTCTCTCGCTGGACTCTTCGGGCGAGTCGCTTCACCGCCGCGGCTACCGCCAGGAAGCCGTGGAAGCTCCGCTGAACGAAGTACTGGCAGCCGGCATGATCCTGATGACAGGCTGGAAAGGTGATTGTGATCTGATCGACCCTATGTGCGGCTCGGGCACGATTCCCATCGAGGCGGCGCTCATCGCCCGTAACATTTCCCCCGGGGTATTCCGTCAGGAATTTGCCTTCGAGAAATGGAACGACTTCGACCAGGACCTCTTCGATGCCATCTACAACGACGATACGCAGGAACGCGAGTTCAACCATAAAATATATGGCTACGACAATAGCACCAAAGCCAACGAAATAGCCATCCGCAACGTCAAAGCGGCAGGCGTCTCCAAAGATGTGGTGCTAAAGCTGCAACCCATACAACAGTTTGAAAAGCCGGAAAAGAAGACGGTCATCATTACAAATCCGCCATACGGCGAACGCATCTCGACCCGCGACCTGCTCGGGCTATACCAGCTGATCGGCGAACGCCTGAAACATGCTTTCGGCGGCAACGATGCCTGGATACTGAGCTATCGCGAAGAATGTTTCGATCAGATCGGACTGAAGCCCAGCGAAAAGATCCCCCTGTTCAACGGCGCGCTCGAGTGCGAGTTTCGCAAATACGAACTCTTCGACGGCAAATACAAAGCCTTCAAGAAAGAAGAAGTCGAAAAGAGAGACTACCGCAAGAATAACGACAAGCCGAACGGCAACAGGAACACCGGCCGCGCAATACATGCAGTAAATACAAAACCTTATGATAAAGAATATGATAGAAAAGAAGGATATCCCACCGGCAAAAACTCCGGAAAGGGGAAATTTGTAGAAACCTACAAGGCCGAAAGAAATAAAACCGTATTCAGAAAGAGAAATAAAACAGAATAAGCATGATAAGAACACTCGTAATCACTTTATGCACAGCGTTCCTGATGAACGGCAACGCTATGGCGCAGAAATCAACACCTACGCTGAACGACCTCGTTCCCGGCGGAGCAACCTACCGTTCTATCGAAAACCTGTATGGCCTGCAATGGTGGGGAGACGCCTGCGTCAGACCGGATACCGACAGCCTGTTCATTGTCAATGTACGGACAGGAAAGAAAAGCCTCCTAACCACACGCAAGCAAGTCAATGCCGTACTGGACGCCGGCAAGTTACCCAACCTTTCGCACTTCTATGCCGTGAAGTTTCCCTGGGCGGAAACAGATGAAATGCTACTGACGCTCGGCAACCGGTACGTGGTTTATGACTTCGGGAAGAAAGAAGCGAACGTCTTGCATACGCTCCCCGAAAAAGCCGCCAACATGGACTTCTGCAACGAAAGCCGCCGGATAGCCTACACTGTCGGCAACAACCTGTACGTAGACAACGACCGGCTGACCGATGAACCCGAAGGCATCGTGTGCGGACGATCCGTACACCGCAACGAGTTCGGCATCGAAAAAGGAACCTTCTGGAGTCCCAAAGGAAACTTGCTGGCCTTCTACCGCATGGACGAAACGATGGTCACCACATATCCGCTGGTAGACATCAGCACCCGGATAGCCAAACTCAACACCGTTCGCTACCCAATGGCGGGAATGACGAGCCACAACGTGAGCGTCGGGATATACAATACCAACTCCAAAGGAATCGTCTACTTAGAAACAGGAGACCCCACCGATCGCTACTTTACGAACATATCCTGGTCGCCGGACGAGAAAGCGATCTACCTGATCGAACTCAACCGCGATCAAAACCATTCCAAGCTCTGCCGGTACGATGCGGAAAACGGAAAGCTCCTGGCAACGCTGATCGAGGAAGAGCATACGAAATACGTAGAGCCGCAACACCCCATCGCGTTCCTCCCCTGGGACACCACCCAATTCGTCTACCAAAGCCGGCGCGACGGATACAACCACCTGTACCTCTATGACACCAACGGAAAACAGCTGAAGCAACTCACCGCGGGCGACTGGCTCGTACAAGACCTCATCGGGTTTGGAGAGAAAAGCAAGTGCCTGTTTATCCGGAGCACGGAATGTTCGCCGCTGCAAAGCAACATCTACCGTGTGGACAGCTGTGGTAAACGGACGTTGCTCGGCAGCGCCGACGGCGTACACAGAGGAACGGTAAACGCCTCGGGAACGTACCTGATCGATACATACACCGCTCCCGGCGTTCCGCGGAACATCCATATCATTGATACAAAGAAAGGACTGAGCGTCAATCTGCTCACCGCCGAAAACCCTTTTAAAGACTTTGATATGCCGGCCATCGAAACCGGAACGATCAAAGCTGCCGATGGAGTGACAGACCTCTACTACCGCCTGATTAAACCGGCCGGCTTCGACCCGGACAAAAAGTATCCAACCATTGTTTATGTATATGGCGGCCCTCATGCGCAACTGATAACGGGCAGCTTCCAATACAATGCAGGAGGATGGGACATCTACATGGCGACGAAAGGATACGTCATGTTTACGCTGGACAACAGGGGAAGCGGCAACCGCGGGCTGGCCTTTGAGAACTGTACCTTCCGCCGGTTAGGCATCGAAGAGTGCAAAGACCAGGTGGAAGGTATCGAATATCTCAAAAAACTTCCCTACGTAGACGGCAACCGGATAGGCGTACATGGCTGGAGCTACGGCGGACACATGACCACCGCCCTGATGCTGCGCCATCCCGATATATACAAAGTCGGAGTGGCCGGCGGCCCGGTCATCGACTGGAAATATTATGAGGTCATGTATGGCGAACGCTACATGGATACCCCCGAAAGCAATCCGGAAGGGTACGGGCAAAGCAATCTGAATCGCTTGGCAGGCAAACTGAAAGGACACCTGCTGCTGATCCATGACGACCAGGATGAAACGTGCGTGCCCCAACATACGCTCTCATTCATGAAAGCCTGCATAGATGCCGGAACCTACCCGGATCTGTTTATCTATCCGGGACATAAGCACAATGTACGCGGTCGTGACCGCATACACTTGTACGGGAAGATAACCCGGTATTTTGAGGAACATCTGTAATGCCGCCTGCCCTGATCCTCTCCTTTGGAAAGAGGAGAAGAGAAGAACTACCGCCAAGGCGAATGAGGCAGGCGGCAGGACAGGTAAAGAAGAACAAATAACCAAAAAACACAAAAATGAAAGAGAATACTAACAACAGTAGCTTCAAATCCCCCCTCTTCAAAGGAGAGGGAAAGGGACTCCGGCTGTTGCTGCTCGGCTCGGGAGGCCGTGAACACGCACTGGCTTGGAAGATAGCGCAAAGCCCTAAATTAGAGAAACTCTATATTGCACCCGGTAATGCAGGAACGGCAACGCTGGGCGAGAATCTGGACATCAGGCCGACAGACTTTGAGGCGCTGAAAACCTTCGCCCTCGAAAGAGACATCAACATGATCGTCGTTGGCCCCGAAGACCCGCTGGTGAAAGGAATCTACGACTTCTTCACCGGAGACATCGCCACCCGTCACATTGCCGTCATCGGGCCGTCGGCGCAAGGCGCGCAGCTGGAAGGCAGCAAGACGTTCGCCAAAGAATTTATGCAGCGCCACAACATCCCAACCGCCCGCCACCTGAGCGTTACGATAGAAAACAAGGAAGAAGGTATCACATTTCTGGAAACACTCCAGGCGCCTTATGTGTTGAAAGCCGATGGGTTGTGCGCCGGAAAAGGCGTGCTGATCCTCCCTGCCCTGGAAGACGCCAAGTACGAACTCAACGCCATGCTAAGCGGCATGTTCGGACAGGCAAGCGACACGGTGGTGATTGAGGAATTTCTCGACGGCATCGAATGTTCCGTATTCGTACTGACCGACGGCGACAACTACCACATCCTGCCCGTAGCCAAAGACTACAAGCGCATCGGCGAAGGAGATACCGGCCTCAACACCGGAGGCATGGGAAGCATAAGCCCCGTTCCGTTTGCCGACGAAGCCTTCATGGCAAAAGTACGCGAACGCATCATCGAACCTACCATCAACGGATTGAATGAGGAACAGATCATCTACAAAGGCTTTATCTTCTTCGGACTGATCAACGTAAAAGGTGAGCCTGTGGTTATCGAGTACAACGTGCGGATGGGAGACCCCGAAACGGAAAGCGTCATGCTACGCATCGAAAGCGACCTGATCGACCTGTTTGAAGGCGTACATGCCGGCAACCTGAACGAGAAAGAGCTGACTATCGATCCGCGCACGGCCGCCTGTGTGATACTTGTAAGCGGAGGCTATCCCGAAAGTTACCGGAAAGGTTTTCCGGTTACGGGGCTTGACTTGGCCCAGGCATCGGAAAGCATCATCTTCCATGCCGGAACCCAAACGAAAGACGGTCACGTAGTGACCGGCGGAGGGCGCGTCATTGCGATCTCTTCGTACGGCCAAGCAAAAGAAGAAGCATTGAAGCAATGCTACAAAGCGGCCGGCCTGATCGGGTTTGAAGGCAAATATTACCGTAAGGACATAGGGTTTGACCTGTAAACAACTGTTCAGTGAGAGGAATATACTTGCAATCTGCCATAACGACAGGCAGGTTTACTTTGCCTGTCGCTATATTCATCACCATTGCCTGCTGGGTGACGGCCTACTTTCTTGTCTCCGGTCTCCCCGGGGAAGAAGTGACATACGCTTTCCTAAACCTGCAACACGCCTACTCCGTTCCGCTTTGGGCGGACAGGCTGATCTGCCTGCTCATCTACCTTGCCATAGGCTATCTGCTGATCCAGATGAACAACACCTTCGGGCTGATCCGCCTAAGGGCGTCCATGCAAACATCGGTCTTCCTGCTACTCATAGCCGCCTGCCCGTCGATACAGCAACTCAGTCCGGACGACATCGCCACCCTGCTCTTTGTTGTGGCGATCTATCTGCTCTTTAGAGTTTACCGGCAATCACAGTCGGCAGGCTATCTGTTCCGGGCCTTCCTGCTCGTCGGGTTTGGAAGCCTGATCTTTCCGCAGATCACATGGCTGGCTCCTGTTCTGTTGGTTGGCGCATTCAACATCCAGGCACTCAATCCGCGGAGCCTGCCGGCCGTACTGATCGGCTGGTTTCTTCCCTACTGGTTCCTGTTTGGATATGCGTTTTACTGCAACGACATGGAGCTGCTCTACCAGCCGTTCGTCGAGCTGGCCACCCTTCGGCCCATCAGCTTCGGCGCCCTGGGCATCGCAGAGATCATCATAATGGGATACACCTTCCTCCTGTTCGTAGCCAGCTCGATCCATTTCTTCGCCGAAAGCTACAAGGACAAGATACGCGCACGCGTGCATCTGCGTTTCCTCGTCCTGCTGAACATTTGCATCTACATACTCATCCTGCTGCAACCCACGCTTTGCATGAGCCTGCTTCCCCTGTCCTTAGTAGGGACAAGCATATTGGCAGGCCATCTGTTTGAACGGACAAGCAGCAGGGCCTCCAACATCTTCTTCATCTGTTCGGTCGTCATCTTGATCTTCTTGATCTACTTCAATCTATGGACGCTCTTATAAACTTCCTGATCGAATGGGGATACGCAGGCATGTTCCTTTCGGCATTGCTGGCGGGAAGCGCTGTGCCGTTCAGTTCGGAAGCGGTGCTGGTGGCGCTGCTTCTCCCCTCGACCGGATTGAATCCGGTGATTTGCATCCTGTCTGCCTCGGCGGGTAACCTGCTGGGAAGCCTGACCTGCTATTGGCTGGGAAAGATGGGAAAGATGGAATGGTTGGTGAAGTACTTCCACATGAAAGAAGAAAAGATCCTCCGTATGCAAGCCCGCCTGAACGGACGAAGCGCCTTCGTAGCCTTCTTCGCCTTCCTGCCCATCGTCGGAACGCTGATTGCCGTAGCCCTGGGATTCCTGCGAAGCAATATCGTGATGGTCAGCATCAGTATGTTCGCAGGGAAATTATTGCGTTATATCGTCGTAGCCCTGGCCGCCATGGAAACATACAATGCCATCGGATAAACATGCAGATCAAACAGACAGCCGACGGAAGCCCCACGCTCTATGTCCCCGAACTGGACGAACACTACCACAGCGTGAAAGGCGCGCGAACCGAATCGCAACACGTCTTTATCGACATGGGACTGAAGCACGTCCGGTTTGCGCAACCCCGCATACTCGAAATCGGGTTTGGCACCGGCCTGAATGCCTACCTTAGCCTGCTGGAAGCCAATCAGACCGGAAAGAAAATACACTATACGGGGCTGGAACCCTATCCGCCGGAACAAGACCTCCTGGCCAAACTGACGTACAACAACGACCCCCTGTTCCAATACATCCATGCCGCCGGATGGGAGATCGAAACGCCAATCGGACCGTACTTTACGCTACTCAAGAAACCGACTGGACTTGCGGAAAGCCGCCGGACAAACGCCGGCCAACGCTACGACGCCGTTTACTTCGATGCCTTCGCACCCGAGAAACAACCCGAAATGTGGGAACAGCAAAACCTCGACCACCTGTATGCCGTGATGAACGACGGCGGAGTCCTGACCACATACTGCGCCAAAGGAACCGTGCGCCGCGCGCTGCGCGCAGCCGGATTCACCGTCGAACGCCTGCCGGGACCACCGGGAGGGAAACGGGAAATGATAAGAGCCACGAAAACCCTAATATAAACCCGCCTCACAATGAAAACAACAATCACACCAAGCCTCATCCTGCTGGCCATAACCCTGTGGGCCTGCGGCGGACAAACCGGAAAACCAACCGGACGAACCATAACCGTCACCATAGAACCACAACGCTATCTGGCCGAAGCCATCGCCGGCGAACGCTTCAACATCGTCTGCATGGTGCCCAAAGGCAGCAGCCCCGAAACCTACGACCCAACCCCCAGGCAGCTGGCCGCGCTGGCCGCGAGCGAAGCCTATTTCCGCATCGGACACATCGGTTTTGAAACCGCATGGATGGAGAAACTCATGGAAAACGCACCCCGCACCCGCATATTCGACCTCTCCAAAGGTATCGAACTCATCCACCAGGAAGGCCACCGGCACGGCGACCACTACCATGCCGGAGGAGCAGACCCACACATCTGGAACTCGGCCGCCAACGCCAAGATCATGGCAAACAACATCTTTCGGGCGCTATGCACGCTCGACAAGAGCAACGAAGCCTACTACGCAGCACGGCGCGACACGCTCATCAACCGCATAAACGAAACCGACCGTATCATCTTCCAAACACTCAAGCACGCCGACCACGCCTTCCTGATCTACCATCCAACCCTCTCTTACTTTGCCCGCGACTACGGCCTGCACCAGATCTGCATCGAAGAAGACGGCAAAGAACCCTCGTCCGCGCAAATGAAAGCGCTTATCGAGATCAGCCGCTATGAAGAAGTGCGCGTCATCTTCCTGCAACCGGAGTTCGACAGGCGCAACGCCGAGATCATAGCCAAAGAAACCGGCGCGCGGCTCGTTTCGATTGATCCCCTGTCTTACCAATGGCATGAAGAGATGATCCGCATCGCCCGCAGCTTAACCACGCCCTGAACATCCCCAACCCCAACGCAACCTCGTCCACACAGCCGATAATGGCATTTTCAAAATTTTGGAAGCGCCATTCCGGGCGAGTTTGGCGCTTCCAAAATTTTAGAAATGCCAAACTCGCCCAGAATGTAATTTTAAATTCCGGGGAAACGCCAAACTCGCCCGGAATGGCATTATAAATTTCGTGGTGGCATCAACCTCGCCCGGAATGACATTTTCAAAAACGGGGAAATAATTATACGAATCTATATCCTTTCATTTTGCGAAAAAAAATAAAACACCATACCTTTGTGTTGTACATGGAATAAAATACTTGAACGATATGATAACCCCAATGAAAAATTTATTATTTCTATCTGTCGTGCTGGCAGCCGCGGTTCATTTGTCAGCTCAGAACGAGATGATCGCCGACAGTATTCCGCTGCCGCCTGCAAGCAACATCAAGATGTCCGGCGATTTTATGCTGGATATGAACTTGCTTATGCCGTCCAAGCTGCCGTCGTTCGGCATGAAAACAGACCTGCTGGGGCCGGATGCCGCAAAAGATTATATCCGGTTCTTATTGCCGTCGCGAATGACGTTTTCCAAATTCCATATAAGCGCTTCACCATACCCGTACGGGTACGGAACAGAAGGCTTTTTCCTTTCCCCCGCCTTTCTACAGGCTGCAACATTCAAGCTGAACGATCGTATGCAGCTAAGCACATACGGGCAATACACTTGGGATGGCCGGCAAATACCCAATCCGGGTGCCTTGCCTTGGGAGAAGAACAACTTCACAGGCGGAATAGAACTGAAATCCAACAACGGTTTCGGCATCCGGATAGAAGTTCGGAAAGGGCGCGATCCGGCATATCCGCACTGATCCGCCGGCAACATTGCCGGGCAAATTATTCTGCTTGCAGCAAACAAATTGGTTTTTTTTTGCTCATATGATAGAAAACACATATATTTGTCATAGAAAAATTAGCCGCATCGGTTGGATTGGGAAACTCACTAATAAAACTGAAAACCGAGACAAGCTTCATTTCTCAATGGCGGGCCACATCCTTAGGGATAGCATTAAGCCAGTGGATTACAAAGAGGATGAGCACTCAAGTCATGTCGTTCGGAGTTTCATCACATCATCGGTGCGGCTTTCTTATTTACCAATCTCATTTACCATTTACTATTTACCATTAGTGCTCGAAAAATTCAGTATATTTGTGTACTGAATTGGTGTGAATTAAATTATTCTGCAATAATATGAAAGAGGAAATTGGTAAATGGCTAATGGATATAGCCAAATATATGGTTACAGCATTGTTGCTGTCTTCGGTTTTTAGAGATATGGAAAAGCCTTGGCTGCTAACGTCTGTAACCCTATCGGCGATAGTTATCTTTATGGCAGGGCTTTGGCTTATTGGAAACAAAAAAGGAAAGGAGGTATAATATGGGAGCAATTATAGCATCGATTTATGTGATGGTCATTGCGATTGGGAGTGTGATTTACTTCCACTACGAGGATAAGAGGAACGAAAAGAAGAACGAAAAGAAGAAAGAATAGTTCTTAACCTCAGTGGACCATGCACGGGAAAGCCCGTTACGCGTTTCTTCTGTGTAGCGGGCAATTTTTTTTATCTTTGTCGTACGGAAAAGACCAATCTGCGTTGGTGGCTTTGGTTTATTAGAAACAAAAAAGAAAAGGAGGTATAATATGGGAACGATTATAGCATCAATATATGTGATGGTCTTTGCGATAGGAAGTTTAATCTACTTCCACTACGAGGATAAGAGAAACGAAAAGAGAAACGAAAAGAAGGACGAATAGTTTTTTAACCTTAGTAGACCATAAATAAGGAGGTATAATATGGGAGCAGCTGTAGCATCGGTACTTTCGATAGTCATTGCGATTGTGGGTTTGATCTATTTCCACTACGAGGATAAGAAGAACGATAAGAAGAACGAATAGTTCCTTAATCTTTAGTGGGCCATGCGCGGGAAAGCCCGCTACGCATTATTTTTTGCGTAGCGGGCTTCTTTGTTTCCCAACCTTTAGTGGGCCATGCGCACGGGCAGGACTGTAGCGAGGCCGGCCATGGACGGGTAGGGCTGGTTTTCCCAATTGTCCTGGAATACATAGAAGTTTGGGCCGATGGTGGATTGCTGGGCCTGGGGAGAATAATATCGGCGTCGCTGCATTTCGGCTTGGGGGAAGACACCCAATGACCATTTTGAAAGTCTCAGCGTGACTTGCCGGCCCGAACCGTGCGAGTTCGCTGCAATGCCGCTCAGGGCTTGTCTCCATCCGTAGGGAAAGCCGATGCTCCATACGCCGGCGGTGGTCTGGAATCTTCCGATAGCGTCTCCATCATTGTCTATGGTGGATTGCCAGCGGATCTCGTTTGTGTTCTCGGGCACGCGCCAGCCCGGGGGGCAGGGATCGAAGAGGGATTTGCTGCGTTGGGCTACGACTTTGTCTGCCGGCAGCGCGATGTCGCGCCATATGGGATAGACGACCTGGTTGATCCGCGGGGTGACCCAGTCGTATGCATCGTAGAGGTCGTCATTGCTCTGTAGCCCGTTGTTCGTCGGGGCAATGGCGGCGGTGGTGGGCGTGGTGACGCTTTGGGGCAGCGTCAGGGCGCTGCTTTGTACCGTAAACCGGGTGTCGAGCGCAAAGTTGGCCGCGGGATAGAAGGGGTCTTTCCTTCCATACTGGTAAAGCATGGGGGTTAGGTCTGTGGGGGAGTCGGCACCCAACATGCGGTCCATGTGCCCAAGCCATTTGCCGTTGGGCAGTTTGGCGGCATTGGTGCTGCGCAGATAGAGGCCTCCGGGCACGTTGATGGCGTCGTTTTGTCCGGCCAGCGTTCCCTGGTAGGGGTCGTAGTCGGTGATCCAGAGGTGCCAGCTCCAGAGGATGGTTGTTGTGCCTTGTTTTTTCACGGCTATCACGGTGTTTCCTGCCGTCAGGGGGCCTGTTTCTACGGTGAAGTATCCGTCGGTGTCGCCTTCGGCTCCTGTTCCTGTGGTTTTAACGAGTTTGAAGTATCCTGCTGTCGTGGGGTCGGTATCTTGCGTGGTGAAGTCGCTCCAGAGGATCTCCGCCGTCCAGTTGTCTGTCGGCGCGATGGTGTTTGCCGGCTCGTCGGCATATCCTTTTCCTCCCCAGAAGACGTTGATGCGGTCTACGGGTATGCGGAACAGCCGTGTTTCTCCGGTGATCGGGTTGAGGATGTAGGAGTTGGCGCGTTCTTCGCCCGGCGCGGCGAAGTCCCGGGTGTCGTTGTGTTGTATACACGGGTCTGCTGCGGGATCTCCAATGCCGTTGATTTCTGCGTTGAGGGTGTAGGTGTGGTCGGGCTTGAGGTTGAAGTCGGTGGTGGTGTTGTCTCCCGGGTAGTAGGTGTAGGTGACGACCGCTTTCCGTCCGCCGTCATCGGTATAGCTTCCGTACACACGGATGTGCGTTGCTCCTCCGGGCGCGTTGCGGCTGTTCTTTTCCCAGGGGTTTGTGATGGCTGCGTTTGTGCCGCGTTGGTTGGCGGCGAGGTAGAACCGGTAGCGGATGTGGTCGCTGTCGGGCACTCCGCTCGCTGCGCTCACGGGTTTATAGTTGTATACGATTTCCTGTCCGTCGGCGGGATACATGACGGTTGGCGATACGTAGGCGTTGTAGATGTGTTGCCGTTTGATCACGGCGCGGGCTTGCAGGGAGTCTATGGTGACGGCTGTTGCTCCCGTGGTGGTGTTTTTCAGACGGAAGTCCAGCCTTACGGTGTTCCGGTATAGCCTGGCGTTCAGCACGGTTGCCGAGTTGATGTTGCCGGTATAGGTTCCGTTCATCAGCAGGTAGTAGTCGCCGTTGTTGGGGTAGTCTCCGGGTACGGCTGTGGTTTCGTCTTTCACGTGCAGTTCGTCTTCGGTGGTTGCTTCCATGTAGCGTGCTTTGAGATTGCTCAAGCTGAAGCCTTCTTGCCACGCCAGCGCGGGGTCGAAGGTGTTGGCCAGGAAGTAGACGGTTCGGTTCGTTCCGGATACCATATTGACGACGTGCTGGTTTCCGTCGTCGTAGTCGGGTATGTACGTGGGCGCTCCAACCAGCGTTGATGCGTCTGTTGTTCCGTTGAATTGCAATACCCATACGTTTTTGATGGCGGAGTAGGGGCTGGCGTCGGGGTCGTCTATGGTTCTGGTGGTTGTTGCCCGTCCGGTTTCGGCTGGCGTTGCGTCGGTCGGTTGTTCTGCCGAGAGTTTCAGCGTTACTTCCACGGTTCGTCCGTCAAGCTCGCCGCCGTCCGGCCCGATGATGTCTACTTCGCTACATGCGGCGGCGGCCAGGAGCAGGAGGGTGCAGGTTGTTGCTGTTATGTATGTTTTTTGTTTCATATCTTGTATGCTGTTATCCGGTTCAGTATTTCATCCGTTGGGGAACGATGCCCATGAGTTGTGCGCGTGCGCAGTTGGTGGTGTTGTTGTTGGTGGTGTTGCCGAAGTTGCTGGAGTTGGAGATGACGTTTGCTATGGCGTTGCTCGCGCTCGTCCAGCATCGTTCTTCGTATACCCATATCCAGCGTACGCCTTGTATGTGGAATATGCGGTTGTTGTAGGTGCTCTGCGTATAGCCTCTCGGGCCGAGTTGCGTTCGCGTGTAGGGTACTTTCCATCCCGGCGGGCAGGGGTCGAAGAGTGATTTAAGGTGGTGGTTGGCACTTGTGATGGTGGGCAGGTTGGGGTCGTCCCAGTCTGTTCCGCGGGGTTCGGCGCTGTCGAGCCAGTCGGCGTTCGCTCCCACGCCGTTGTCGGTGAGGTATGTGGGGCTTGTTACAGAGTTGATGCGGCTGGTGGTGGACGCCATGGTTTCGAAGAGGTTGGTTCCGTTGGCCTGGTTGTAGAGGAAGGGGTCTTTCCGTCCGAACTGGTAACGCGGTTGTGCTTCGGGGCGTGCTTTATTCTGTCCGAGGCACCTGTCCATGATCGTCATATATTTCCCGTCGATGGACGAGTAGGTGGTGAAGCGTGTTATCACTCCTCCGGGCACATCGGTTATCTGCGAGTCGGCGCTGCTGTTGGCGGATGTGTTGATGCCGTTGGTTGTTGCGGGTATGGATGCTTCGTAGGGGTTGTAGTCGGTGATCCAGAGGTGCCAGCTCCAGAGGATGATGCTCGTGCCTTGTTTTTTTACGGCTACCAGCACGTTGCCGTCGGTGCCGGGGCTTACCTCGGCGGTGAAGTATCCGTCGGTGGCTCCGTCGGCTCCGGTGCCGGCGGGTTTAACGAGGTTGAAGTATCCTCCGGCGTTGGGGTCGGTGTTCTGGTGGGCAAAATCGCAGCGGAGGACTTCGGCCGTCCAGGCGTCTGATGTTCCGATGGTGTTTGCCGGCAGGTTTTTGTAGCCTTGGTCTCCCCAGAAGATGTTGATGCGGTCTACGGGTATCTTGAAGCGCCGCAGTCCTTTGGGCGCCGGGTTGAGGATGTAGCAGTTGGCGCGTTCTTCGGCTGGTGCGGCAAAGTCACGCACGCCGTAGTTGCGTATGCGCACGTCGGTTTCGTCCCGTCCTCCGATTGTTATGGTGTATTCGTAGGCGTGGTCGGGTTTGAGATTGAAGTCTGTTGTGAGGTTCGCTCCCGGGTAGATGGTGTAGGCGATGGGCACGGCCTGCCCGTCTTGTTGGTATGTTCCTTTGATGACGATGCGTGTGGCCAGCGCTTGGTGGTATTCGTTCTTGTCTTTTTGCTTGGTAATGCTGTTGCGTATGCCGCGCTGGTTGGCCGGCAGATAGAAGCGGAAGCGGGTGTAGCCGTTGGCTGCTGCTGTTCCGGTTGTCCACGCCACGGGTTTGTAGTTTGTGGTTTCCAGGTATCCGGTGGTTTCGGCTGGAAATACGTCGGGCAGCGTGTAGTTTGTGATGAGGTAGTTGCGGCCCATTGCGCTGCACACTTGTACGGAGTCGATGGTGACGGCATCGGCTCCCACGGTGGTGTTCTTCAGGAAGAAGTCCACACGGGCGGTGTTGCGTTTGAGGGTGCACGTAAGCGTGGTGCCGGTGGTGATCGTGATTCCACTTTGGACACCGTTCAGGATCAGGTGGTAGGTATAGTCGTTGGGGTAGTCGCCCGGCGTTCCTGTCGTGGCGCCTTTTCCGTGTACGGATGCTTCGCTTCCGTTGACGCCCGTGTAGCGTTTCTTCAGTTCTGCCGGCGTGAGGCCGGGTTCCCAACGCAGGCCGGTGTCGAAGGTGTTGGCTATGAAGTAGACGGTTTGGTTGGCGCCTTCCTGGAGTTTGCAGACGCTTGCCGTGGTGTAGTCGGCAATGTATGCGGCGCCGGCGAGTTGTGCGGTCGTCTCGTTGGTTCCGTTAAACTGCAGCACCCATACATTTTTGATGGTGGAGTAGGGGACTACGTCGGTGTCGTCCACGGCGCGCGTGGCGGCGGGTCTTCCACAGGCGGCATCCAAGGCTCCGCTTGCTTCGGCGCGTGTGGCGGTTGCTTCTCCGGCTGCCGTGGCGTTTGTTTCGCGTGTGGCGTCGAGGTTGAGCGTTACTTCCACCGTGCGGCCCGTGAGCGCGCTGCCGTCCGGCAGGATGTCGCCGGCGTCGGTGCATCCGGCGGCCAGCAGCAACAGGGCATATAAAGAATATAATGTGCTTTGTTTCATATCTTCTGTTCTTCTATATTGTTTGGGTATAATCATCGGGACAGTTGTTAGTTCCCGAACGTATCCGTACCTCCGCCTCCGTTTTGCCATCCTTCGAGGGATATGGCGGGCAGGGTGGTCTCTACGAGCTGCGTGGAGTTGGTGTTTACTCCGGTTGTGGATCCCGTTTGCCAGGGTTCTACCGTGAGGTGGGGCACGATGCTGTAACTGTTGACGATGAAGTTGTATGTATACTTGTGCATCGGCTCGTAGTTGAACAGGAGCGGGTATTGTATGACCGCCTCGCCCTTGGTGAATACCATCACGGGAACGGTGTAGAGGGGTTTCCCGTCATCGCCGATCGCCGAGTAGTCCATCGGCAGTATGTCCACCGTTCCGAATTCGTACGGCGCCTCGCCTTTCTTCAGGGTTTTCGTACCGGTAAACACCGTCACGTCTTCCGTCGTTACCGGTTCAAACCTGGCGGCTTGCGGCAGGTACCATCCTTCCTTGATCAGGTTGTTCACGGCGAGTGTTTTCAGGGTGATGTCGTCTATGTCGTCGCCGCAACTGAACTTGAACGTGATGTTGGCCCGCCTCGGAGCGGGCATATTGGCTTGCGGGATGGTGTAGATGTAGTTGCCTCCGAAGGCTATTCCGGATACAGACACGGCTATCGGTTTGCTGAACATCAGGACGGGGTCTCCTGCATCGGGCACGCGTTTCTGCTTGTAGCCGGTCTTTCCGGTGGATATGGTTGCCGGCTTTACTGCGGGCGTTATGAGAACCAGATAGTAGGTAGCGCCCGCCGGATACATGCCGTAGTAGGTATCTTTGGTGCCCCCCGCCGTAGGGGCGCCGGTGTTGTCGTTTACGGCGCAGGGTGTCAGGAACTGGTCGGGATCGCCTGAATCCGGGTCGCGGTAGGTGCCCCAGGTATAGAAGTCGTCTGCTGTGGGCAGCGTATAGAGGAGGGCGCGGTAGGTGAGGGGGTCTCCGCCGGCGCGGTTCACTTGCAGCGATATGAGGACGGAAGGCTCGTCCGGCAGGACGTCGCCCCGGCAGGCCGACAGCAGGCACAGGGCGGGGATGAGAAGTTTCGGGTTGATGCGCATATATCTTTTGGCGTTATCGGGTTATTGATTTATTGTCAGATAAGGATGTCTTTCTGTTCTTCTACGATCCAACTGTCCGATACCGTGACTTTATCTAACTTGAGGAAGTTGTCTACGGTGATCTCGAACGTGTAGATTTTTCCGGCGCGGAATCCATAGTGGGTCGTGCTCCCGTCGTTGTATTCCGTATGGTTGCGTTCGATGGTCAGTGTCATTGTCCGGGCTTCGGTGACGTTGTTGATGTAGAACTGCACTTCTATTCCCTTGTCGTCTATGTCTTCGGTGGGCGCCACCAGCGTATAGCTATCAATGAAATTGTTGGTGTTGGTGCTGAACGTTATGTCCGGGAAGTCGTTCGTAAGCGCATTTGCATCCGTTGTTGAATTGATCGTGCCGTCTATGGCATTGAAGGTGCCTGCGCTGTACAGGTGGGTATTGCTGCCGGCTACCGCGGTCTTTCTCAGGTCGATCTTGGTGAGGATTACGTTTGACTGCGAATGTTTCAGCTTCAGTTTGAAACAGAGGGCGGCCAGCGCGTGCCTGAAGTTGAAGGTCACGGTTTTAAGAATACCGTCGGCCGTCACGTTTTTATTAGCATTGTTGCCGTCGTTCTCTTCGGCATACATCAGGTCGTACTGGTTGCCGAAGTTGTACGGGATTTGATCGGGGCGTTGTATACCGGCTATCCACGGAGAGTAGGCATAGAAGTCCGCCGGATACTTATCGTGTATATAGATCTTCTTGAACGTGGCCTGAAGCCCTTCGTAGCTGTAGTCCCACGTGGTCGATAAGTCCGTCGAATTGCTTGCTGTGGCCTGCATATTGTTGCTTCTGACCATGCTGCTCTCGAAGGTTGCGCTCCCGTTCCGGCAGATGAACAGTCCGTATCTTCCGTTTACTTCGGCGTTGCCGATGCTATTAATATAGTTCGGGAAAAAGGTTCCCGTTAGTATTGCCCGTGCGGAAGGTTGCCCGGAGGCTTCCTTGATGGCAGGAGCGAAACGGATTTCGGTGGGCGTTGCGGATGTTCCGTCGGGTAGCGGGCTATCTGCATCGCCACATGAGGCGGCAAGTGCCGCGCAAAGGAGGAGGCCGATCCGCGTGCCGGCCGGGATGTATGGTTTGTTTCGCATAATCGTTGCTCTGTTCGTTGTCATATGATCTCAGGGTTACATTATCATTTAATATATCGTGAATCCCGTATTGGTTTTCGCATTTGTCCAGTCGGTGATCTTAGGATCGATTGTCATTTCCGTGAGCGATCCGATATCATATTTCAGCCCGTAGTTCACTTCCTTGTTGGCCGGCCAGGTCATGCCGCCTATACTTGCGGATGTGATGATCTCGGTTTCCAGCCGTTTACCGTTGTATATCACCCACAGGCTGGTTTCGATGGTTGCATTTTCGCCTAAGGTTTGCGGCAGCAGCAGGAGCGTGCCGGCTGGTGTGCTCCAGTTCGTCATCGTGTTCGTCATCGTCAGGTTCGGGAGGCTTCCATGTCCGGAATATTGTTCGAGGGTATAGTCTGCAACGGTGCCCGGGGTGATGTTCCAGGTAAATCCGGCAGACGTTGCGTCGAAGGTCAGCGTGCCGGACGCGCCGATATTGCGCAGGATGATCCGGTCGATACCCAAGGAGAGGTCGGCCTTGGCGGAAATATCTTTGACGCTGAACGTTATCTTGGTGAGCGTGTGGCGGAAAGCAAACGGCACGGCGCCCTGCGTGGCGGTACAGTCTACGGAGGAGGCCACGCAGAAATCCAGTTGCTTTTCGGGATTGACATCCGGGACAAAGTCGATACGGGGGTATCCGCCCGTATAGTCACCGGCCGGAGCTGTAACGCCGTTGCTTCCCGTCGGCGCGGGTGAGAGGGCGAAGAACGATACTTTCTCATCCGGTTCGGCGGGCCAATACTTCACGGGGGAATATTTCCACACGCCGCCCGTCTTTGTTACCGCCTGCCCCGACATGAAGTTGGGCGTCCAGCCTTCGTCGCTTCCGGTTATGGTGGCAAAGGCTTTCGTTCCGGTATAATGGGCATAGACGGAGAACGAGGCGATGTTGCCCGTGTTCAGTTCGCCCGCCGAGCGGGTGTCGTTCTCCACGATAAAGGATACGGGGCCGGCGGGTGAAAGCGGTTCGTTTCCCGTGGTGGCGTCGTCCGTGCAGGAGAAGGCCAGCATGGCCGCAGCAAAAAGCGCTACCGTTGTTCTCATCGTTGTTTTCATCCGCTTCTTTCTATTCTTTATTCTTTCTTTCTTCTTCATCATCTTCTTTTTTTCATTTTCATCAGTTGCTCCATATGGCATACAGCGTCAGGTCTCCGGTCAGCGTAACGGACGCGCCCGGCATATAATCCGTGCCTGTGCCGTTTGTCGCCGTGCTCCACTTCGCCAGAACGGGCTTGTCTGTCGGCGGCGCGAACGGGTTTCCGTTATCGACCTGCGTCAAAAGGATCGTTTCCGAGTTTGTCCATCCATGCCGTACCACATCGTCTCCGGTTCCGCCGTTTGCTTTGTAGGTGACGGCGGCCCGTTCGTACGTCAGGCTTCCGCCCCAGTTTTCTACCGTGACGCCGCCCGCCTGCACTTCGTTTGCCAAGAACAGCAGTGTATAGGAATAAGCCTTCCCCGCCTGCCATATCATGGAAGACGGGAAGGTAACGGTGCGAATTGCGTTGTGGATTATCTCGTCGGCTTGCTCTACGATCCAAGCCACCTCTACGCTGAACGCATTTTCCGGAAGTGACTGGGGCAACATCATCAGGTACTTGCCGGCGTCGTTGAGCAGCAGAGGCGTATCGTATTCCCCCGCGGTATTGTTGCTCAGGGGAAGACTGTCGGAAAGCAGCTCGTCGCCACCGCCTGAAGTCGCCATGGACGATGTTCCGGCGTCCGTCAGCGTCCATGCGCCGGCGGACTGTCCGGGAGAGCCGCCGAAGGTGTAGACGCCTTTGTTGGCTATCTTGTCGGCGGTGTATTTCACTTTCAGGGAAGTAACGGTCAGCGTTGCGCCGGCGAAGTGCTTAGAGAGCCGCGCCTTGAATCCGATGCGTGCCAAGAGGTGGTCGAAGGTGAGAGGCACGGCGGCGGACTTTGTCCGGTCTAAGGCCTGCGCCGCAAGCAGGTCGCACTGATCGGCGGCAGTATTGGGCACAGTGTATTCAAATGCGGGGTTTCCGCTTGTACTCTGCATCGTCACCACGGCATCGGCCGGGGCGTAGGCAAAGAAGCTGGCTTTCAGTCCGGCGGCGTCGGGCCAGTAGCGCATGGGGGTGTACGTCCAGGACGACGTGCTCCAGGCGACGGCGGCTCCATCGAACCAAGCGGTCGTTGCGGGAATGGCGTTGCTCCAGTCGTTGCTGTCGGTGAGCCAGGCATACACGCAGAATCCGGCGGTTTGCAGGTCACTCTTCCCTTCGATGCTCGTGCCGCGGGCGGCAGCGCTCGTCTGCGCGGTAAAGGCTACCGTACCTGCGGCATCGACGGGGACAACCGTGTTGTCGGTACATGCGGCGCATAGCAGCACAACCAGCGGCGCAATACTGTATTTTTTCATTTCAAATCCTCCACTATCATATTCATAGGTTGTTTTCTATCTTATTTCTCACTCTGTTTCTATCTTGTTTCGCTATTATTCCCCTCTTTGCCGTATCCGCACAAAAAAAGCGTGCAAACAAATCGTTGAATAATTGGTTTGCACGCTTTGGGGCGGGGTCGAAGTCCCTACGGTTAGCCGCCATGATAAACCCTCATCATTGGCCTCCGTTCTGATAGCAGATCTCTTGTATGTCGCGCACCGCCCAAAAGGGGTTATCGGTGTGCAGCACCCACCAATGTTCGTTAAGATAGTCCCATCCGCCATATTTTTTCAGATAGCGGTAGGCATCTTGCACATTCATTTTATATGCTTTGGCGAACTCGGGTATGATAAATGCGATGAAGCTCACTTTATCTCTTGTTTCCTTGTCTAATGTTGCTGCCATAATTTTTATCGGTTACTTATAGCAAAAGTAGGAAACTTGTCCTGTATATCCAATTTATTACGTGCAAACCAATACGTCAAAGAGCGCTCTTTTGTTTTGTTTTCCTGTTTTTCTCCGGCGCTTCCGGTTATATCCACTGCGCATATAGCGTCAGGTTTCCGGTCAGTTTCGCCGACGAGTCGGGCGCGTAGCTTGTGCCTGTGCCGTCTGCCGCCGTATTCCACTCCGTGAAAGTTTTGCCTGCAGGCGGTGTGAAAGGATTAGCGGCGAAAACCAGGTTGTTGTCTTTCCAGCCGTATTTTACTATCCTGGCGTCTGTCCCGTTATTGGCCATGTAGGTAACGGTGCACTCCCGGTATTCGCTGATGTCGTTCCAACCGGTTACGTCAATATCGTCGTCCAGCTCTACTGCGGCCAGGCTTACGTTGAATTTATAGGTATAGCTTTTTCCTTGTTCCCAGGTGACGGCGGGCAGACTGATGGTTTGGCTGTTGGTCACCGTATATTCGCCGGTGCCGGTTCCGGTGGTCACCGTCCAGGTCACTTCCACCTGAAGGTCTCCCGCTTCCGCTTGTTGCGGCATCAGCATCAGGTATTTTGTATTGTCGTTGATCATGACCGCGCTGTCGTCTACGATTGTCGGGGGCGTTGTTATCATTTCGCCGCCGTTGCCGCTCATGGCAGATGTTCCGGCGGCTGTCAGCGACCAACTGCCTGCCGCGTGGTCCGCGTCGCCGAAGGTGTATATGCCGGCGTTTTTTATTTTGTCGGCGGTATAGTTTACTTGCAAGTGGGTCATTTTGACTGTCGCGCCGTTGTACTGTGCGGCCAACTGGGCTTTGAAGTCGATGCGCGAGAGCAGGTGGTTGAAGATGAGCTTCACGGTTCCTCCCGAATAGGTTTTGTCGGCCAGCAC
Source organism: Mediterranea sp. (in: CFB group bacteria) (assembly GCA_031287715.1). Taxonomy (GTDB): domain Bacteria; phylum Bacteroidota; class Bacteroidia; order Bacteroidales; family Bacteroidaceae; genus Bacteroides. The sequence continues at coordinate 22,968 of JAITSN010000030.1, forward strand.
GTCGGCCAGCAGGTCAAGTTGGTCGGTGCTACTGTTTGGTAGGGTGTAGGTGATCGTCGGCGCGCCGTTCGCTGTTTTCGCCGATACGGTGGGGTTTGCCGTCGTTGGGGCATAGGCAAAGAAGGTCACTTTGCCGTAGTTTGTATTGTCTACCTTTCCCGGCCAGTATTTTACAGGGGTGTACTCCCATTTGGAAGTGGTGTTGTTCCATGTCATTGCCTGTTTGTACATAAAATCCGGCGTGACTGTCATTTTGGTCGTCGCCCAGTCTTCGCTGCCCGTACTGAAGGCCAGCACGGTAAATCCCGTCGTTTTGAGGGCAGTTTGGCCGATGTCGGATGCCCGTGCGACGGGATCTTTCGCTTCGGCGTTAAAACCTATGGACATGCCGTTGCCCAGCGTTGACAATGGGATGTTTTCTCCTCCGCAGGAGTTCAGCAGGCAGAAAGCAACAGCGAGCAACAAAAGATGAAAATTGTGAGTTGAATGGTGTGTGTCGCCTGTGGCAATGCCTTTATTGTCGAAAATGAAACCGCTATTATTCATTTGTTTATTTAATGATTTCCACACTATTTTGGATTGTTTATTCTGTTATGTTTACAAACATAGATATAAATTTATTTCCCTCCAAATATTTTGGTGAAAAATTGCTGTTGGGTCTAAAAAAAATACTGCCTTGGCGACTTGATGAGGCTTCATAAATTTACAAAGCGCTGTTTTTCCAGAAAAAAGCGCTATATAAACTCAATAAAAACCCCCCGCTAAATGAAGGCCTTCATTTTAACGGGGGGCTTATTTGCGTAGCCGGAATTATGATTTTTGTTTCTTACGCTTGTTCTTGGCTCTGAATCTTAGAATTGCATCGGCGATGAGCATTACCGGCAGTAGAACGTAAAACGGAATCAGGGGCCATTGGAATCCCAGGCGCCATGTGATGATGGCCAGGGCGAAGAGGGTGATCCAGCTGTCGTAGGGGTAGCTCATCAGTCTGGCCCGCGCGGATTTGAAAATAAGCGCCGCCGCTAACAAGATGTAGAGCGGAATCAGGTACCAGAGGAATCCGTGCAGGTAGGTGATGGTTGCCAGAAGGAGCAACGCGCTGTACAGGTAGATGGTCTCGAACAACGGGAATCGTTTTGGTTTAGATAGTCTTTTCATAGAAAAATTGGTTTTAATGGGTTTGTATTCATATAACGGGATTTTTCAGAGGTGGGATTTGAGGGCTTCGGCCCAGATGCGGTATCCTTTTGGATTTAGGTGCAGGCCGTCGTTTGTCAGCTCTTCGCGGAGGATATTTGTCTCCGGTTGGATGAAGAGGGGGTAGAGATCGACAAAAGGGATGTTCCGTTCTTTGGCTGCTTGGGCCAGCCGCGCGTTGATGGCGGGGATCTGGTCTGTCTTGCCTTCCAGCCGTTTGTAGCGGTTGAAGGATTCGTTGATGGGCAACATGCTTTGCAGGTAGAGCTTTGTGGAGGGCGATTGGCTGCGGATGCGGTCGATGACGTGTGTGATGGCGGCCACGATGCTGTCTGTGGTCAGATTGTGCGAGAGGTCGTTCGCTCCGGTGAGTAGGAATATTTTTTGGGGCTGTCCGGTGAGGATCTGGTCCAACCGGTCGTAGATTCCCATGGCTGCGTCGCCGTTAATGCCTCTGTTGCGGATGTTTTTCTTGCGGAGCAGTTCGGCCCATTTCCCGCCTTCGGTTAGGCTGTTTCCTAGGAATACGATGTCTTTTTTGCCGATGGGCGCTTCGGTTTTGAATTGTTCGATGCGGTTGTAGTAATGTTGGTAGTAGACGCGTTCGGGCGGGCAGTTCAGCGCGGCGGCCACGGCGTTGGCCACGAGCGCGCGCAGTCTGGTGGCGCTTCCGCCGTCATGGGGATGTGCGCGGTTGGTCAGCAGGATGATCGCCACGTCGTTGTCGGGGTCGATGACGATTGATGTGCCGGTGTATCCGGTGTGTCCGTAGGTGTTTGGTCCGAGCAGGTCTCCGCTGTTGGACGCGTACGGGGAGTGGATGTCCCAGCCGGGCGTCCGTCCGAATTTTTCTAAGTACCGCGGTATGGTTCGCATGGTTTTCACTGCTGCCGGACTGAGGATCCGCCGCCCGTTGTACTCGCCGTCGTTCAGCAGGGCTGCCGCCAGGATGGCCAGGTCGTTTGCATCGGCGAAGACGCCTGCGTTGCCGGATATGCCTCCGTTCATCACGCGGGCGAGCGGATCGTGCACGATGCCGGTCAGCACGCTGCCGTCTTTTTGTTTTTCGGTGGGGGCGACGCGGGCGAGGGTTTCACCGGTGGGTTGGTAGCCGGTATGGGTCATTCCGAGCGGGTCGAAGATGTTTTCTTGGGCAAATGCTTTCAGGCTTTTTCCCGAAATGGTTTCGATGATGCGTTGGAGGGTGATGTAGTTCAGGCAGCTGTATTGGAATCCGGTTTTGGGCTTAAAGTCGCGCTTGCAAGCGGCGATGTATTTGATCAGTCCGTCGGGGTTGGGGGCGCCGTATTTTTTTTCCAGCTCTTCCACCGGGGCATAGGGGGGCAGTCCCGAGGTGTGGGTGAGCAGATCGATAATGCGGATGGGGGTTTGTTTGCCGTCTTGGTCTTCCCATCCGTTAAAGTCGGCTATAAAATCTTTCACTGGGTCGGTCATGCGGATCTTCCCGCGTTCGATCAGGATCATGGCCGATAGGGCTGTGGATACGGATTTGCTGACGGAGGCCAGGTCGAACACGGTGTTTACGTCCATGGACGCGGTCGTGGGGTATGTTTGTTTGTTGCCGTAGGCTTTCAAATAGCCCAACTTGCCTTTGTGCACGACGGCCAGCACCGCTCCGGGGATTTCTTTGTTTTCAATGGCTTTGTTGATGGCTTCGTCGGCGTGGGCCAGGCGGCGGGAATCCATTCCCAGCAATTCCGGCGCTACTTGCGGGATGGTCTCAGCCCGCACAGTTTCACCCAGGGCAATCTCACTCCGCGCAATCTCACCAACAGCCTCACCCCGGCCCTCTCCAAAGGAGAGGGAGAAGGGGATGGCGAGGAGGAGGATAAGGCGGTAACGGTTCGTTGAACGGTTTTTCTCATTCTGTATCTTCATATATATATAGTGTTATTTTATAGTTGTACTTTTTGGTTGTATTCCTTCTCCCTCTCCTTTGGAGAGGGCTGGGGTGAGGCTGCGTTTTATCAGCAGGCAGAGTCCGGCGAAGGTGAACAGCGCGTTCAATATCAGCAGTTCGTAGCTGAATTCGTATCCTCCGAACCATGCTTTTGAATTTTTCTGCAGGATCAGGCAGAGAAGGGGGGACAGGACGGCCACCAGCGGCACGAACTTGTCGCGCACCGCTTTTTTGATGAAGATGCCGAAGGCGAACAGTCCCAGGATGGGGCCGTAGGTATAACTGGCCAGCGTATACACCGCGTTGATCACGCTGGTGTTATTGAGTATGTTGAAGATGACGATGACCGCACCCATGACGGCGGCCATGCCGACGTGCACGCGCTTGCGCAGTTTGACGATGTCTTTTTCCTTTTTGTTCTTCACCCCCAGGATATCTACGGTGAACGATGTGGTCAAGGCCGTCAGCGCCGATCCTGCCGCCGAATAGGCCGATGAGATCAGTCCGATGATGAACAGGACGCCCACAAACATGGGGAAATTGCGGGTGGCAACCAGCAGGAATACCTTGTCGCCCTCTATCTCTTTCGGGGCAAACAGGCCGTTCAGCCCGCCGTACGTATACAGCAGAACGCCCAGCATCAGGAAAAGCAGGATGACGAAGAATTGCGAGATCCCGCTGGTGATCATGTTCTTTTGCGAATCTTTGAAGTTCTTGCAGCTCAGGTTACGCTGCATCATATCCTGGTCAAGCCCCGTCATGGCAATCATCGTGAACACGCCGGCGAAGAACTGCTTGAAGAAGTAGTATTTGTTGTTGATGTCGTCGAAATAGAACATCCGCGAAAAATCGCTGTCCCTTATCGTGGCGATGAGGCCGCCAACGCCCAGGTTGAGGTCGTCGGCGATAAAATAGATGCAAAGCACAACGGATACTACCAAACAAAATGTTTTGAGCATATCCGTCCAGATCAACGACTTCACTCCGCCTTGAAAGGTGTAAAGCCACACCAAAGCTACCGTAACGGCAACATTCAAGAGGAATGGCAGCTGCAACGGTTCAAAAATAAGCACCTGCAACGTCAAACACACTAAAAACAGGCGCACCGCCGCGCCCAGCATCTTGGACAGGAAGAAAAACCAGGCGCCCGTTTTGTAGGAGGACATTCCGAACCGGTTTTCAAGGTATTCGTAGATAGATACCAGGTTCATCCGGTAAAATAAGGGCACCAGGACAAAAGCGATCAGAAATTGCCCGACCACAAAGCCAAGTACCATCTGCAGGTAAGAAAAGCCGGCTTCGGCCACCATGCCGGGAACGGAAACGTACGTCACCCCCGAAATGCTGGAGCCGATCATGGCAAAGGCCACAACGTACCAGGAGGATCTTCTGTTGCCGACAAAAAAGCCTTCATTATCTGCTTTCCTCCCTGCGATATAGGAAATGAGGAACAAAACTGCAAAGTAAATTGCAATGGTCAGTAAAACCGAAATAGGATTCATAAATTATTATTCTTGATAAATTTGGATCGAAGTGGAAGATGTGTGTCTGCGCAAGCCGCTACGGCTCATCGATAGTCATCGAATGAAACTCGATCAGCCCGGCCATGGATGTTTCTTCGATAACATCTATCTTGACGCCGAACTCTTCGGCAACTGCGTGTAGCACTTTTGAGAAATTGTATGCCATAGACCCGACAAAGCGTATCGGGTAGTTTTTATAATTGTATTGGCTGACGTTGCGGGTAAAAAAGGCCCGGGTGTTGTTCATCAGCAGGTTGTTCACATAATCCATCTCTAAATAATTGGCCAAGAAATAGGAAGTCATGGCCAGGAAACGATTCGGAAACGGATGGTTGTAAATCGAATCCATCAGCTCGTTGGGCGTGATGCGGAACTTATCATAATAAGCATTGATCAAAACTAATGGGGCCAGGTTCTTCAGCACGTCCGATAAGAACATCTTTCCCAAAGCGGCGCCGCTTCCTTCGTCGCCAAGGACATATCCGCCCGGACGCACATTTTTGGAGATGATCTTCCCGTCATAAAAACAAGAGTTGGAACCTGTGCCGAGGATGCAGGCAATTCCCATTTCGCAGTGGAATAATCCGCGTGCGGCAGCCAACAGATCGCTCTCGACCTGGATGGGTGTTCTGAATTGGGCGACAAGGGATGCGCCCATGATGTTTTTCTTTTCTAAGGAGCTGCATCCGGCGCCGTAGAAGTAAACTTGCTCAAGCCTCTTCCTGAAAAAAGATTCAGGCAAGCCCAGCCTGACGCTTCTGCTAATTTCTCTCCTGGTCTGAAAATAAGGATTCAAACCTTCCGTGAAAACACGTTGTACAAGGTGGTTGTTTTCAACTAACGCCCATTCCGTTTTTGTAGAGCCACTTTCCGCAATTAGTTTCATTTGCAGTTCATTCTGTTGTTATAGTTGCAAATATAGAGATTTACCATCATGTTATTTACCATTTACCGTTTACAATTTACAATTTAATACTATTTCATGCCATTTACCGTTTACGACATTCATGCGAAACGGTAATGGTGAACGGTATGAAATGGTAAACGGCATGAAATGGTAAACGGCATGAAATGATAAATGGTAAATGGTAAATCAATGTCGTTTAGTTAAGCTATAATTTTTTCTTATTCAAGGAATAAATCTTTTTTGTTTTATGATTTTTGGGATTGGTTCTACCGTGCCTTATGATTTCGCAGATCTTGTTCATTAGCTCATCAAATGATCTTAACGCATTTTTGAAGTCTTTTTGCGGA
>JAITSN010000012.1 GCA_031287715.1 Mediterranea sp. (in: CFB group bacteria)
TATTAATTGAAATTCATTTTATTTCCCACGAGATCGGATTCCCGTTCAATGGGTTTTCCTTGAATATATTTTTAAAATGCAGATAAATTGTCCGTATGAGGCAACGGATCGTTAAAAAAAGAAGAACAAAAGAACGCCACTGTTTACTCCAAAGTTCAGATAAGACGGAAGAATAATTTGCAAGGCATAACTTGCAACTTACTTTTATTTCGGAACATCCAAAGCTGTAATGAAAGAAAATAGTTTATTGATATGGTACTTGAAAAATGCCCAACGCATTTACCCCAAATGCCCAACGCAAAAGTTGAAATGCCCAACGCAAAATTTAAAATGCCCAACGCATTTAACCCAAATGCCCAACGCAAAATTTCAAATGCCCAACGCAAAATATACAATTCGTTTTAGGCTAAAAAATCTCTCTTTTAGCCTAAAATGAATTGTAATACTAACTTAACCTTTTAACATCCAGCCGGAGGCATAACCAGGATGGATAAAAGAGGCGATATCAATTTTCTTTGCAATCGCAACCGGGAAATAATCGCAAATGGCAAAAGGGAAGATCAGAGAATCGTTGGCCAAATTGGATCGGAAAAGGACATCAAAAATTACTTCGCAAACTTCACCAAACAACATAAGTCCGGTACAATACCGAAATCATGCAAGATACATATTATTAATCCGTCCAAACTTTGGGATGCATATCACAGGGTAGTGGGGGCTTATTTCTTGTTTAACGTCAACATTTCCTCGATATGGTCGCGTACGTTGCTCAAGCGCGGCACTTTGTGTTGTCCGCCCAGCTTTCCTTTTTCTTTAAGCCAGTCGTGGAACAATCCGGCACGGGCAACAATCACTTCAAGAGGTTGTAACGCAATGTCTTTCCAGCGTTTGGCCTCGTAGTCGGAATTTACTTCTTTCAGAGTAGAGTCGAGCACGCCGGCAAAGTGTTCTACCGAGTCGGGCATTCTGGCAAATTCGATCAGCCATTGGTGGCGGCATTTCGCATGGGCATCCATGAATACCGGCGCTGCCGAATATTCGCTTATTTGCGCTCCGGTTTCGACGCAGGCCTTAGTCAGCCCTTTCTCGGCATTGTCTATGATGAGTTCTTCACCAAATGCGTTGATGTAATGCTTCGTGCGACCGGTAATAACAAACTTGTATGGTTTGTCGTTCGTGAACTTCACCGTGTCGCCGATCATGTATCGCCATAAGCCTGAGGAGGTGGAGATCAGCATGGCGTAGTTCTTGTTCAGTTCTACCTCACTGAGGCTGCAAACGCGGGGGGTTTCGGATTCCACATCTTCCAGCGGGATAAACTCGTAGAAGATGCCATAGTCGATCATGATCAGCATCGATGGATCGGACAGGTCATCCTGTGTGCCGAAGTAGCCTTCCGAAGCGTTGTATGTTTCCATATAACGCATTTCCGGAGAGTGGATGATCTGTTTGTACTGCTCGCGGTAGGGATTGAAGCTCACGCCACCGTGGAAGAAGACTTCGAGGTTCGGCCATACTTCTTCCAACGTTTGCTTGCCGGTTTTCTCAAGCACCCGTTTGATGAGCACCAGAAACCACGAAGGAACTCCCGAAAGGCTGGTCACGTTTGTGTTTATGGTACTGTTTGCAATAGCTTCGATCTTGGCTTCCCATTCGTCCATCAGGGCGATTTTCTTTCCGGGAACGCGGAGGAAATTCACGGCAGGACTTACGTTTTGAATCAGAATGGCCGACAAATCGCCCACCAAACTGTGCCTGGAGTTGTAATTGGGCCTGTGGCTTCCTCCCAGGATGACGCCTTTTCCCGAAAAGAACCGGCTGCTTGGATTGTTTCTGAGGTACAAAGCCACAGCATCTGCGCCTCCCTTATAGTGAATGTCATGGAGCGACTCTTTGCTCACAGGCAGGAATTTGCTCTTATCATTTGTCGTTCCCGAAGACTTGGCAAACCATTTGATCTCCGAAGACCAGATGAGATTCTTCTCACCCTTTCTCAGGCGTTCCACCCACGGCTTAATGTCATCGTATGTCTGTACGGGTACACGTTGGCGGAACTCTTCGTAGCTGCGGATCGTTTTATAATCGTATTTCCTGCCCCATTCCGTGTTTTCCGCTTTCTTGAGAAGCTGCATCAACACCTTGCATTGAAGCTCTTCTGCCTGCGTAACATACCGGTCTATTTGCCTTAGTCGGAGTTCAAAAATCTTGCCTATGATCTTGGTTATATTCATCTTAAATTCCTGTTATATATGACGTTTGGAAACGCAAAAGTAACTTATTTATCTTTTTTTCTATCTTTACCGCATAAATAATAATAAAAGATTCATGATTTAAAGTTTGGCGGGTGATGAGAATAGGTATCCTAACATCGGGCGGAGATTGCCCCGGAATTAATGCTGCCATTCGTGGCGTATGTAAAACAGCCATGAATCATTTCGGTATGGAGGTCATCGGAATACACAGCGGATTTCAAGGGTTGCTGGCCCAAGATGTTGAAACATTGGATGAAAGATCATTGTCCGGTCTGTTGAACATGGGAGGCACCATATTGGGCACTTCGCGCGAAAAGCCATTCAAGAAAAAAGACCTGGCTGCCGGAATGGATAAACCGGGGGAGATCATCCGGAGCATACAGGAATTGGGACTTGATTGCCTTGTTTGTATCGGTGGTAACGGCACACAGAAGACGGTGGCGAAATTTGCCGCTATGGGTGTCCCTATTGTTTCCGTTCCCAAAACAATAGATAATGATATTTGGGGAACGGATTTCTCTTTCGGCTTCGACACGGCGGTCAGTATTGCCACCGATGCGATTGATCGCCTGCACTCTACGGCAAGCTCGCACAAGCGGGTGATGGTGATTGAAGTGATGGGGCATAAAGCCGGCTGGATCGCGCTGTATTCCGGCATGGCGGGTGGAGGAGATGTGATCCTGATACCGGAGATTCCGTATAACATCAAAAACATCGGCGATACGATCATTCGCCGCTTGAAGAAAGGAAAACCTTATTCGATCGTTGTCGTAGCCGAAGGAGTGATGAAAGGCGATAAAAAGCGTGCGGCGGAATATATCGCACAGGAAATAGAATATGAAACAGGCATTGAGACCCGTGAAACGGTGCTCGGATATATACAGCGCGGCGGGTCGCCCACGTCATTCGACCGTAATCTGGCTACGCGAATGGGAGGCCATGCCACAGAATTGATTGCTCGGAGCGAATTTGGACGTATGGTAACCTGGAGCAAGAATGAAATCTCCTCTTTACCGCTCGGTGAAGTTGCCGGAAAATTGAAAGCAGTGCCTGAAGATCATGATCTAATCATCCAAGGGCACCGACTGGGCATCTCCTTCGGATGATAAGATATGAATTGCTTCTTTGGCTTCATGAAGGGTCATAATAAAAGTGCGATCGCTTTGGATCTTTCTCAACGCTGTCTTTGCGGCGTTTTGCTGGGATTCTTTTTTAGAATATCCGGTTCCGGCTCCGATGCTTATATCTTCGATCCGTACTTCGGTTTGGAAAACAGGGTTGCTCTTCTCGTCCATTGTTTGCTCAATCAGCTCAAAGAATACTTCTACTTTATTCTTCTGGCACCATTCGATAAGTTTGGATTTGAAGTTAACTTCTTTTTGAGATAGTTTGTCAAGGTCGATATACTTTTCGATAATGCGTTCCTCAAGGAATTTCTTGCATTTTCTGTATCCCCGATCCAGATAAATGGCCCCAATGAAGGCCTCGAGCGCGTTGCCGTACATATAATTGTTGTGCGATGAGGAGCGGGCGGAATATTTGATAAGTTTATCCAGCCCGATCTTCACCGCCAGCTTGTTCAGCGTTTCGCGTTGTACGATCTTGGAACGTGTATTGGTCAGGAACCCTTCTCCTCTGCCTTCAAAGTGCTTATAGACGATATCGCCGACAATAGCATCCAGTATGGCGTCTCCCAGAAACTCTAATCGTTCGTTGTTGATGGGCCGTCCGTGTTCGGAACGGAGAGAGGTTGATTTGTGCAGTAGCGCCTGTTTGTATAGCTCGACACTGCGGGGATAGAATCCAAGTATCCGGTAAAAACAAAGATAAGACTTTCTGTCCTTATGGAACAAAAGCCTTATCTTGTCTATTTGGTTACGTAACACGAGACTTGGTTTATTCTGCGTATTTTCTGAAAATTGCGCATGCATTATGGCCGCCAAATCCAAATGTATTGGATAAGGCTACTTTTACTTCACGCTTCTGAGCTTTGTTAAACGTAAAGTTAAGACCATAGTCGATGTTCTCATCGTTGTCTCCTTCTGTATGGTTGATCGTTGGAGGTACAATATCATTTTTAACTGCAAGGATACTTGCAATGGCTTCAACGGCTCCGGCTGCACCGAGAAGGTGTCCGGTCATTGATTTCGATGAACTGATATTGAGCTTATAAGCATGGCCGCCAAAGACATCTTTGATGGCTTTAACCTCTGAAATATCACCAACAGGGGTCGATGTGCCGTGAACGTTGATGTAATCAATCTCTTCCGGTTTTATTTCGGCATCGTCCAACGCATTCATCATCACTAATTTCGCTCCAAGTCCTTCCGGATGTGAAGCGGTCAGGTGGTATGCGTCTCCTGAAAGTCCGGTACCAATAAGTTCGGCATAGATCTTCGCTCCGCGGGCTTTTGCGTGTTCCAGCTCTTCCAAAACAAGGCAACCGCCTCCTTCACCGATCACGAATCCGTCACGGCTTGCGCTGAACGGGCGTGAAGCTGATTTCGGGCTGTCATTGCGTGTGGACAGTGCGTGCATAGCATTGAATCCTCCTACGCCGGCCGGCGTGATGGCTGCTTCGGAACCTCCGGATACGATGATGTTGGCCCTACCCAGACGGATAAGGTTAAAGGCATCAGCGATAGCATTGGTTGAAGTGGCGCATGCCGAGCATGTTGCGTAGTTTGGGCCATGAAAGCCATACATGATTGAAATCTGTCCGGCAGCGATATCCGAAATCATTTTGGGAATAAAGAAGGGATTGAATCTTGGGCCTTTTTCTTCGGTTAGCGCATAGCTGCTCACTTCTTCTTCGAACGTACTGATACCTCCGATTCCGGCTCCAAAGATCACACCGATTTTGGTTCGATCTTCATTTTCGACGTCAAGCTCCGAGTCCGTAATCGCTTCTTTGGCTACAGCGACGGCGTACTGCGCGTACAAGTCCATTTTGCGTGCTTCTTTGCGATCGATGTAGTGTGTTACATCGAAGTCTTTCACTTCACACGCAAACTGGGTCTTGAAAAGTGATGCGTCGAAATGAGTAATAGGCCCAGCTCCACTAACCCCGTTGATAAGATTTTCCCAAAATTCAGGAACATTGTTTCCAACAGGAGTAATGGCTCCAAGACCTGTTACTACAACTCTTTTTAATTCCATGAGATGAATAGAAAAGGTTACTTAGCGTGTTCCTCGATATAAGAAACAGCGTCGCCTACAGTACCAATCTTTTCTGCTTGATCATCCGGAATAGATATTCCAAATTCTTTTTCGAACTCCATAATGAGTTCTACTGTGTCAAGAGAGTCCGCCCCTAAATCGTTAGTGAAGCTCGCTTCAGTTGTAACCTCTGATTCTTCAACGCCTAATTTATCGACGATAATAGCTTTTACTCTTGATGCAATTTCAGACATAACTTTTAAGTTTTAATTAATAATCAGATTTATTTCTTTAAATTTGCGCTGCAAAGGAATGAATATTTATCGTTTCCGACAAATATTTGAATAATAAAATGCGGTATTTTGCACGTTTTTTACATCTTTGTGCACCCAACCTTCTAAATATGACTAAAAACATCGCCGTTTTTGCTTCCGGATCCGGCTCAAATGCAGAGAATATTATTCGTTATTTCATGGATAGCGAAACGATTTCCGTTCGTTTGGTTATCTCCAACCGTAGTAAGGCTTTTGTTTTGGAACGTGCCAAGATCCTCCAGGTACCTTCTGAAGTGTTCTTGCGTGAAGAGTGGGAGAGCGGCGGAATAAATGTGCTGGCTGCTTTAAAGAAGTACGGCATAGATTTTATTGTGCTGGCCGGATTCCTGGTCCGTGTTCCTGATGCTCTTTTGCATATTTATTCTAATAGAATAATAAATATACATCCGTCGCTATTACCCAAGCATGGCGGCAAAGGTATGTATGGCGATCATGTTCATGAAGCGGTAGTGGCTGCTGCAGAAGCGGAAACGGGAATTACCATACATTATGTAAATGAGCATTATGATGAAGGCGAGATCATCCGGCAGATTACTTGTCCGGTTCTACCTGCCGATACTCCTGAAGATGTGGCAAACAAGGTGCATGCGTTGGAGTACGAGCACTATCCGCGGGTAATTGAAGAGATTGTTCTGCGCAGGGGAGTTTAAGGTTTCCAGGGAGATCTTATCACATTTTCCTTTTCGTTAGTGTTTTCTGAAAAAGATTTTTGGAGAAATATTTGTTCAATGCGTCGTAGTATATTTCTATTTCTCTTCTCAGTGGATAGTTATTGCGGAATTTCTCGAAGTGTTCCGGTCCGTTTTTTAGCCATGTTGTATCTCTCCTTGGATCGTAAGCAGCAAGGGCGATGTCGTTATCATTGTAGAAGATTTTTTTTACTGCAATTCTCGGCCGCGGCAGTTTGATGTTGATCTTGGCATCTATATGAAAGTGCTTGCACAATCCTTCCATTACCATCCGGGTGGCATTTCTTTTTCCGTCTGCCGAATATCCGGCAATATGGGGGGTGGCGATATACGCCCGTTTTAGTAATTCGCAGTCAATATCCGGTTCGTTTTCCCATACGTCGATAATTACATCCGAAACCTGCCCTTTGTCCATTGCAGTCAATAAAGCCTTGGTGTCTATCACTTCACCCCGTGCGGTATTGATAATGAGCGGTTTCTTTTTAAGCGAACAGAAAAAGGCGTTGTCTGCCAGATGGTAAGTTTTGTATTCGCCCTCCATGATCAGTGGGGTATGGAAAGAAATGATGTCACATTCTTCAGCAATCCGGTCGAGTGTAACAAAGAGTTTGCTGTTTTCTTGTGCTGCACGTGGGGGATCATTTTCTAATACGGACATGCCAAAAGTGATTGCTTTCTCGCTAACTTTTGTTCCGACGTTACCGGCTCCGACAATACCCATTTTCATCTCACCAAGGCGCATCTCATGATCCTTGAGGAGCAAGCTCAGAGCCGATTCAATATATTCGGCCACAGAATTGGCATTCGCTCCCGGAGTATTTATCCAGGATATACCGGCCTCACGGCAATATGAAATGTCAATATGATCATAGCCGATCGTGGCTGTGGCAATGAACTGCACATTGCTTTTTTGGAGCAGTTTACGGTTGCATATTGTGCGCGTACGGATGATCAGGGCATCTGCGTCTTTTATCAATCCCGGCGTAATTTTATTACCGGGGGCATACACAACTTTATCGGCTACGGCTTCGATCGCCTCTTTTATGTATGGGATCTTATTATCTACAACAACTTTCATGAGCTATGATTTTGAAAACTGATGTAAATTTAGGATTAATATTCCATGTAGCAAAAAGGGAAACTAAGAAAATGTGTTTACACTTTAATCGTTTAGTGGGGATTACAGGAGGGCCTCGGTTTTGTCATTACCTGTCGGGATGGGGAGTTTGCCGAGTTCAGGTATGTGGATTACTTTGCGTCCGAGTTCAATTAAGCCTTGGTTTTGAAGGTCGTTGAGAGCCTTTGATATGTTTAGGCGTGTGTCGTCGAGAATCTTGGCGAGATCTTCCATTTTGACGATAATTGTTTTTTCTCCTTCGGGCTTTTCGGCATATATAAGGAAAAAGTGTATGATTTTCCGGACGGTGCCACTTGCCGGTGTTTTCCACAAGCGGCTATACAGGGATTGGGCGCGGTTGCTTATACTATTTACATAATTGAGACGGAATATATCATACTTGAGCAGTTCTTTGAGCACGAGCATTTTGTCTACCTTCATGACACTCATTTCTGCTTTGGCTGTATAAGATGCCTTGAAATGAGGATTCATTCCGAATAAGGCTTCCGGTTCTATCAGATAAGGGGCGTTGATGGTTTCGATGTATGTGAAGAGTTGGTTTTCCGGGGTTGTTTGTGCATCAATTTGACCTTTTAGTAAAAAGATGAGTTCTGTGCAGGGGGTATTGCTTTTTACAATTAGCTCTCGTGTTTTATATTTGATAAAAGACAATTTTGCCTGCCCCAGGATATAGGTCATGTCTTCCTGCGAAAGTCCCTGGAATAGCGGGAGTTTAAGTAAGGTGTCGAACATCGTGCTCATACGCGTATTTTTAAAAACCGGTTTAGCCTTCGATGTTGTGTGCTTCGGCTTCTTTTATTTTCCGGATGAGATCCGACGCAAAGATGAAGTCGTTCAGGCGCTGGTTGCTGGAGGTGAATATTTCGTTTTTGGCGCCCTCCCACTCTTTCTGTCCCTGGTGGATGAAGATGATCTTTTCTCCGATATTGATCACCGAATTCATATCGTGTGTATTGATGATGGTGGTTATGTTGTATTCCCGGGTGATGTCGCGGATCAGTTCGTCGATGACCAATGATGTTTTGGGATCAAGTCCCGAGTTTGGTTCGTCGCAGAACAGATAGCGTGGTTTCAGTACGATGGCCCGGGCGATGGCCACCCGTTTTTGCATACCTCCGCTGATCTCTCCGGGGGATTTGTCTTTCGCTTCGAGCAGATTTACGCGTTCCAGGCAGAACATGGCTCTTTTGGTTCGTTCGCGCAGGGTGTCGTTGCTGAACATGTTCAGCGGAAACATGACGTTGTCCAGCACGCTCATGGAGTCAAACAGTGCGGCGCTTTGGAAGATCATTCCCATTTCCCGCCGGAGTGTTTTCCTTTCTTTTTTATCCATTTTCAGGAAGTCGCGGCTGTCGTATGTGATCTCTCCTTTTTCGGGGGTGAGCAGCCCTACGATACATTTGATCAGCACTGTTTTCCCGGAGCCGCTTTGGCCGATGATCAGGTTGGTTTTCCCGTCTTCGAACCTGGAATTTATGTCCGTCAGGACTTTTCTGTCTTCGAAAGACTTGTGTATACCTTTTATTTCAATCATGTAGTGAGGAGTTTACTTAATATCAGGTCGGCAAACAGTATGAGGACGCTGCTTGAAACAACGGCATTGGTCGATGCCTTTCCTACTTCGATGGAACCGCCTTCTACCGTATAGCCGAAGTATGCGGATACGCTGGCGATAATGAATGCAAAGAAGAGGGATTTTATGATTCCGCACCAGATAAACCAGTCTTGGAAAACATATTGCAGCCCGTATTCCAGGTCGGTAGCCATCATGATCCCGCCTATCCGGCAAGTAGCGAATGCCCCGACGATCCCTGCGAATATGCTGAACGTCACAAGAATAGGGATGAAAGTTACCAAGGATGCGATTTTGGGAAGAATGAGATAGGATGCCGAGTTGACTCCCATGGTTTCCAATGCGTCGATCTGTTGTGTTACGCGCATCGTGCCCAGCTCAGACGCAATGTTTGACCCGACTTTGCCTGCAAGTATTAGGCACATGATTGAGGATGAAAACTCAAGCAGCATGATTTCCCGGGTCACATAGCCCACTGTCCAGCGGGGCATCCAGGGGCTTTTTATGTTGTATTTTATTTGTATCGTGATAACGGCGCCGATAAAAAATGAGATCAGCAATACGATACCGATGGAACTGACACCCAGCTGGTCTATTTCTTTAATGAACTGTCTGAAGTACATACGGACCCTTTCGGGGCGTGCAAAAGCACGTTTCATAAGCAGGATATATCTGCCGACGGTATTGAACGCTTTGAACATAAACAACGTATATTTGTTGCAAATGTACATTATTTCAACTGATTTTGTTACATTTGCTGCAAAATAACGAGAATTATGGAGAAGAGCAAGATGGTGCTTCGTACGGAAGATCTGGTTAAGAAATACGGCAAACGTACGGTTGTGAATCATGTTTCCATTGATGTGAAACAGGGAGAGATCGTAGGATTGCTGGGCCCCAACGGAGCCGGAAAGACTACGTCGTTCTATATGACCGTAGGGCTGATTACCCCGAATGAGGGGCGTATCTTTCTTGATGACCTGGAAATAACGAAGTATCCAATGTATAAGCGCGCGCAGACGGGTATTGGTTATCTTGCCCAGGAGGCTTCCGTATTCCGTCAGATGAGCGTGGAAGATAATATTGCCGCCGTGCTCGAAATGACAAACAAGCCTAAGGAATACCAAAAGGAGAAATTAGAGAGCCTGATTGCAGAGTTCCGGTTGCAGAAAGTGCGGAAGAATCTGGGTAACCAGTTGTCCGGAGGTGAGCGCCGCCGTACGGAGATTGCACGCTGCCTGGCTATTGACCCGAAATTCATCATGCTGGACGAGCCGTTTGCGGGGGTGGACCCGATTGCAGTGGAAGACATCCAGCAGATCGTGTGGAAACTGAAAGATAAGAATATCGGTATCCTGATCACCGACCATAACGTGCAGGAAACGTTGAGCATCACCGACCGGGCGTATTTGCTATTCGAAGGAAAGATCCTCTTCCAGGGAACTCCCGAAGAGCTGGCCGAAAATAAAATCGTGCGCGAAAAGTATCTGAGCAACAGCTTTGTGTTGCGCCGCAAAGACTTCCAAACTAAAGATTGAATCATTTATCATTTTGCATTTGCAAAAGCCATGTTATAATGATTAGAGTAAGCCGGAAAAGAATACGATAATATATAGGAAGGAAAAGGCAGCTTTTGGGGAGGGGAGAATGGAATTTGCCGTAAAAACAAATTCTCCAACTATACCTGAGGCGGCCTCAACTATAGCTGAAGAATTTCAGAGTTCTATTTGCAGTGTTACTTTAGAATGGAAGGTCATCCTTTACATCCCCAGAAACAAATTCCTGTGCGCCGGTAGGAGGAGGTGGCGGAGGAATAGGCGCACCTGCATCAGCCGGAGCGACGGTAACACGCTCTACTTTCCACGCGCGGATACTGTTAAACCACCTGTCTTGCCATTGATGGGCATCAATGTCGAAGGATACATTCAATTCTTCGCCCATCTGAATCGCAAATTGTTCTAATTTATCGGCTCCAAACACTCCGAAACACATTTTTTTCGGATATTGGTCATGGTTTTCAACAACAAACTCTTGTGCGATCCACTCGTTACCGGTGGATTTTGCTACTCCACTTTTCTGGGGGAGTATCGCGATGATTTTTCCACTAAATTCCATTTCTTTAATTATGAGTTTTAAGTAAATGACACCTTGCTACTTTTCTTTTGCAAAGTTACACTTTTTATTGGATTGGACGAATAACGCCGGAATTTCTTACAGCGTATTGTAGCTACGGATATTTTTTTTGTAACTTTGTCCACGTAGAAAATAAGAAAACTTAAAAAAAAGAATATATGAAATTTATCGTTTCCAGTACCGCTCTATTTAGTCACCTGCAGGCTGTTAGCCGGGTGGTAAACTCCAAAAACGCATTACCTATTCTGGATTGTTTTTTATTCGACCTTCAAGATGGGATCTTGTCCATTACGGCGTCGGACTCCGAAACCACGATGGTTACTTCGGTGGAGGTGAACGAAAGTGATACAAACGGGAAGTTCGCCGTAGTAGCCAAAACATTACTGGATGCGTTGAAAGAGATTCCGGAACAACCCATCACATTCGATATCAGCAATACGCTGGAGATCACCGTACGCTATCAAAACGGTAAATACAGCTTGATGGGGCAGCATACGGATGAGTACCCGCAATTTGCAACGCTGGATGATAGCGCCGTACGTGTGGAGATAGGATCGAATATCCTGCTGAATGGCATTAACCATGCTTTCTTTGCTACGGCCGACGATGAACTGCGTCCGGTAATGAACGGCATTTACTTTGATATCACCACCGACGATATTACGATAGTGGCATCGGATGGTCACAAACTTGTACGTTACAGAACACTGACGACTCACGGAAGCGAGCGCGCAGCATTTATCCTGCCGAAGAAACCTGCCAACCTGATAAAGAACATCTTGGGCAAGGAACAGGGAAATGTAGTGATTACGTTCGACGGACGCAATGCCATGTTCACGATGGAAAGATACCGCATGGTATGCCGCTTGATCGAAGGCCGCTACCCGAACTATAACTCGGTGATCCCGCAAAATAATCCGCATAAAGTAACGGTAGACCGTCAGATGCTTGTGGGAGCGCTACGCCGCGTGTCTATCTTCTCTTCACAGGAAAGCAGTTTGATTAAGCTACGGATGGAAGAAAATAATATGGTGATCTCGGCGCAGGATATTGACTTCTCTACATCGGCGGAAGAAATGCTGGTCTGCCAATATGCAGGAAATGCCATGAGCATCGGCTTTAAATCGACCTTCCTGATTGACATCCTGAACAACATGCCGGCTCCTGACGTCGTAATAGAATTGGCAGATCCGTCGCGCGCAGGAGTTATCGTACCCATAGAACAAGAAAAAGATGAAGATATCCTGATGCTGCTGATGCCGATGATGCTTAATGACTAAGATATATTTTACGGTGTCCTTTGAAGCGCCAAACGGTAAATGAATATGGTGAAATTAAATCTGAAAAACCCGCTTGTATTCTTTGACCTTGAGACGACAGGTACAAATATAAACGCCGACCGCATTGTAGAGATCAGCTACCTGAAGGTGCACCCCAATGGCCATGAAGAGTCAAGGACAATGCGCATTAATCCGGAAATGCCTATTCCTGCCGAAGCCTCGGCCATACATGGGATATACGACGAGGATATAGCGGGAAGCCCTACATTTAAAGAGGTGGCAAAAACAATCGCCCGTGAAATCGAAGGGTGCGACCTGGCAGGTTTTAACTCCAACCGTTTTGATATTCCTGTGCTGGCGGAAGAATTTCTTCGTGCCGGAGTGGATATTGATATGTCACGCCGTAAGTTTGTGGATGTTCAGGTGATCTTCCACAAGATGGAACAACGCACCTTATCGGCCGCCTATAAATTCTATTGCGATAAGACGCTGGAAGACGCCCATACGGCGGAGGCGGATACCCGTGCAACCTACGAAGTCCTGAAATCCCAGCTGGAGCGCTATCCGAACTTGAAGAACGACATCACCTATCTTTCGGAATTTTCGAGCTTCAACCGGAATGTGGATTTTGCCGGCCGAATGATATATGATGATAAAGGGGTAGAAATATTCAACTTCGGCAAATATAAAGGTATGCCCGTAGAGGAAGTGCTGGAAAAAGATCCAAGCTATTACGGCTGGATATTAGGCAATGACTTTACACTGCACACCAAAGCCATGCTGACCAAGATCCGCCTGCGCAAAATAACGGGTAAATAAAGCGCAACGCAGCACCGGCTATTTACACTTCATATTACATGTTACAAGGAAAGAGAATCATACTCGGAATTACAGGGAGCATCGCTGCCTATAAGGCGTGTTACATCATTCGCGGACTGATAAAGAAGGGCGCGGAAGTACAAACCGTGATCACTCCTGCCGGAAAGGAATTTATCACTCCAATCACACTCTCGGCACTGACCAGTAAACCGGTGATCAGCGAATTCTTTGCCCAACGCGACGGAACGTGGAACAGCCACGTCAACCTGGGGCTTTGGGCGGATGCCATGGTCATAGCGCCGGCTACGGCTGCAACAATAGGAAAGATGGCAAACGGGGTGGCAGACAATATGCTGATAACGACATACTTGTCGGCTAAAGCTCCGGTCTTCGTTGCACCGGCAATGGATCTGGATATGTTTGCACATCCGTCTACGAAACGGAACTTAGATACGCTACGTTCCTGGGGGAATCATATCATTGAACCGCAAACGGGTGAGCTGGCAAGCCATTTGGTTGGAAAAGGCAGGATGGAGGAACCCGAAAAGATCATAGAGATACTGGACCGGTTTTTTGAAACGCGCTCCGAACTGTCAAACAAGAAAATACTGATCACTGCCGGGCCGACTTACGAACGTATCGATCCGGTACGTTTTATCGGTAATTACTCTTCGGGGAAAATGGGCTTTGCCTTAGCCGAAGAATGTGCCAACCGCGGAGCGGAGGTGACATTGATTGCCGGGCCTGTACAGCAACGCACGCACCATCCGAACATCCGGCGCATTGATGTGGAATCGGCCATTGAAATGTATGAAGAATCCGTACGGCTTTATCCGGAAATGGATGCGGGTATCCTTTGCGCTGCGGTAGCCGACTTTACTCCCACTGCGGTAGCAGGGACGAAGATGAAACGGGGAGATGATGACCTGACACTCCAGCTCAAGCCCACTCACGATATTGCAGCTACACTCGGGAAAATGAAGAAGGAAGGACAGATACTTGCAGGCTTTGCACTCGAAACCGACAATGAGATCCGGAATGCGCAGAGCAAGCTGGAGCGCAAGAACTTCGACTTTATCGTACTGAACTCATTAAACGATACCGGCGCCGGCTTCCGTTTCGACACCAACCGGATCAGCATCATAGACAGGCAAGGACAATCGGACTATGACCTGAAACCCAAATCCGAAGTAGCAAAAGACATCATCGATCGAATACTTAATCTTTAAATTAAAAGGATGCTACGTTCACTCTACATACAGAATTATGCACTGATAGAAACGCTGGATATTACTTTTGATACAGGCTTTTCTGTGATCACCGGCGAAACGGGTGCCGGCAAATCAATCATCTTGGGGGCGATCGGATTGCTGCTTGGACAGCGGGCGGACGTGAAAGCGATCCGCCAGGGAGCGTCCAAGTGCGTGATCGAAGCCCGCTTTGATCTATCCGCCTACCACATACAACCCTTCTTCAAGGAAAACGAGCTGGAGTATGAGGACGAATTGCTTCTTCGCCGCGAAGTACATGCTTCCGGTAAGAGCAGGGCGTTTATCAATGATACCCCGGTTTCGCTTACACAGATGAAAGAATTGGGCGAGCAGTTGATCGATGTGCACTCCCAACACCAGAACTTACTGCTCAACAAGGAAGATTTCCAACTAAATGTACTCGATGTGCTGGCTTCCAATGAAAAAGAGCTGGCAGCCTATAAGGAAACTTACGCCCGGTGGAGGCAGCAGGAAAAGGAACTGAAAGCGCTGATTGTACAAGCGGAACAGAACAAAGCAGATGAAGACTACCTCCGTTTCCAGCTGGAACAGCTTGAGGATGCCAAGCTACAAGCCGGCGAACAGGCCGGACTGGAGCAGGAAGCGGAAACACTGACCCATGCCGAAGAGATCAAGTCCGGACTATATAAGGTAGAACAACTGCTCATTGCCGACGAAACGGGATTGCTGCCATCCATGAAAGAAGCGCTAAATACGCTGGGCGGCATACAGAACGTGTATCCGTCGGCAAAAGGGTTGGCCGGGCGTGTGGAAAACAACTACATCGAACTCAAAGATATTGCACAGGAGATCAGCGGCAAGGTCGAGGAGATCGAATTTAATCCGGACCGGTTGAATGAAGTCAACGAACGGCTGAACCTGCTCTACTCCCTGCAACAAAAACACAAGGTGCAATCGGTTGAAGGACTGATTCAATTGACCGCGGACTTTCAATCGAAACTGTCTGTCATCACCTCTTACGATGAGCAGATCAGCCAACTAACAGCCGAAGTGGAAGCACTATTCCACAAGGTGAAGGAGCTGGCGGCGACGCTGACCGGCAAACGCCGGAAGTTAGCCGGAGAAGTTGAGAAGCAGATGGTGGAAAGGCTGATCCCGCTGGGCATGCCCCACATCCGCTTCCAGGTAGAGATGGGAATACGCAAAGAACCGGGAACGCTGGGCGAAGACACGGTGGCGTTCCTGTTCTCCGCCAACAAAAACGGTACGTTGCAGCAGCTATCGTCGGTGGCATCGGGAGGAGAAATCGCCCGCGTCATGTTGTCCGTCAAAGCAATGATTGCCGGAGTGGTAAAGTTGCCGACCATCGTATTTGATGAGATCGACACCGGGGTATCGGGGGAAATAGCCGACCGGATGGCAGACATCATGCACGAAATGGGCGAACAAAAACGCCAGGTGATCAGCATTACCCACCTGCCGCAGATCGCCGCCCGCGGCCGTGCGCATTATTTGGTATACAAGCAGGACAACGATAAAGAAACAAACAGCCATATCCGCCGGCTGAAGGAAGACGAACGGGTTGCCGAGATCGCCCAGATGCTAAGCGGCGCAACGTTGACGGAAGCGGCGTTGAACAATGCAAAAGAACTATTGAAACATTCCCATGGTAGATAACAGCGAAATGATATTCGGCGTGCGCGCCGTCATAGAAGCCATACAAGCCGGTAAAGAAATAGACAAGGTTTTAGTCAAGAAAGACATCCAAAGCGACCTGTCCAAAGAACTCTTTGCCATACTGAGAGGCACACTGATCCCGGTACAGCGCGTGCCGGTGGAACGGATCAACAAGTTCACCCGTAAGAACCACCAGGGCGTGCTTGCCTTCATCTCCTCCGTGACTTACCAGAAAGTGGAAGAACAAGTGCCTTTCTTCTTCGAGCAAGGCAAGAATCCTTTCTTTGTCATGATCGACGGGATAACCGACGTGCGCAACTTCGGAGCCATAGCCCGTACGTGCGACTGCGCCGGAGTGGATGCCATTATTATCCCGGCCAAAGGAAGCGTAACGGTCAATGCCGACGCGGTGAAGACATCCGTCGGAGCGTTACATTCATTACCCGTTTGCCGCGAGAAAAGCCTGAAAGAAACACTGCGCTACCTCAAAGACAGCGGGTTCAAGATCATCGCCGCTACCGAAAAGGGAGATTACGAATACACCAAAGCCGATTACACCGGCCCGCTTTGCCTGATTCTGGGAGCGGAAGACACCGGAATCTCCTACGAGAACCTGGCGCTGTGTGACGAGTGGGTAAAGATACCCGTCAAGGGAACGATCAGTTCGCTCAACGTATCCGTTGCCGCCGGCGTTCTCCTGTATGAAGCATTAAAACAACGAATCGATTAATAACCAATGAAGAAGAGCTGCTTTTTACTCCTCCTGTTTAGCCTGATTGCGCAATGGAGCATGGCGCAAACCCCCAAGTGGATGGATAAAACCCGCCGCGCCGTGTTTTCCGTGATAACGTACGACAGCGGCGACAAGATCCTGAACACCGGAAACGGATTCTTTCTATCGGAAGACGGCTTGGCGCTGTCGGACTACACCCTGTTCAAGGGCGCCCAACGCGCCGTGGCCATCGATTGCGACGGCAAGCAGATGAAGGTCTCAGCCATCCATGGCGCCAACAGCATGTATGACGTTGTGAAATTCAAGGTGGCGACAGACGGAAAGAAAGTCGCTGCCCTGCCCATAGCCCCAACCGCACCGGCCGCAGACGCCACAGCCTATCTCCTACCCTATTCAACCCAGAAAGCCGCCGCCTTTACCACCGGCAAGGTAAAAGAAGCGGCTCCCATCGGAGATAATCACTATTATTACAGCCTGACCATGAAGATAGACGACAAGATGGTGAGCTGCCCGGTGATGAACGAGGCGGGCCAGGTGATCGGTCTGGCGCAAAAGTCGTCGG
Source organism: Mediterranea sp. (in: CFB group bacteria) (assembly GCA_031287715.1). GTDB lineage: Bacteria > Bacteroidota > Bacteroidia > Bacteroidales > Bacteroidaceae > Bacteroides. The sequence goes on from JAITSN010000012.1 coordinate 17,583, forward strand.
GGAAAGACAGCGGCGAGGTGTGCTATGCCGTGAGCGCTTCGTACGGGCAGGCGCTGACCGTATCCGCCTTATCGGCCAATGACCTTGCACTGAAAAGCATCGGTATCAAGAAAGGACTGCCCGACACGGAAGAACAGGCGCTGGTTTACCTGTACATGCTATCGCCCACCACGCCCGCGGAAGACTACGAAGCCTTACTCGACGACTACATCTCCTGCTTCCCCAATAGCGCCGACGGATATATCCGCCGTGCAAGCAATACCATCTATCGTTCTACCGATGAAGCGTCGATGGATAAAGTTGCTGCCGATATGGAACGTGCATTGGGCGTGGGCAAGAAGAAAGACGACGTGCACTACAACCGGGCCAAGCTGATTTACTCCTATCAACTGACAGCCCCGGAAAAAACATACAAAGATTGGACGTACGAAAAAGCATTGGGCGAAGTGCAGACGGCAATCGGCATAGATTCGCTTCCTATATATATACAGCTTGAAGGCGACATCCTCTTTGCCAATAAAGACTATGCAGGGGCGTACGCCTGCTACGGAAAAGTAATCCAAAGCAACTTAGTTTCGGCGGCAGCCTTCTTCAACGCGGCTAAGGCCAAGGAAATGGCCCAGGGCGGCATCAACGAAACCATCGCCCTGATGGACAGCGGCATTGCATACTGCCCCAAACCTATAACATCAGACAACGCCGCCTACCTGCTGGAACGCGCCCGGCTCTATATGGAAGCGAAGCAATACCGTCAGGCCATGCTGGACTATGATGCCTACTACGATGCGGTAAACGCCCGGGTGAACGATTTATTCTATTATTACCGCGAGCAGGCTTGCCTGCAGGCCAAGCAGTTTCAACGCGCATTGGACGACATCAACAAGGCCATCGGGATCAATCCCGAAGAACTCACCTACCGCGCAGAGCTGGCCGTGGTCAATATCCGCATCGGCCGCAGCGAAGAGGCCGTGAGCGTATTGAAAGACGCCCTGGCCATCGACCCGAACTATTCCGAAGCATACCGCTTGACGGGCCTCGCCCAAGTACAACTCAAACAGCAGAACGAAGCCTGTGCGAGCTTTGCCAAGGCAAAAGAACTTGGAGACCCCAATGTGGATGCACTGATTGAAAAACATTGTAAATAACCGCAGG
>JAITSN010000016.1 GCA_031287715.1 Mediterranea sp. (in: CFB group bacteria)
CAAATACTACTGATAGCTTGAAGGACATACTGTAATCCTTTTGAGTGCGCTTCACATACTGATTTCTAATCTCTTCCATAACATTACTTTTTTGTGTAACGCTATTTCAGGACAAGACATTTGAATTTTAGTAGGCTTGTTCGTGTACGCCTTTTACGGCGCGCCCCGAGGGGTCGTTTGCATTCAGGAAGGAGGCGTCCCAGGCGAGCGCTTCTGCTGTGGAGCAGGCGACGCTCGGTATGCTCGGCACGGAGCGGGCGGCGCTTTCGCTGGGGAAATGTTCTTCAAATATGGTGCGGTAGTAGTATTCTTCTTTGTTTTGCGGGGTGTGGATGGGGAAGCGGGCGGCGGCTTTTGCCATTTGTTCGTCGGTGACTGCTGCGGCGGTGATCTCTTTGAGGGTGTCGATCCAGCTGTAGCCTACCCCGTCGCTGAATTGTTCTTTCTGGCGCCAGGTTACGCTGGCGGGCAGCATGTCGGCAAAGGCGTCGCGGACGATCTTCTTTTCGATTACTTTTCCCGGTGCCATTTTTACTTCGGGGTTGAGGCGCATGGCTACGTCCAGAAATTCTTTGTCCAGAAAGGGCACGCGGCCTTCGACGCCCCATGCGGACAGGCTTTTGTTGGCGCGCAGGCAGTCGTACAGGTAGAGTTTGCTGATCTTGCGTACGGTTTCTTCGTGGAATGCTTTGGCGTTGGGGGCTTTGTGGAAGTAGAGGTAGCCTCCGAAGATCTCGTCGGCGCCTTCGCCGCTAAGCACCATCTTGATTCCCATGGATTTGATGACGCGGGCGATGAGGTACATCGGGGTTGAGGCGCGCACGGTGGTCACGTCGTAGGTTTCGATGTAGTAGATGACGTCGCGGATGGCGTCTAATCCTTCCTGGATGGTGTAGTTGATCTCGTGGTGGACCGTGCCGATGAAGGCGGCTACTTCGCGGGCTTTTTCCAAGTCGGGCGCGCCTTTCAGCCCGATGGCGAAGGAGTGGAGTTGCGGCCACCAGGCGTCGCTCTGGTTGTCTGTTTCGACGCGCTTTGCGGCGTATTTCTTGGCTATGGCGGAGATGACGCTGCTGTCCAGCCCGCCGCTGAGCAGTACGCCGTAGGGTACGTCGCTCATGAGTTGGCGTTGCACGGCGTCTTCAAGCGCGGCTCTTACTCTTTTGGTGTCGGCGTCGTAGTCCGGTTTTATTGCGGGTATTTCGCTGTTCCATTCGCGCCGGTACCATTGTTTCATTTCGCCTTCGCGGCTCCAGTAGTAATGTCCGGGCAGGAAGGGTTCGTAGCTGTCGCAGAAGCCTTCGAGGGCTTTGAGTTCGCTGGCGAAGTATATCTTTCCGTCGTTGTCGCGGCCTATGTACAGGGGTATGACGCCGATGGGGTCGCGGGCGATGAGGAATTCGTCTTTTTCTTCGTCGTAAAGGGCAAAGGCGAAGATTCCGCTGATGTCTTCGAGGAAGTTGATGCCTTTGTCGCGGTAGAGTGCCAGGATGACTTCGCAGTCCGAGCCGGTTTGGAAGGCGTACTTTCCGGCGTACTTTTCGCGGATGTCGCGGTGGTTATAGATTTCGCCGTTGACGGCAAGGATATGTTTCCTGTCGGGCGAGTATAGCGGTTGTCCGCCGCTTTGCGGGTCGACGATCGAGAGGCGTTCGTGCGCCAGGATGGCTGTTCCGCCAACGTAGATACCACTCCAGTCCGGTCCGCGGTGGCGTAGTTTCTGGGCCATCTTCAGCGCTTTGCTGCGAAGTTCTTTGGGCTGCTGTTTGATCTGAAAAATTCCGGTTATTCCACACATGATATTATTTGCGTATGATTTATATTTTTATTTTGATGACAGGTATCGGTCTATTTTGCCGGCGGCGTCCCGTCCTTCCGCCATGGCTTTTACCACAAGGCTGGGGCCAAGTACGAGGTCGCCGGCTGTGAATATGTTTTCGGGGTATCCGGCGGGTATTTCGGGTTTGAGGAATCCCATGGCCAGCAGTACGAGGTCGGCTTCGATCAGTTCTTTCTTGCCTGTGGGCTTCATGGTCATCCGTCCGTCGCCGGTTGCCGGCAGCCATTCTACTTCTTCTACTTCCACGCCGGTTAGTTTTCCGTTCTTGCCGGCGAATTGGTTGGTCGTCAGGCTCCAGCGGCGGGTGCATCCTTCTTCGTGGCTGGATGTGGTCTTCAGCACTACGGGCCATTGCGGCCAGGGCGTGGCGGGGTTGTGTCCGGCCGGCGGTTGGGGCATGATTTCGATTTGTGTAACGCTTTTCGCGCCTTGGCGGATGCTGGTGCCGATGCAGTCGGAGCCTGTGTCTCCTCCTCCGATGACGAGTACGGTCTTGCCTTTGGCGTTCACTTGCTTGTCTTTGCTGAAGGTCATTCCATCCAAGATCCGGTTCTGCTGCGCAAGCATGTCAAGGGCGAAGTGGATGCCTTTCAGGTTGCGTCCCGGAACCGGAAGGTCGCGTGGTGTTTCGGCTCCCGTGCAGAGGCAAATGGCGTCGAAGGATTTACTTATCTCTGTGAGATTCTCCGGATCGATCTCCGTGTTCATTTCAAACCGGATGCCTTCTTCGGCAAGCAGCCGCATACGGCGGTCGACGATCGTTTTGTGCAGTTTGAAGTTAGGGATGCCGTAGCGGAGCAGTCCTCCGGGCGCTTCTGCTTTATCGAATACGGTTATGTGGTATCCTTTGCGGTTTAGCTGGTTGGCTACTACAAGTCCTGCGGGGCCTGCGCCGATCACGGCTACTTTTTTGCCGTTTCTTTCCGGTTTGACCGGCACGATGTAGCCTTCGCGGAAGGCGGCTTCGACAATAGCGGCTTCGTTTTCACGAATGGCCACCGGTTCGTCGCAAGAGAGTTTCAGTACACAGCTTTTTTCGCAGAGGGCGGGGCAGATGCGTCCTGTAAATTCCGGAAAGTCGCAGGTTGATTCTAATATTTTGTAGGCTTCTTTCCACTTTCCTTTGTACAGGGCGTCTTGCCATTCGGGTTGTTTGTTGCCTAAGGGGCAGCTCCAATGGCAGAAGGGAACGCCGCAATCCATGCACCGTGAGGCCTGCAGCTTCCGCTCGCGGGTGTTCAGGGTTTGTTCTACTTCTCCGTAGTCGGTGATACGTTCGTGGATGGGCCGGTATCCGGCTTCTTGCCTGTGTATGGTTAGGAATGCTTTTGGGTCTCCCATGTTCATTTACAATTTACTTGTTTACAATTTACAGCTTGCGGTTTCTTAATAGTCTCTTTGCATATCGGCTATTTTGCGTTGCAGTTTTTGCATTTGTTCTTCCTGCAACACTTTTTTGTATTCGATCGGTACGATCTGGATGAATTCTTCTACGTAGCGGTCCCATTCGTTGAGCATGGTGCGCGCCAGCTTTGATCCGGTGTACAGGTGGTGCTGGCGGATCAGTTCGTGCAGTTCTTTACGGTATCCGGCTTCTTCGATCAGCGATAGCTCTACCATTTCCATGTTGCAGAAGTAGTCGAAGTTGCCGTTCCTGTTCCACACATAGGCTACGCCGCCGCTCATGCCTGCGGCGAAGTTCCTGCCTGTTTCGCCAAGTACAACCACGCGGCCTCCGGTCATGTACTCGCAGCAGTGGTCGCCGACGCCTTCTACAACGGCTATGGCTCCGGAGTTGCGTACGGCAAAGCGTTCGCCCACGCGGCCGTTGATGTATACTTCGCCCGACGTTGCGCCATACAGCAGGGTGTTGCCGGCAATGGTGTTTTTCTCCGCTTCAAAATTACTGCGTACGGGAGGCAGCACGGCAATGTGCCCGCCGCTCAGCCCTTTTCCCAGATAATCGTTCGCTTCGCCTTCGAGTTTGAAGTGTACTCCGGAAATGAGGAATGCACCGAAGCTCTGGCCGGCCGAGCCTTTGAACTTGATGTGGATGGAAGTCTCTTCGCCCTTCTCTTTCTTAAGGAGGGGGGAGAGGTTATGTATTCCTTCCTTGGCGATCAAGCCGGAGAGCATTGCCCCTACGCTGCGGTCGGTATTGGTAATGGTGTATTCCAGCGGTTTTCTTTCCCAAATATCTTGGATGATGGCCGTATCTTTTATTCCGCTCATCGCCCTGTGTTCCTGTTCTGCGACTTTCCGGATAGAGCTGTTTCTCTTTCCTTCTCCTTTGGAAAGGGACGGGGCGAAGCTGTAAAGCACCTTGCCGAAATCCAGCAGCGCATGTTTGGGGTTGCCGCCGTTGGGTTTACGTTCGATTAGGTCGGTGCGTCCTACAATATCGTCTAACTTTTCAAAGCCAAGTTCGGCTAAGTATTCGCGTACTTCTTCGGCTAAGTAGCTGAAGAAATTGATCAGGTATTCGCTGCGTCCGAGGAAGCGCTTACGAAGTTCCTCGTTTTGAGTGGCTACCCCTACCGGACAAGTGTTCATGTGGCATTTGCGCATCATCACGCAGCCAAGTACGATCAGGGCCGATGTGGCAAATCCAAATTCTTCCGCTCCCAGCATGGCCATCAACACGATGTCGCGTCCGGTTTTCAGCTGCCCGTCCACTTGCAGCATGACTTGTCCGCGCAATCCGTTAAGGACAAGCGTTTGTTGGGTTTCGCTCAGCCCGAGTTCGGGAGAGATGCCGGCATAGCGGATGGATGAGGCGGGAGAGGCTCCCGTGCCTCCTTCGGCTCCGGATATAACAATCAGGTCGGCTTTTGCTTTGGCTACTCCGGCGGCAATGGTTCCCACGCCGCTTTCCGCAACGAGCTTCACGCTGATCTTGGCTTTGGGGTTGACGTTCTTCAGGTCGAAGATCAGTTGCGCCAAGTCTTCGATGGAGTAGATGTCGTGGTGCGGGGGCGGAGAGATCAAGGAAATGCCGGGTATGCTATGCCTGGTTTTAGCAATGATCTGGTCTACTTTGTATCCGGGCAACTGTCCGCCCTCTCCGGGTTTTGCTCCCTGGGCTATTTTGATCTGGATCTCGTCTGCATTGACCAAGTATTCCGTTGTCACCCCGAAGCGTCCTGAAGCTACTTGCTTGATGGCGCTGCGAAGACTTGTGCCGTCTTCCCGTGGAACGAAACGGGCGGCGTCTTCACCGCCTTCGCCGGTGTTGCTGCGGCCGTGGATCTTGTTCATAGCGACAGCCATGGCTTCGTGTGCTTCCCTGCTGATTGATCCGTAAGACATTGCACCGGTCACAAACCTTTTCATGATATTCCCGGCCGGTTCAACCCTGTCGACGGGGATCGGGTTGCGCTTGAAGTTGAAGAAATCGCGCAGGAAGATCGGTTTCTCTTTATTGTCTACGATAGACGTATAGGCTTTGAATTTCTTGTAGCTTCCCAGGCGGGTGGCCAACTGCAATGCACTGATCGTCTCGGGATTCCAGGCATGGAGTTCGCCGTCTTTGCGGAAAGAGTAGACGCCTTCGTTTCTCAGCAGGCTGTCAAGCCCGCCGGCGGCAACGCCTTCATTGTGCATGGTGATGGCGTCGCGTGCGATCTCATCCAAGCGGATGCCTTCAATGCAGGAACTGATGCCGCCGAAATAGGCGTTGCTTAGCTCCCTGCTGAGTCCTACGGCCTCGAATATCTTTGCGCCGCGGTAGGAACGGATCGTGCTGATCCCCATTTTGCTCATCACCTTGAACAACCCTTTGCAAACGGCTTTAATGTAGTTCTTTTCCGCCGTGGCGTAGTCCAGTTGAATATCTTGTTTTTCCACCAGCTTATCCAGAACGGCAAAAGCCATATAGGGATTGAGGGCGCTGGCTCCGAAACCGAGCAGCAAGGCGGCGTGCATCACTTCGCGAATCTCCCCCGACTCTACGATCAAAGCTGTTTGGACGCGTTTGCCCACCGAGATCAGGTAGTGGTGTATGGCGCTTACAGCCAGCAGGGAAGGTATGGCGGCGTATGTTCCGTTGGCGCCGCGGTCGGTCAGGACAATATAGTTCACCCCTTCGTTCACCGATTCTTCGGCCTGCTTGCAGAGGGTGGCCAAGGCTTCCTGCAGGCCGGTTTTTCCTTTTAGCGCTTCAAACAAGATAGGCAGTTTGACCGTGTTGAAGCCCTTATAGCGGATGTTACACAACAAGTCGAGTTGCGTGTTTGTCAGGATCGGGTGGTTCAAGCGCACCATCTTGCAGTGGCTTTCGTTCGGGGTAAGGATGTTCATGCCTACCGCGCCGATATATTCGGTAAGCGACATGACCAATTCTTCACGGATCGGGTCGATCGGGGGATTGGTGACCTGTGCGAACTGTTGGCGGAAGTAGTTGAACAGCAGCTGTGGTTTGTCCGAAAGAACAGCCAACGGGGTATCGTTACCCATTGAGTTCACCGGTTCGGCGCCCGTGGTGGCCATCGGGGCAATGATCCGCTCGATGTCTTCCTTCGAGTAGCCGAATGTTTTGAGCATCCGCTCGTGGTTTTCTACCTTGTGCGAAACCTTGCGGCCGCTCTTTAGCTCGTTCAGCTCGATGCGGTTGTTGGAAAGCCAGTTGCGGTAGGGTTTGGCTTCCGCCAGTTCTTTTTTCAAATCGCCGTCGTAGTAAATCTCGCCTTTCTCCGTGTCTATCATCAGGAGTTTACCGGGTTGCAGGCGGCCTTTGGCTTTGATTTCGGCCGGTTCAAAGTCCATGACCCCAACTTCGGAAGCCACCACCATCATATCGCTATGCGTGATCAGGTAACGTGCCGGACGAAGACCGTTGCGGTCGAGCATACCGCCGGCGTAGCGGCCGTCGCTGAAGAGCAAGGCAGCCGGACCGTCCCACGGCTCCATCAGAATGGAATGGTATTCGTAGAAGGCCTTCAAGTCTTCGCTGATGGGATTCTTTTCGTTAAAAGATTCCGGCACGAGCATCGCCATGGCATGTGGAAGGCTCAGGCCCGACATCACAAGAAACTCCAGCACGTTGTCCAATGAAGCGCTATCGCTCATACCGGATTGCACTATGGGGCGTATGTCTTTAATATCGCCAAGCGCAGGCGAAGAAAGCACGCTCTCCCGCGCCTCCATCCATCCGCGGTTGCCGCGAATCGTATTGATCTCCCCGTTATGGGCCAGCAAGCGGAAAGGTTGCGCCAGGCTCCACGTAGGAAACGTATTTGTACTGAATCGGGAGTGTACCAGCGCTATGCCGCTGGTGAAATAGGCATTGGTCAGGTCGGGATAATAGTTCCTCAACTGCAAGGAAGAAAGCATACCCTTATAAATGATCCTCTTTGTGGATAAGGAAACGATATAAAATTCACTTTTCGTTTCGATGGCGGAGTTTCTGATCCTGTTTTCGATCCTCTTCCTTATTCTATATAGCTTGCGATCGGCCGTGTCCGTATCCGTAAATCCGGTGATGAAAGCCTGTTTGATTTCCGGCTCCTTGGCCAACGCATCAAGCCCCAAAATATCCGAGCGGGTCGGCACGTTGCGCAGGTGCATCAAGGTCAGCCCTTCCTTTTCGATCTCTTCGATCACAATACTCAATATCGACGCCTGGTCTTTTTCGTTTTTAGGCAGAAACAAAAGCCCCGTACCATACTTGCCCTTTTCGGGCACGGGGATGCCTTGCAATAAAATAAATTCATGCGGGATTTGGAGCATGATCCCTGCTCCGTCGCCGGTCTTATTGTCAGCCCCTTCGGCTCCGCGATGGCGCATGTTCTCCAACACTTTTAACGCAGACTCTACAATTTCATGCGACTTTTCTCCGTGAATGTTTACCAGCATACCTACCCCGCAGGCATCATGCTCATTCGCCGGATCATATAGCCCGAATGATTCGGGCGATTGCTGATAAGGTACTACTTTTGTTTCGTTGTTAAAAAGTTCTTTTTCTTTCATTCTTTCTGTCTTTATATCATTATAATACCTGTACATTCTGTCAAAACGTCTTGCAAATATACGCATTTAATCTCATTATGGCATTGCCGGGAAAGAATTGAAGGAAAATCTTTTTTATTTTTAACGTTCTATTCTTATTAATTGGACCATCATTCTAATTCTTCTATGACTTTGTTGCAACGATTAAACAGGCAGCTTGCCCTGTTTATTTCTCCGGGGATATTAAAGGAATGTGATTTATGGCTTGGCAAGAAGAAAAAAATGCTCTGCGCAGACAAGATGCGTCAAAGAATTTCTTTCCCAAAAAGGCATCATTCATCCGGTCTTTAAGGTTGTTTCTAATAGGTTCTTATCTCTCTGTTTATTAGGTGGTTACATTGACGTTGACTCGGTGCCTACCTTGACCATGTAAAGGTAGGCACCTTTACATGGTCAAGGTAGGCACCTTTATAAATCCTTTCCTTTTCACTCTCGAATATTCTCTAAAATCTTCGTCTTGCAAACTTCCTTTTGTCGCGATTTATTGAGTGTTTCATTAAAGCAACGTTTAATGAGGAACCGGAAATAGACAGGGCTAACTATGTCTGAGTATGTACTGATATAGATTGTATATGGTCTCCCCCAGTACCGGATGCGATACGTCGGGAGCGATTTCGGCAAAAGGCTCCATCACAAAGCGGCGTTTGTGCATGAGGGGGTGTGGAAGGGTGAGGTTCGGGGTGTTTATGATCAGGTTTTCCCACATCAGCAGGTCGATGTCTATGATCCGGTCGGCATAGGTGTGGTTCGCCGGTTTGGTTGTCCGGCCGGTTTCCCGTTCTATTTGTTGGGCGATTGCCAGCAATTCATGTGGGGGCAGTGTGGTTTCCACGCAGGCAACGGCATTCAGAAAGGTGTTTTCCGATTGGAAGCCCCAGGGGATGGTTGCATAAAAAGCGGATAGGGAACTGACGTTCCCTATCCGCTCTCCTATTTTTTGTACGGCATCGCGAAGGTTTTTCTCTTTATCGCCCAGGTTGGTGCCAAGTCCGAGGTATGCCTTCGCCATCCGTTTTTATTTTACGACGAACATGGCGTCGCCATA
>JAITSN010000045.1 GCA_031287715.1 Mediterranea sp. (in: CFB group bacteria)
CTGAAAGCTGCACAGATGGCCCGAAGTACGTTTTATTATCACCTGAAAAGGTCGAAACAGGATAAATATGCTTGTGAGAAGGATGAAATTACAAGTATCTATCATGAGCATAAAGGCCGTTACGGCTATCGCCGGATCACTGCGGAAATGAATAACAGAGGGTATATTATCAACCACAAGACAGTGCTGAAATTGATGACAGCCTGTGGATTAAAATGCCGGATGCGTTTAAAGAAATACAGATCGTATAAGGGGGAGCCGTCTTCCCGGGCTTCCTCTACCCGGAGCGTAGGCCATACGATGCCGTCGGAGAAGATGGTAGCATATGGAAGTCGCATTTGAGCAACCGGTAGCCGTCTATATCCGGCAGGCGCATTTCCCTTCGCGTTTTGATTCGTTCTTTGCCGACGATGATTTCTTTCGGCAACCGGTTCTCTTGCGCCTGCAGCGACGGCAGGACGAACATAGAGACTAAAACAATGGATACAATCGTTTTCATGTCAATGGATATTATGTATTACAATTCATTTTGTGCGCTTATTCCCATCCGAACAATTGTGGGGCCAGGTTGGGGTTTAAATCCATCTCCGTCCGGGGGACGGGGCGGTAGTAGAACTTAGGCTCCTGAAAGAGGCCCATGTCGCGAATCGTCAGGATATTCCCCTTATCGCCTTCCCGGAGGTAAACGGTGGCCTGGGTGTCGTCGATGGAGCCGGCCTTGTAGTAGGCCAGCTTTTGGCCCAGCGCATTGGCCTCTTTGTCGGCCTCGGCCGGGATGTCCTGCGAGGTAGGGATGAGGCAGATGTCTTCTATCCCGTCGCCAGTCAGGTCAAACTTGCCGAGGGAGGGGAAATAGATACCTTCGGGTTCTTTTTCCAGCAATTTACCGGCATACCAGCGCATGAGGTCGTCGTAGCGGAAGCCCTCTACGGCCAGTTCCACGCGCCGCTCCCGGCGTATTTCGAGCAGAAGGGGAGATAGACCGGGAAAGGCCTGCTGCAGCACCGGGTCGGCTGCAGGCGAAAACGGCAGATCGGGCATGCCGGCGCGGCTACGCAGCAGGTTGATGGAACGGGTTAGATCGTCCTCGGTCAATTGTCCCAGTTCGGCGCGGGCTTCGGCGTAGGTGAGCAGCACCTCGGCATAGCGCAGGGCCGGATAGTCTACACTTTCGTACACCTCCTGGTTCTTATCGTTTACAAAGCCCTTGATGAGGTGGTAGCCGGAAAAGTTCTTGTTGAAAGCTTGCACATAGATGCCGCCGCCGGCCGAATAAACGCTAGTGCGCACCAGTTCCCAGCCGGGCCAGGCGTAGGTTTGCAGCAGGCGGGGGTCGCGACCGGCAAATTCCTGCACAAAGGGAAAGCTGGCGTAGCCGGGCTGGGAGGAATAAAACGAGCCGTCCCGCATCAGGTATGCCTGCAGGAGGTCTTTGGTGGGGCAGGATTCGTAGTTGCCGAAGGCGGCCGCCCAGTTGCCGCTCCGGATGGTCTTGAAGTCGTAATAGGTGGCGTGGATGATTTCGGGATTGCCGCTCAGGTCTACGTTAGAGAATAATTCGGCATAATCGCTTTCGGACTTGCCGGTGGTATAGATGCTGAAGCCGCCTTCGTTCATAATGCGTGCGGCGGCTTCGGCAGCCATCTGCAAATACTGCGGCGCCGTGGCCTGGAGGTTCAGCTCGGTGTGGTACTTGCGGAAGGTGCCTTCATAAAGGGCGTGCCGAGCCAGGTAAGCCAGCACGATCCAGCGGTCTACGGCCCCTTTTTCCTGCCCGGTGCGGACGTGTTCGGCGGCAAAGCGGTAGTCTTCAAAGAGGTGTTCGACAACCAGCTCCCTTGGGTCGCGCGCCTTGTAGAGATCTTCGTCGCCGGTCGTCAGCGCCCGGTCGTACCAGGGCACGTCGGAGAATCGCTTCACCTTATCCATATAGAATTGGGCGCGGAAGAAGCGTGCCACGCCCTGGTAGTGGTTCAGGGTTTCGTCGGAAACAGCGGCTCGGTCGCAGTTATCTAAAAAGAGGTTGATGTTCCGCAATCTATCCCAACTCCATCCTGCACTGATGGTAGTGGAATTAGGGTTGGTGGAAATCATCACGTTCTTTACCTCGTTCACGGCCGTAGTAGCCTGATTATCCGTTCCGGCGTCGTCCATGTAGGCGCTGTGCGAGGGGAAGTTGTAGAGGCCGAAGCAGTACATTTTCAGGTCTTCTTCCGTATTGAAAAAACGCTCCGTCCCAATTTCCGTGCGGGGTTGGCGGTCCATAAACTCATCGTTGCAAGAAAGGGCCGAAAGGAGTACGGATACCGGAAGGAGGCGATAGAATACTTTTTTCATTGCTATGTTGTTTTTAAGATTGAAAGGATGTTACAGTGTGAGGTTTAAACCGAAGGAATACTGCCGGCTGAAGGGGTAGGTGTAGCCGTATCCCGATTCGTCTGTTACGGCTTCGGGATCAAAATATTTCCGCAGTGCGCTCCATTCGTACAGGTTATCGGCGCTTACAAAGAGGCGCAAGCGCGAAACCTGCACTTTCTGGAGCCAGGCTGCGGGCAGGGTGTATCCCAGGGTAAGGTTTTTCACCCGCAGGTAGGCGCCGTTCAGCAGGTATTGGGTTTGGGGAATGGCCATCCCCATGGCGTCGTTGATGGAGGTGCCGAGGTTCTTGTCAGCCAGCCAGGATTGAAAGGCGGGGTAGGCTGCATTCAGGTTCTGATCTGCCAGGCTGGCCTGGAGGTAAGACTGGGAATGTTTGGTCCTGTCGGCGTCGCTGTCGGTGGTCGGGCGGTAAAAGTCAAACAGGTGCGTCTGCCCGCCGGCGTAGGGCTGCTGGTAGAAGCCCCAGTACAGGAAGTTCAGCGGGTAATAATCGCGCTTGCCGATTCCCTGGAGGAAGGCGGTGAGGTCTACGGCGCCCCATTGCAGGTTGAGGTTGAAGCCGTAGCGGAAGCGGGGGTTACGGTTGCCGATGATGCGCAGGTCGCCGGGATTGTCTACGGAGGTACCCTTTGTAATGGCCCTGTCTCCATCCTGGTCTACGTATTTGGGCCAGCCGGGAACGATTTCCAGGGCGCCCCAGGGGAGGAGGGTGGATTCGTCGAGGGCCTTTATCTCTTCTTCTGTTTGGAAGAAGCCGTCGCTTTCCAGGCCCCAGATTTCACCCAACTCCTGCCCTACGTAATAGTCGGCCAGGAGCTTGCCCGGATTATCAAAGCGGGTAATCTGTGAGCGGTTGTCGGAAAGGAGGAAGCGGGCATTGAACGAAAAGGGCTGGTCGGCTAAGCGAAACTGGTTCGCATAGCCGAGGCTTAGTTCCCAGCCGATGGTTTTCATGTCGGCGGCGTTCTCGTTAGGCTCGCCGGCGCCCAGCACTCCGGGAAGCTGTTTTCCCTGGGTGAGCATGCCTTTGGTATTACGGCGGTAAAGGTCGAAGGTGGCAGACAATTTATTGTCCATGAAACCCAGGTCGAGACCCAGGTTTTGAGTCGTCACCTTCTCCCAGGTATAATTGGAGGAAACCAGCGAGGGGGAGGTCACTACCTGAGGGTACTTGCCGTCGATCAGGTAACTGCCCTGCCTGGAGGCCATGACCGGGATGTAGCCGTATTCGCTCACCAGCTGATTGCCCAGCGAACCGTAGGAAGCGCGTAGCTTCAACTGGCTAACCGCTTCGCGAAGCGGTTCAAAAAAAGCCTCCTCGTCCACCCTCCAGGCCAGCGAGGCTGAAGGAAAGAATCCAAAGCGCGAATCCTTCGGGAAGCGGGAAGTGCCGTCGTAGCGTCCGTTTAGTTCAACGATGTAGCGGCTATTAAAGATGTAGTTCGCCCGGAAAAAGAAGCCGCGGATCGCCCAGTCGGTGTACGCCTGGCTCACCACCTGGTCACCTGAAGCCAGCGCAATGGAAGGCAGGGAAGAGGAGATCAGTTCCCCCCGCTCGGCCTTGTACCAATCCTGGCTGCTGTATTCCTGATTAAAACCCGCAAGGGTCGTAGCGGCATGTTTGCCCCATACCTTATTATAGGTCGCAAAGAGGTCGAATACCGTGTAGGTGTCGTTCGTTGTGCTTTTGTAGGCGCTACCGGTGTTTTCTTCCCTTACATCGTTCGGGCCGTAGCCAATGAGGTAAGGCGTCCGGTACCAGTCCTGGTCTTCGTTCCCTTTTACAAAGGTGAAATTGGAGTTAACCGTCAGGGCTTTCTCAAAAAAGCTCAGTTCAGCCGAGAAGGTATTCTGCAGCCGGGAGTAACGGGTGGTTGATTCGCCTCCGTCAATCAACTGCGCCATTGTGATGCCGGCGGCGCTGTTCGCCCAGGTGCCGTCCGGGTTGAGGTCGTAGTCCGAGGGCGCCAGGTCGTAAAACACCTGCATGCTCCCGTAATAGGAAGGCTTGGTTCGGATGGTGTTCACAAAAGAAAGGTTGTCCGACAACTCGAACCAGTCCCATAGCTTGTAGCTTTCTTTGGAGCGGAAGCTGTACCGTCGGTAGTCGTCTTTCGGAACGATGCCGGTAAGGATGCCGTTCTCATCATCGAACCCTACCGACAAATAAAAGCGGCTCCGGGGCGTGGCGCCCGATACGGAAACCTGCTGCGTATGGCTGAAGGTGTTTTTGTTGAGGAAAAAATCCGTCCAGTCGCGGTTCCCCATGTATTCCCACTGGGTTTGATCCAAAGGATTGAGACGCACAGGCTCCGTGGAAGCGGGATTGTCTGAGCGCTGGCGCGCCCATTCCAGGCGTTCGTCGCTCGTTACGTGCCCCGAACTCCAGGGCGTATTCAATACGGCGATATTTTTCAGCTTCAGATAAATATAAGGATCGGAAGTCTTGGTAGGAAGCACCGAGGGGCGTTTCCAGGCGAAATTACTATTGTAGGCCACCTGGATGCGGTCGGTGTTCCCCTGTTTGGTGGTAATTAATATCACGCCGAAAGCCGCCCGGGCTCCATAGATAGCCGCCGAGGAAGCATCTTTCAGCACCGAGAGGCTTTCGATATCCTCGGGCAGGAGCCGGTTCAGCTCTTCGGCATCCGAAGCGACCCCGTCGATGAGGATAAGCGGATTTCCGCCGTTGATCGAAGACTCTCCCCGGATATTGATTCGGGCGGCCTGTCCCAGCTCGCCGCTGGTGAAGTCGATGTTCAGGTTGGGCACCACTCCCTGCAAGCCTTTCGACAAGCTGCTGATGGGGCGAGCCTCTAATTGACGGGCGCTTACCTGGTCTACCGCACCCGATAGATTCGCCTTGCGCTGCACGCCGTAGCCAACCACCACCACTTCCCCCAGATTCAGCGCCTCTTCCTCCATGACGAGGAGGAAAGTCTGCTTCTCGCCCACCGCGATTTCCTGGGGTTTGTAACCAAAATAACTCACTTCAAGGATAGCGTCGGACGGGACGCTCATATTGAAATTCCCGTCGAGGTCGGTAACGACTCCGTTTCCACTTGCCCGTTCCCGGATCATAGCGCCTGCCAGGGGCTCGCCATGGGGGTCGGTCACCCGTCCTGAGATTTGCTTTCGTGCCCGTACTTGATACGTTTCCAATCGTTCCTCCTTGTCGGTAACCGCTCGCAAAGATGCGGCATGACAATAGAGCGTCAGCCCGGCAGATAAGATGCCGACCTTCATCAAGCACCTGAAAATAACCTGTGTCATATTTGTTCCAGTATTAAAAATTTTAGGCAAAGAAACAACGCAGAAATTATAATCCCGCTTCATACAGGTTACGATTTTGACACAAAAAAGGATGTCCGGGAGGCAGAAAACGAGATTCTATAAGGATACAGCTTCCGGCTGCGGATGAGGCATCAACAACCGGCTCAAAGGAAAAATACGTGCTCGTTCCTATAATTCATGTAATCCTCTATCAAGCGTTTTCTACAAGAAAGAAACGAAATATCATATAGGTGTATACAGCAAACCGGCAAAAACGAAGATGCCGGTAATCAAACAGCTACAAAACTGCTTTCCTACCGGCACATTTCTTAAAAAAAGGGGTGATAAATCCTAACGGAGGGATTATTCTATGATAGTATCTACTGTGTTATCACCAATCTCGGCCTGCAAACCAAACCCCATCCTTTGATGTGATTTTGTTAAAACACATTTTTCACCATTTTGTATTTAGCTTGTAAGGCATTTCCCCATAGAAGAAAAAGTCAGGGTCGAATCAGTAAAAGAATAATAATAATGAACGCAAACATGAAAGAAAAACCAACCGGACGTCCGCTTTAGCCATGTTTTATGACATCGCTGTGGGAATCTTTATCAAAAAAGACTTATTACTTGAATAAGAAAAAGTTATAGCTTAACTAAACGACATTGCTTTTGAATTACTTATAATTGGTGTTTGAAAAGGATATGAAGTAGGTTTTCACTACTCCTTTGTAATCGAACTGTACCACTGCCTGACGCGAGGAATGTGTTGCCTGTACAATGCTTACTTTCACATCGCGGTTGTCGGCATTTGCCGATACAACAGGCAGTTGACGTGCATCAGCAGGGAGTTTACAGGTTGTCTCGTACATATCGAATCCTACTATGCCGTTCTCATTGGTAGAACGTATGGGGGCAGCGGGTAATTGAATCGTTTTCCCATTCACTGAAATGCTGACTATAGGGGGAACCGGACGGACGATTTCCTTACGGTTCGAACTGAAACCGAGGCCGGTTAAGTCGAACAGAGTGTCATTACCATCTCCTTCGGCAACGAGGAAAATGGCGTGTTTCTTATCAAGTTTATCAACAGCAGCAGATACGTTTACAGTAAATTGTGTTATTTCCTGCGGCGAATTTGCCGGTACGTTAATCTCACCGATTTTTTTGCCATTCCATGTTTTATTGTCCCACGGGCCGTCTAACATAATATTTACTTTAAACGCTTTATTTGTTTTAGGTGTAAGAAACAAGTTGAATTCGGTGTTATTTCCGGGCTTAGTGCCTTCGAAAGTTTTCATTCCTTTTGTATTTTCTTTAAGACCGCCAAAGCCAAAGTATTTGTATCCGATGATGTTGCCGTTCTTCACACCTGCGATGGGCGCATGGTTGTCCCATACGTCCCAGGAATCTTGCTGTAGTTCAATATTAGACAGATAACATGCGTATCCTGCCGAATAGTATTGGTATGGATCAAGTCCGAATATGTGGAACCCTTCAGAAGTAACTTCGGCACCTGTATATTCTCTACCTTTTTTGTCTTTGGCTGTCCATATTTGATTTTTTGCATAAGGGTCGTAAGCTTTTATCGTAACTTTACCACCTTTTGCAACGGGTTTTTCATCCCACTGCACATTGATGGGGGCTACCATGGCCTGACGTGCACTCCCATTTCCGCGAGGAGGACGATGATAGAAGGCATACCATTGTCCGTTAATCTCCTCAATGCTTCCATGGGTGTTATGGTCTCCATTGGTGGTTTGCAAAGCCGAACCATCCTGATTAAGCACCGGCGCACGCGAGTCTACAAGTACCCCTCCACTCTTCCATGGACCCAGGGGAGAGTCGGCATACGCATAACGTAGGGCGGAGTTGGTACTGTTCAGCCCATATTCCGGTCCGGAATATCCGCTGTAAATGGATACGTATTTGTTTCCTACTTTACGGATGGACGAGGCTTCGAAAAAGTTAAACCTCCCCAAGTCTTCACCGGGAAAGATGTGTAGATACCGGGTTCCTTTAGGATCACGAAGTTCGCCATACCGGGAACTGGAGGGCATAAAATAGGGAATTACCTCTGTTCTGGGGCGCACAGAGTACAGGGTATTCTGGTCAAGTTCAGCGGCCAGCGAGCGTTGAAATCCCCAGTAGCCATAGGCACGGAAGCCTGTTTCGTAATCGGGATTGGCAGGATCGGTTATATATTCAATGTATACCGACGGGTCGAAACCAAGAATACTTCCCGGCAGGACAGCTGTGCCATCGGCTGTGAGGTTGATGGGCGTAAAAGGGCCATCGGGACGGCTTCCTTTAGCCACCATCGCCTCCCTTTTTTTGCCCCGGCTGTGTGGAAACAGGTAGTATTCTTTAGTTCCGTCTTTGCGTTTTATCTCAACCAGGTCGGGAGCGTACATTACATCCCATTGCCCGTTTACCTGATAGGTAAAAATGGGGCCTTCGTTTCGCCAACCGGAGAGGTCTTCTACCGGAGCCGACCACATTCTGATGTCGGGGCCGCAATAGCTGTTATTTCTTACATCGTGCGAGCCTATGATATAGACGCGGTATTTCCCGGGGTTGTCGGGATCTTCGAATACACGGGGTTCGCCATCAGGCAGATGTTCCCACAAGGGGAGATAAGGATTGGCATTTTGACCAGTAGCTGCCGTTCCGGGTACAAGCATTGCTATAACTAACAATAGAATAAGTTTGTATTCTGACATAAGTGCATTTTTATTTACTATTATTTACTTGATAATCGAAAAAGTCTATATCTACATATCCTCCGGCTTCTTTGGTAGCATAATTGAATATAGCAAAGCGGGTACCCATAAAGAGTTTCCGATAGTCGAACCGCATTTTGAAGTCCTTTCCTATTTTGGTCCAGTTTTTATTGTCCGTGCTGTAATAGAAGGCGGCAATGTCTCGGTTCAGGTTGAAATCGCAGTCTATTCGCAGGTATACAATATCTGTGGTGAGTCGTACCCGCTCTTTTTCCTCCACCTCAACCCCCAGAACGGCTTTTTCTTTGCCACTGAGTTCCACTACATTGGTAGACATAGTGAGGTATTTTGTTTCGTCCTCATCTTTTTTTACAGACAAAAGCCCCGAATGACCGTTGAAGGTACTGATTCCGGCAATATCTCCCGGTTTCATTTGTGAAAGGTCTAAAGCAACTGTTCCCTGGCACATTGGGCCTTCCATGCGTTGGGTGATGGTATTGCGGGCGGCATACAGGTTGTCTGCGATTTTGTTCGTTTTCAACCGGAAGTAACCGGGGCGTTCGGTAAGCGACCAGTATTCATTTAGCGGGTTATGGTTCCACTGCCAGCACATCTTGAGCTCCGGCGAGTCAAAGTTATCGCTTTCAACAATACGACTATCAACGGGATGGGGTTTAAACGGAACTTCTCCGGTGGTGGGAACTTTGCCGTTCTCATCACCCAGCATCGGCCAGCCGTCTATCCAGGTACATGGCATCAGCAGGGGCACGCGTCCGATGGCTTCACGGTCTTGAAAGATAATGGCATACCAGTTTCCATTTTTATCGTCGATAAGACAACCTTGCCCAACATAAGGGAATCCGGCAAAATTGTCTTCCAGAACCACCTTTTTCTCGTAAGGGCCGATGATGTTATCCGCCCGGTAACACACCTGGCGGCGTGGTTCGCCTTTGGGCCAGGAAATCATCATCAGGTAGTATTTCCCGTTATGTTTAACAACATGACTACCTTCGAGCAATCCGGTTTCTTCTTCATCTCGTTCGAATATTTTCATATTGACGCCGCCTTCTTTCACATCGGAAAGGTCGGGCTTGAGTTCGCGCAACGAACCTGTTCCGTAGAATACGTATACCCGCCCGTCGTCATCGAAAAACAGGGAGGCATCATGAAAATGGGATGTGCGCGACACGAGTTCCCATTTATCCGTAGATGGGTCTTTGGACGAATAGATGTACGCACGATGTGGCTCGTCATTGGGCGAGAAGAGAACATAGAATTTTCCATCGTGGTAGCGGATGGACGATGCCCACTGTCCGCGCCCGTAAACGGTGCCTTCTTCCATATCGTATTTGGGGGTGTCGTTGAGTGTATCGAATACGTAGCTGACCACTTCCCAGTGTACAAGGTCCTTGGACTTCATTACGGGTGCCCCAGGCATCATGTGCATGGTGGTGGTAATGAGGTAGGTTGCCCGGGGTTTTTCGGTCATAAGGATGTCGAACAGTCCGTTGGGCCAACCTTTACTTGGCCATCCGGCTTCTCCCAGATAATCTATTCCCGGCCATATAAATCCGCCCAGTACGAAATCGTTTTCTTCTACGAGCTGCCATGGGTTAAGCGGGGTGTAGCTTCGTATGCGGCCTTCTTCGCCTCTGAAATAGGGCAGTTCTTCGGTAACCACACATATGCGTTGAGGGAATTTCTTCTTGTCGGAAAGCATGCGTGCTTCCAGGTAGTTATATCCGATAACGTCTGTTACGCCTGCAAACTTTTCCTGATGTTCATTCTGAGCCGACAGTATGACAGGGCGGGTTGGTTCGAGTTTGTGTACAAAGTCTTGTAACATGCGGGCGCGCTGAACGCCGGTGTCGCTTCCGTCCCAGGCTTCCTGTAGTTCGTTACCAATGCTCCAAAGGATAATGCTTGGACGGTTGCGGTCGCGCAAAATCATATCGGCCATGTCTTTTTGCCACCATTCGTCGAAATATTGTTCATAATAGCCTGATTTCCATTTATCGAAGGCTTCGTCGAGAACAACAAATCCCATGCGGTCGCACAAATCCATAAACTCGGGTGAGAATGGATTGTGAGATGTGCGGATGGCGTTACATCCGTATTCTTTAATAATTTCCAGGCGTCGTTCATTGTAACGCTGTGGCACGGCTACTCCTAAAGAACCGGCATCTTCATGCAAACACATTCCTTTGAGTTTGACGTGTTTGCCATTGAGGAAAAAGCCTTTGTCTTTGTCGAATTTGATGGTGCGCACGCCAAAAGGGGTGGTATACACATCTGTCACTTTTCCTCCGGCTCTTACGGTGGTTTCCATGGTGTAGAGATTAGGTTCTTCTATAGACCATAGTTTCGGAGTGTTCAATGACAGGGTGTGTGTAATGTCTTGAGACGTACCGCTGGTAATTACAACTTTTTCATTCTTGCTTTTAGCAACTTGTTTGCCATTAGAATCTATAATGCGTTGAGATACAGTTACTGTCTGTTCCTTATTCGCATTATTGGCAATAGTAGTTATAATCCGTACATCTGCTTCCGACGAACTAACCGTAGGGGTAGTTATATAAGTACCATAAGTGGCTACATGTATGGGATTCACCACGCTTAGCCATACGTGGCGGTAAATTCCTGCCCCTGCATACCAGCGTGGACGACCACCGACCGTGTTTGCGCGAACGGCAATGGTGTTTTCTCCTCCGAAATTCAGGTAGGGTGTGAGGTCGTATTCAATGCTGCTATATCCATAGGGACGGAAGCCGAGGTGCTTGCCGTTAATGTAAACATCGCTTTGATGGAAGATTCCGCCAAATTGTATGGTTATGTTTTTCCCTTTATACGAAGCGGGCACCTTAAATGTTTTGTGGTACCAACCCGTTGTTTCAGGCAGGTAGGCGGCTGCCCCGCCCCATTTGCGGTCGAATTCCTGTTTGATGTTCCAGTCGTGTGGCAATTGTACGTCCTGCCAACTTGCATCGTTGTGTGTCGGTGCGGCATAGTCAGGGTTGTCGCTTAAAGTGAATTTCCAGTCGAAATCGAATTTTTCTTTGACTCGGGGACTCTTTTGAGCGAAGAGGTTTACCGAAACAAAGAATAAGAAAACAAGAGCTAATTGTCTATTCATTTTAGTGCTTTTTATTAGAGATAATCAGAAAGTTAATACCGCCATCCACCACCCACCTTTGCCTGTCGGAGCAAGAGTTTTATTATACATATTCACTATATAGTCATATTTATTTTTAACATAACTACTTTCTTCAGTATTCATAAATCCCTGATATAAATGACCGATAATGATATTTATCTTGCTCATTGCATCGGGATCATTAAATATTATATCCGTATATTTAGGATCAAATCCTGCTGTTTCGTGGCTCATTATAGGAATTCCTTTTGCTCTTATTTTATCCACAAATGATTTTTCATCTATTAATCCTGATATATTTAAATAACCCTGTTCTATAATCGCTCGCTTTTGGAGAAAGGGAACCCCCTTTGTTTATAGGGCAAATTTAATGCTTTACAAGCTAAATACAAAATGGTGAAAAATGTGTTTTAACAAAATCATATCAAAAGACCGAAGGGGTTCGCTTAACTAAACGACATTGGATTTATAAGTATCATTTTTCATATTGAAGTAACGAGTTTACACATTTCTATTGTGTAATATCAGCTCTAAAATACTATACGGATGGATGTTATACTATATCCATCGATTACAGCCTGAGCTTTTGTCTTGTTTCCAACGAGTCTAACTTCGACATCTTTCATCATACCGGCTGTTTTTGAGGACGATTGGGCATTGGCACCTGTAATAGTACCGGGCAGCGTGAACTCTATGTTACGAGAAGCCAGCTGCACATTCAGGACGATGAGAGCTATCTCTTTTTTGTCATTGCTGAGATATGCCGTAACAAAAAGGTTTTCTGTATTTTCCGATGTCGAAATATCAATCCGCGTTTTTCCTGTTGCATATTTTGCATAATGTGAAAGGATATAAGCACGATAAGTAGGTTCACTTTCCTTAAACAGCGACCGCACTTTACCATCGCCTCTTTTACTGGATTCTGCGTTTTCGTCAACAAGCCCGTAGTAGCGTTTTAAGTACCAGTAAATATATGCGCTGTGATTGTTGGTCATACAGTAATGAATATCTTTCCCTACACGCTCCAGGGAAGGAATCCATTCCCAATCGAAACCGCTCACACTGTTCGTCACTGGTTTTTCCTTGCCCGGTTCGGTAGCGTCGTCATTGTAGAGATGCTCAGTCATCCAGAGCTCTTTCCCTTTCTGGACAGCTGTATTGTAGGTAAATCCTGTGTATCTGGGCGTTCCGTAAATGTGGAAACCGACCACGTCGATGTGTTCGAGAGCTTCCGGCTTGCTTAGGATCAGATTATAATAGTTTTTATTGAATCCCATGGTTTCGGGAGTCATGATTTGCAGATTGTCCCCGAAGTAGCTTTGCGGATACATTGCGAGGAAGTCCACGATTTGCGTGGCCGTCCAGCGGTTCCACGATTCACCCGTAATATCCGGTTCGTTCTGGATCGAAAGGATGTCGGGTGAGACACCCTGCAACTTGAGGTAGGCGACCATATCCCTCAGGTGCGAGGCGTAATCGGGCAGTTTCTCCGTGAGCATCCATTTGTCGGCATCCCTCATGTCGCTCGGGGCATTCCACGGCGTACCCAGCAGGATTGCACCGAGCGATTGCGCCTGCTTGATCCGGGGAATGTCGTTGCTGAATTCAGGTGTGCTTGGGTAAACCATAAACCGTAGGATGTTCAGCCCTAGTCCGTCCGGTCCGTAGGCTTTGTCGATATCGGTGGAGGTTACTTTGGCAGTTGTCCACGTGTACGGATTGAGCATAGCGCCAAACCCTCGTACCCTTAAGTTTGCAGCAGAATAAGAAGCTGAGGTTAAATTTCTACTTTTGTTGTATAAAAGAAGAGAATTAACCGACCGACAGAAGTAAACTATGCTCGTGTCAAGATATCATAATCTATTTAGGGAATTAGACTTCTGTCGGTCAAGCTGGGGATACTATATAGAACGTTAGGTTTTATAACCCTGTTTAAGGATTTAGTACATGCCGGCTTTCGGTTAATCCTCTAATAAAAACTAATGTAAAGGTATGAAGAAAAAATTGTTTATCGGAATTGATTTCTCAAAGAAAACGTTCGATGTTTCTTTGATCGAAGAGAAAGACCCGTCCAATGTACTGGGTTACCGGCAGTTTGCCAACACCAGAGAGGGATGTGGAGAACTTCTTGTATGGGTAAGGTCACATAAGTCATATGCTGCAGAAGACCGGTTATTCTGTGGAGAGCACACCGGCCTGTACAGTGTTTTGTTAAGTGAGTTTTTAATCCGGAAGGGTCTGTTCCTGTGGTTGGAGAATCCGTTGCAGGTCAAGATGTCCTCCGGGATCAAACGGGATAAGAGCGACCGGACAGACAGCCTTACCCTGGCCCTGTATGCTTGCCGGAACAGGGATCGGGCGAAGCTATATCAGCTTCCGGACAAGGCCTTGAGGTCGTTGGGTCTGCTGCTTTCATTCCGGGAACGCTTGTTGGGCAATAAACATTCGCTTCTTGTTTCGTCGAAGGAAATAAGAAGCGTCCTTCAGCGTGATGCTACGGTCCGTCTTATTTATGAGCAGTCGGGAAAGCAGATTGATCGGATAGACAAGGATATAAAGCAGATAGAGAAGCAGATGTCCGAATTGATAAATACGAACGAAGCGCTCAGGGTCAACAGTGAAGTGATAAGTTCTATCAAAGGCATCGCTTTGATCAACACGGCAGCCATCCTTGTGGCCACGGGGAACTTTACCCGGTTTGAAACCAGCCGTCAGTTTGCCTGTTTTTCGGGTATGGCTCCATTCGGCAGGCAATCGGGCAGCAGTATTAGAACCAAACCTCACGTAAGCCGTTTGGCTAACATTAAACTCAAAGTTTTGCTTACTCAGGCGGCCCGGTGCGCCGTCAGGTATGATTTGGGTCTCAAGACTTACTATGAGCGTAAACGGGCTGAGGGTAAAGACGATAGCCTGGTAATCAACAATGTCAGGAACAAGCTGATCCACCGTATCTTTGCTCTTGTGGCAAACGGACAACTCTATCAGGCCGACTACCATAATGCACTTCAAAAAACAACGGCGTGAAAAATAGGAAACTTATTATTCAATATATTGGGAGATTAACATAGAATTCCTTAACGCGGCTGCGCCGGCTTTGTAAAACTACAAAACGACGTTACCTTTTGGGGAAACGCTTTGTAAAACCACAAAGCGATGTTGTCTTTTGGAAAAAACGTTTTGTAAAACTATAAAGCGGCGTTGTCTCTTGGGAGAGCGCTTCGACGATGTAGAAATGGCATGGTATTCATCGGGCAAGGTGAATTTCTTTGTCTTTTATCCTCCAGCTTCACCCTTTATCGCAATATTAAGAAGAAAAGCAAAAGGGTAGTCTACTTTCATAATTCAAATATAATCACTTATTTTGTTGCGGAATTTGAGCAATAATCATAAAAGAACAACCAAAATGAATCTGTTATCCGATCGTTTGAACAGTTTATCTCCTTCCGAGACACTTGCGATGTCACAAAAAAGCAATGAGCTGAAAGCTCAAGGCATTGATGTTATCAACCTGAGCGTTGGCGAGCCAGACTTTAACACCCCCGATCACATCAAAGAGGCGGCAAAGAAGGCTGTAGACGACAATTATTCCCGCTACTCTCCTGTTCCGGGCTATCCTGCTTTGCGTGAAGCCATTGTGAAAAAGCTCAAGACAGAAAACGATCTTGATTTTAACGCTGCTCAAATCCTTTGCTCTAACGGTGCGAAACAATCGGTATGCAATGTCCTGATGGTACTTGTAAATCCGGGAGATGAAGTAATTATCCCCGCTCCATACTGGGTGAGTTATCCGGAAATGGTGAAACTTGCCGAAGGAAAGAGCATTATCGTACCTGCCGGTATTGAGCAGGACTTTAAAATCACACCGCAACAGCTGGAAGCTGCAATCACCCCGAAAACCAAAGCATTGATTCTTTGCTCTCCGTCTAATCCGACAGGTTCCGTATATACAAAAGAAGAACTGGCCGGCCTTGCCGCCGTATTGGCAAAATATCCGCAGATCATCGTTATTGCTGATGAGATCTACGAACATATTAACTACATCGGCAAACACCAAAGCATTGCACAATTCGTTGAACTGCGCGATCGCACAGTTGTTATAAACGGCGTATCCAAGGCGTACGCAATGACCGGTTGGCGCATTGGTTTCATCGCCGGACCGCAATGGATCGTATCGGCATGCAATAAACTTCAGGGACAATACACGTCCGGGCCTTGCTCCGTATCACAAAAAGCTGCCGAAGCTGCTTATACGGGTACACAAGAACCTGTGGCCGAAATGTGTAAAGCATTTGAACGCCGCCGCGACCTGATCGTGAAGCTGGCGAAAGAAATCCCTGGATTTGAAGTCAATGTTCCCCAAGGAGCATTTTACCTCTTCCCCAAATGCAATTCTTACTATGGTAGATCAGTGGGCGGCCGCAAAATCAATGATGCAGGCGACCTGGCCATGTATTTATTGGAAGAAGGCCATGTGGCATGTGTAGGTGGAACGGCTTTTGGAGCACCCGACTATATTCGTATAAGCTACGCTACTTCCGACGAAAACATAGGGGAAGCTATGCGCCGAATCAGGGAAGCGTTGGCGAAATTAAGTTAGTATCCATTTTTCTTGCTCAAATATTCCTGTACATACGTTGCCGGATCGAATATATTATATCCGGCGAACTAATTTGTACTTATATAAAAGCTGGAGGGGGTAAGAGTAGGAGAGAATTTCCTTTTATTTAAGTTGCGGAGATCAGACTCGAACTGATGACCTTTGGGTTATGAGCCCAACGAGCTACCAACTGCTCCACTCCGCGATATTGTGAGTGCAAAGATACGGCTTTCCTGCTAAAAAGCAAATTATCCTGTAGTTTTTTGCTTTTCACCAACAAAACGCCTGTCTGGCCGTATCATATCCGGGTAACGGATCATGATCCCACCGTCAATACACGGGAAAACTGTTCAGGGGCTTTTTAATTGTCCATTGTCCATTAGTATAGTCATTTCATTATCTTTGCGCATCATAAACTCATCTATGGAAAAGAAATTTAAACGGACAACGATCACATCGGCATTGCCCTATGCCAACGGGCCGGTTCATATCGGCCACCTTGCCGGAGTATACGTACCGGCGGATATTTACGCGCGTTACCTGCGGCTGAAAAAAGAAGAAGTTGTGTTTATCGGAGGCTCCGACGAACATGGAGTACCCATTACCATCCGCGCAAAGAAAGAGGGTGTAACGCCGCAAGACATTGTAGACCGTTTCCATACGCTTATCAAGAACGCTTTCGAGAAGTTCGGCATCTCGTTCGATATTTATTCGCGAACAACATCGCAAACGCACAGGGAGCTGGCCTCGGAAATATTCCGGACGATCTATGACAAAGGCGGGTTCATCGAACAAAGCACCGAACAATACTACGACGACGAAGCGCATCAATTCCTTGCCGACCGCTATATCACAGGCGAATGTCCGCACTGTCATTCGGAAGGAGCTTATGGCGACCAATGCGAGAAATGCGGAACATCCCTTTCGCCAACCGACCTGATAAACCCCAAAAGCGCCATCAGCGGAAGCGCGCCGGTAATGAAAGAAACCAAACACTGGTATCTTCCGCTGGATCGTCACGAAGCATGGCTGCGTCAATGGGTGCTGGAAGACCATAAAGAGTGGCGCCCCAATGTGTATGGACAATGTAAAAGCTGGCTGGATATGGGATTACAGCCGCGCGCGGTAAGCCGCGATCTCGACTGGGGCATCCCCGTGCCGGTGGAAGAAGCCGAAGGCAAAGTGCTGTACGTGTGGTTTGATGCGCCGATCGGCTATATCTCCAACACCAAAGAACTGTATCCCGACTCGTGGGAGAAATGGTGGAAAGATCCTGAAAGCCGGCTGGTTCACTTCATCGGTAAAGACAACATCGTATTCCACTGCATCGTGTTCCCTGCCATGCTGAAAGCCGAAGGAAGCTATATCCTTCCGGACAACGTGCCGGGCAATGAGTTCCTGAACCTTGAAGGCGATAAGATCTCAACATCCCGCAACTGGGCGGTTTGGCTGCACGAATACTTAGAAGATTTTCCCGGAAAACAGGATGTGCTGCGCTATGTACTTACCGCCAACGCGCCCGAAACCAAAGACAACGACTTCACCTGGAAAGATTTCCAGGCACGCAACAATAACGAGCTGGTAGCCATTTACGGCAACTTCGTGAACCGCGCAATGGTACTTGCAACCAAGTATTTCGACGGCAAGGTACCCGTTGCGGGCGAGCTGACCGACTACGACAAGGAAACACTTTCAGCCTTTGACGGCGTAAAGTCAGAAGTGGAAAGACTGCTGGACGTCTTCAAATTCCGCGAAGCACAAAAAGAAGCCATGAACCTGGCGCGCATCGGGAATAAATACCTGGCAGACACCGAACCGTGGAAGCTGGCAAAAACAGATATGGAACGCGTGGCGACGATCCTGAACATCAGCCTGCAACTTGCGGCCAACCTGGCGATTGCCTTTGAACCGTTCCTGCCGTTCAGCTCACAAAAGCTGCGCGACATGCTGAACATGAAAAGTTTCGACTGGGCACAACTTGGGCAAACCGGTCTGCTACCGGCCGGACATCTGCTGAACAAAGCCGAACTACTGTTCGAGAAGATCGAAGACAATGCCATCGAAGCACAAGTGCAGAAGCTGCTGGATACAAAAAAAGCAAACCGGGAAGCAAACCAAAAAGCCGCACCTGTTCGTGAAAACATCGGGTTTGACGACTTCCTGAAGCTGGACATCCGCGTAGGAACCGTGCTGGAGTGCCAGAAAGTACCCAAAGCCGATAAGCTGCTGCAATTCAAGATCGACGACGGGCTGGAAACGCGCACCATCGTATCGGGCATTGCACAATACTACAAACCGGAAGACCTTGCCGGCAAACAGGTATGCTTCATCGCCAACCTTGCACCACGTAAACTGAAAGGCATCCTTTCCGAAGGAATGATCCTGAGTGCCGAAAACAACGACGGCACCCTGGCGGTTATTATGCCGGAGAAAACGGTGAAGCCGGGCAGCGAAGTGAAGTGATGGAGGACGGGATACACTCATAAAAAAAGAGTCGCAAAAGCAACTCTTTTCCGACCGGGGACATCCCAGTCCAACATAATCTTTTGAATAGATATGTTTCTGTGTGCAAATATATATCACTCTGCATAAATGCCTGAAACCTTAAAAGAGAAAACAGCCAAAGGATTATTCTGGGGCGGATTGAGCAATGGCGTACTGCAATTGCTCAACCTTGTCTTTGGGATATTCCTGGCACGCATCCTTGACGTAAGCGATTACGGGATGGTGGGGATCATCACCATTTTCACGCTAATTGCAACCAGCCTGCAAGAAAGCGGATTCGTTGCCGCCATCGCCAACAAAAAGGAAGTCACCCACAAAGACTACAATGCCGTATTCTGGTTCAGCATATCAACCGGATTGATCCTGTACATCATTCTTTTTTTCTGTGCGCCCCTCATTGCACGCTTTTATAACACGCCCGCACTGATCCCTTTCGCCCGTTATTTTTTCCTGGGATTCCTTATATCGAGCTTGGGAACCGCACAGTACGCCTATCTTTTCCGCAACATGAAGGTAAAGCAGAAAGCCGTTTCACTCATGTTCAGCCTCGCCTTGGCGGGGTTTACCGGCATCATCCTTGCCCTTGCAGGGTTTGCATACTGGGGCCTTGCCACTCAAAGCCTTGTTTACATTGCCAGCCTCACCGTTTGTTACTGGTATTTTTCGCCATGGAGGCCCACCTTCGGGTTTAGTTTCAAACCGCTACGGTCTATGATCGGATTTAGCAGCAAGCTGTTGATCACGAATGTCTTTGCCCATCTGAACAACAACCTGTTTTCGGTGTTGCTTGGCAGGTTTTATTCGGAGAAAGCTGTGGGTTATTTCACCCAAGCCAATAAGTGGAATTCGATGGGCCATTCTTTCATCTCCGAGATGCTGCAAGGAGTGGCGCAGCCCCTGTTTGTACAAGTAGAAGGCGATATACAACGCCAACGCCATGTGTTTCGCAAGACGTTGCGCTTTGCCGCATTTGTTTCCTTTCCGGTTATGTTCGGGCTGTCGCTGATAGCCAAAGAACTGATCGTTATCACCATCACCGGCAAATGGCTTTTTGCCGCGTCCATCCTGCAAATCCTTTGCATCGGCGGGGCATTTCACCCCATCACCCGCCTTTATGCCAACTTGATCATCAGTAAGGGGCAATCGGATGTGTATATGTGGAACACCATTGCCACCTGCATGGTGCAGCTGGGGGCTATGCTTGTGTCTTACCGCTGGGACATCGAAATAATGGTTATTATATATGTAGGCATCAATATCTGTTGGTTGCTGGTTTGGCATTATTTTGCATGGCGCAGCATCGGGATCAGCCTGTGGGATGTGTTGAAAGATATAACCCCGTACTTGATTATCGCGGCGGCCATCATGATTGGCGTTCAGTGGGTGGCAAGTCCGATCGAGGATTTGCATTTTGCCTTGGCAGCCAAAGCCATCATGGCGGCCGCGCTGTATGTCGGGGTGATGTGGCTGACAAACGCTGTCATGTTTAAAGAAGCAATAGCATTTATCTTAAAAAAGAAACAACGATGACGAATCCTGCAATATCCATCTTCATGCCCGTTTATAACGGCGGGAAATACTTGGCAAGGACGTTCGACTCGATTGCGGGCCAGACTTTTGGAGACTTTGAGGTGATCTGCGTGGACGATTCGTCGACCGACGACAGCTTGCAGATCTTGCAAGACCGGGCCGCCGGCGACCACCGGATAAAGGTTTTCGTCAAACCCAACGGTGGAAACGTTCCAAAGTCGTGGTTGTTTGCGCTTCCGCACTTAACCGGACGATACATCTTCTATCTCTCGCAAGACGATATGCTGGCGGCCGACTTGCTGGAACTGACCTATAAAAAGGCTGTGGAAACAGGCGCCGATGCCGTTGTGCCGGACATGGTGGAGTATCGCGGTGGCAATGAAACCGCCAAGCCGAAGAGCGGGCTGTTTGGCAACAAGGACCTCCAACTCACCGGAAGGGAGGCCTTTCGGCACAGCCTGAAATGGGACATACACGCTTTTGCCCTTTGGAAAGCCGAGTTGGTGAAACGGATAGGTTTTGACGACCTCGCCACCAACAGCGACGAATATGCCACACGAAATTTCTTTCTGAACAGCAATAAAGTGGTGTTTTCGGGAGGTACGTTCTACTATGGAAAGGAAAACCCGGATGCGATCACCCGGAAGCTGTCTGTCAAACGGTTTGACTGGTGCATCACCAACCTGAGGTTGCTCCGGTTGATGAAAGCGCATCATTTTGACGAAAAAGAGATAGCCAGCTTCAATTATGACTTTTGGGGGCATACCATGTACATGGATATGCTTTTGAAAAAGTATGGAAAGAGTTTCGGCCCCGACGAGCGCGCCCGGGCAACGGACATCATCGCACAGTGCTACGGCAGCATGGATTTTGACCTCATCGCCCGCTATAAGGGAGCCAAAGGCCGGATGGTCAAAGCCCTGTTTTCGCACGGCAGAGGTTTGGCGCAATGCGCCGTTTCGATCGGTCTGCTCGTTGGCACCAAAACAATCCGTTAACATTAAAACAATCTCCGCATGAAAGAACGCGAAAAGATAGAAATAGCCGTAGCAGGCGACTCCAACTACATCGTTCCGATCACCGTGCTGCTAAAGTCAATCTTCGTCCATAACGCCGGCCTGCACATAACGGTCAATTTCCTGCATCTGTCAAATCAAGTAAGCCAGGAAGAGCTGCAACAGATGGAAGATTTTATTGTTTCGCACGGGCATGAGATGCGGCGCTTGAAAGTAACCGACGAACAATTGGGCGAAGTACCCCAAAGCCGGCACTCCAAAAGCGCATTCCTGCGGCTGGTGCTGCCCCATCTGTTACCCGAACAGGTAGACAAGGTGCTGTATTTGGACGGAGACATCGTCGTCAATGGTTCTATCCGTTCGCTTTACAACTTAGATATTACCGGTGTGTACATAGCCGGCGCCAAAGACACCATCAACATCTTCGGGAAGGAACACTGCCGGAAACTCGGGCTGCCCGACGATTATGCGTATTTCAACTCCGGTGTGGCGCTGATGAATATCAAACGCATCCGTGAAGAAAATCTTCAGGAGAAGTTCTTTGAATTTACCCGCCAACACATGGATGTTATCAATTCGCCCGACCAGGACGTGCTCAACGCCACGCTTCACCGGGCGGTGAGTTATTTTCCGCCGCTCTACAACTATAATTACTGGACGGAAAAAGACATCGCCCTCCGGCTATTCACCAAAGAAGAAGTCGAAGCTGCCCTGCGCCGTCCGGTCATCATTCATTATATCGGTCCCGTAAAACCCTGGCATTACAAAAGCATACATCCCAAAAAGGCGCTTTGGTGGCACTACCTGAAACAGACGCCGTATAAAGGTTACCGGCCGAAAGACAAAAACCTGAAGAACATCATCGCCTACTTTTTTCTGCGCACATTCGTCAAGCCTGTCAAGCCGCTGCTCACCGTAAGGGCAAAGCAAAAGATCGGCCGCCTGCTGCCGGGAAATATAAAAAGAGCAGTAAAGAAAGCATTGTTTAAAGCCCAATAACCCATAAAAGAACAACGTATGACACCCGCCCCCATCCTCCTGTTCGTCTACAACCGCCCCGAACACACGCGGCGGCTCGTAGAATCCCTGCAACAGAACCCGCCGGCCGCCGGAAGCCGCCTGATCATCTACTCCGACGCAGCCAAATACGCGGAAGAACGCCCGGCAGTCATCGAAGTCCGGAAGTACATACGCACCATCGCAGGCTTCGCCTCGGTGGCCGTCATTGAGCAAACCGAAAACAAAGGACTGGCCCAAAGCATTATCACCGGCGTAGGCAAAACCCTCGAAGAACACGACCGCGTCATCGTGCTCGAAGATGATCTGGTGGTAGCTCCGCACTTCCTCCGCTTCATGAACGACGCCCTCGAAACCTACAAAGACGAGCCGCGCGTAGGGCATATCCACGCGTGCGACTTCACCCAAGACCCTTCCCTGCCGGATACATTCCTCATCAAATGGATCGGAAGCTGGGGATGGGCAACTTGGAAAAGAGCCTGGCAACACTTCAATCCCGATGGGAAAGCCCTGCTTGCCCAACTGCGGGAACGAAAGCTCACCCACGCGTTCGACTTCAACGGAAGCTATGGCTTCACCCGCATGTTGCGCCGGCAGATCGCCGGGAAAAACAATTCCTGGGCCATCCGCTGGAACGCCAGCCTCTTCCTCGAAAACATACTCTCGCTCAACGCCGGCAAATCACTCGTACGGAACGAAGGATTCGACGGAAGCGGAACACATTGCGGTAACGACGACGGGCTATACACCTCCCGGCTATGGATACAGCCCCTGCCCGTAGAAAAAATATCCCCCGTTGAAGAAAACAGCGCCGCCCGGGATATATACTGCGACTACTACCGCTGCACAAACTCATTCAAAGCCAAAGTGCTCCGCCGGATAAAAAAAGAACTGAGAAAAATAGGAGTAAACTGACAGGCCTCATCCGGATACCTCCTGTAATTTTATGGTGGATTGGCGGGATATATTCTTATATTTGCAGAAAGAAGACCGGATCGATCGCTACACGACATTCTTTTCCGGCGGATCATAACCGTGCAACCGGCTTTGGATTTACCCTAAAAACAATATACGATAATGAAAGCGGAA
This sequence comes from Mediterranea sp. (in: CFB group bacteria), assembly GCA_031287715.1. Lineage (GTDB taxonomy): Bacteria > Bacteroidota > Bacteroidia > Bacteroidales > Bacteroidaceae > Bacteroides. Next base: position 23,284 of record JAITSN010000045.1, read on the forward strand.
TTTATAAGATCAACAGGGCTGTTATTGGCAGTTCTGCTATGTTGCGAAGGCTCGCCGGCGCAAGCCGCAAAAGGGCCTGGGTTTGTTACTGTCAGCGGAGTGGTAAAAGACCGTTCATCGAAGAAAGCGCTGGAGTATGTGAACATTAGCGTTTTGGGAACAAGTATCGGCACGGTGACCAATACCGATGGGGGATTCTCCATCAAGGTGGGCGACAGTATACCGGAGGCCACTCTCGAAATATCCCATCTGGGTTACCGCAGCCAACGCTATCCGATTCAGGGCGGGAATGTGGAAGATGTTGTGATCCTGCTGATCCCCAACGCCAATACACTGCCCGAGATCGTCGTGCGCGCAATGGATCCCTTGAAGTTAGTTGAAAATGCCATTGCCAGGATCGCGGAAAACAACAGCGCGCGGCATACTTTGCTGACGGGCTTTTACCGCGAGACCATCAAAAAGCGCCGCAACTATATCAGCGTGACCGAAGCCATAGTAAATGTATATAAGACTCCTTATACCGACAACGTCGAGCGCGACCGCGTGCAAGTGTATAAAGGCAGGCAGTTGCTTAGTCCCAAAACCAGCGATACGCTGGCTGTGAAACTGCAGGGTGGGCCGAACATCGCCATTTTCTTAGATGCCGTCAAGAACCACGACCTGCTGCTTGACGCCCGAACGTTGCGTGATTATACATTCCGGATGGAAACACCCGTGATGCTTGATCAGCGCCCACATTATGCAGTCAGCTTCGAGCCTGCGGCGATACAACCCTATCCGTTGTTCTACGGAACGATGTACATCGACCAGGAAACGCTGACATTCGCCCGGATTGAGTTCGGCTTCAGTATGAAAGACAGCAACAAGGTCACAAACACCATATTGAGGAAGAAACCGCTTAACCTTCGCTTCAAACCCGAAGAGATCTCCTATCTGGTTACCTATAAGCAGGAGAACGGCGTGAGCTACCTGAACTACATCCGGAATGTGATTCGTTTCAGGTGCGACTGGAAGCGGCGGCTGTTCTCTACCGGTTATACCGTTGTTTCGGAAATGGTGGCGACGGACAAGCAGCTCGACAACGTGGTTGCCATCCCCTACAAGCTGGCATTTAACATCAGAAACGTATTGTCCGACAAGGTGAGCAGCTTCTACGACGAAGATTTCTGGGAAGGATATAACATCATTGCGCCTACCGAATCGCTGGAGTCGGCGGTGAACAGGTTAAAGAAGAAATACTGAAATTATAAACCCATATCATATCATGAAGACAAACAGATTTAGGGGAGAATGGCCTAAGATAGGTATTCGCCCAACCATTGACGGCCGTCAGGGAGGTATCCGCGAAGGCCTGGAAGAAAAAACAATGAACCTGGCCCACGCCGTGGCCGGATTAATTACCACCCACCTCAGGAATGGCGACGGAAGTCCGGTAGAATGTGTCGTAGCCGATACAACCATCGGACGCGTGGCAGAAAGCGCCGCCTGCGCCGCCAAGTTCGAGCGCGAAGGCGTGGGCAGCACCATTACGGTAACATCCTGCTGGTGTTACGGCGCCGAAACAATGGACATGAACCCTTACTACCCCAAAGCCGTTTGGGGATTCAACGGAACAGAACGCCCCGGAGCTGTATACCTGGCAGCAGTCCTGGCGGCGCACGCGCAGAAAGGTTTACCGGCGTTCGGCATCTACGGACACGACGTACAAGACATGGTCGACAATACCATCCCCGCCGACGCCGCAGAGAAGCTGCTGCGCTTCGCCCGTGCGGCACAAGCCGTAGCCGTGATGCGTGGCAAATCCTATCTGTCCGTCGGCAGCGTATCGATGGGCATCGCCGGGTCGATCGTCAGCACAGACTTCTTCCAGGAATACTTGGGCATGCGCAACGAGTCAATTGATTCAACCGAAATCCTGCGCCGCATCGAACAACACATCTACGACGAAGAAGAATTCGACAAAGCCATGGCCTGGACCGAAAAACACTGCAAACCCAACGAAGGAACAGACTACAACCTGCCGGAAAAACAAAAAAGCCGCCAGGAAAAAGACAAAGACTGGGAGTTTGTCGTCAAAATGACCCTCATCATCCGCGACCTCATGCAAGGCAACCCCAAACTGCTTGAAAAAGGATTCAAAGAAGAAGCCCTGGGCCACAACGCCATCGTTGCAGGCTTCCAAGGACAACGCCAATGGACCGACTTCCTGCCTAACGGCGACTTCACCGAAGCACTGCTGAATACATCATTCGACTGGAACGGCATCCGGCAAGCCTACGTCGTAGCCACTGAAAACGACGCCTGCAACGGCGTATCCATGCTCTTCGGGCATCTGCTGACCAACACCGCCCAAATATTCTCCGACGTGCGAACCTACTGGAGCCCCCAAGCCGTAGAACGCGTGAGCGGAAAAAAACTCACCGGAAAAGCAGCCAACGGCATCATCCATTTGATCAACTCCGGAGCAACCACCCTCGACGGAACAGGCAAACAACGCAAAGACGGCCAACCGGCAATGAAACCCTTCTGGGAAATCAGCACCAAAGAAGTCGAAGACTGCCTCAAAGCAACCACCTGGTACCCTGCAGACCGCGGATACTTCCGTGGAGGAGGATTCTCGTCAAACTTCCTGTCCGAAGGAGGAATGCCCGTAACCATGACGCGGATCAACTTGGTAAAAGGCCTCGGCCCAACACTCCAGATCGCCGAAGGATGGACAGTAGACATCGACCCCGAAATCCACCACATCCTCAACATCCGTACCGATAAAACATGGCCGACAACCTGGTTCGCACCACGACTGAACCAAAAAGACGCCTTCAAAGACGTCTACTCCGTCATGAACAATTGGGGAGCCAACCACGGAGCCATCAGCTACGGACACATCGGGCAAGACCTGATCACCATCGCATCCATCCTGCGCATACCCGTATGTATGCACAACGTCGAAGAAAACCAGATCTTCCGGCCCGCCGCATGGAACGCCTTCGGCATGGACAAAGAAGGAGCCGACTACAGAGCCTGTCAAAACTACGGACCGATCTACAAATAAATTGAACCGGACACCAATCAAAGCACCCCAATTTATGAAAGACCAATCCGTAAAAAGATCGCCGGTACCTAAAGAAGCCGCAAGCTATTTGATACCCTTCATACTCGTAACCAGTTGTTTCGCCCTTTGGGGATTCGCCAACGACATCACCAACCCGATGGTAAAAGCCTTCTCCAAAATATTCCGCATGAGCGTGACCGACGGAGCACTCGTACAACTCGCCTTCTATGGCGGATACTTCGCCATGGCATTCCCCGCAGCCATATTCATCCGCAAATACTCCTACAAAGCAGGCATCCTGATGGGACTCGCCCTCTACGCCCTGGGAACATTCCTCTTCCTGCCGGCCAAAGAAACAGGAGCCTATTATCCCTTCCTGATAGCCTATTTTATCCTGACTTGCGGACTATCCTTCCTCGAAACAAGCGCAAACCCCTACATCCTTTCCATGGGCGACGAAAAAACTGCCACGCGGCGGCTCAACCTCGCCCAATCCTTCAATCCGATGGGATCCCTGCTGGGAATGTACGTAGCCATGAACTACATACAAGCCAAACTCCACCCCATGGAAACCGCCGAACGGGCCATGCTGGGCGATGCCGAATTTGAAGCCGTCAAAAACCACGACCTCGGCATCCTGATCACACCCTACATAACCATAGGAGTGGTCATCCTGCTCATGCTGCTTCTGATCACCTTCACAAAGATGCCGGGAAACGCCGAACGCCCGCAAAGAATAGATTTCCTGCCGACCCTGAAGCGCATATTCGCCCGACCCAAATACCGCGAAGGCGTGATCGCACAATTCTTCTATGTCGGAGCGCAAATCATGTGTTGGACCTTCATCATCCAATACGGCACCCGCATATTCATGGAAAACGGAATGGGCGAAAAAGCAGCCGAAGTACTCTCGCAGAAATACAACATTCTGGCCATGATACTTTTCTGCAGCAGCCGTTTCATCTGCACATTCCTGCTGCGCTACCTCAATCCGGGCAAACTCCTGGCCATCCTGGCCGTTGCCGCCGGAGGATGCACCGCCGGAGTCATCCTGCTGCAAGACATCCACGGGCTATACTGCCTGGTGGGCGTTTCGGCCTGCATGTCGCTTATGTTCCCCACCATTTACGGAATTGCCCTCGAAGGCCTGGGCGACGACGCCAAGTTCGGAGCCGCCGGACTGATCATGGCCATCCTCGGAGGCTCAGCCCTGCCGCCCTTACAAGCATTGATCATCGACCGGCAGATCATCTTGGGAATACCCGCCGTAAATATCTCCTTCATCCTGTCACTCATCTGCTTCATCGTAGTAGCGATCTACGGATACCGGTCGTACACAATATTCAACCGCACATAAAACCCCACCGGCCCCCCGAAACGCCAGCCCCTGCCCCTTCCAAAAAAGAAAGAGCAGGGGCTGCGTCTTTTCAATGGACAATTGACAACGGACAATTGACAATGGATAATTACCAATTGACAATTACCAATGGACAATCGACAATAAATAATTGATAATTGACAATTCGTTAACCCGCAGGCAAATGGCAAATGGTAAATCGTAAATGATAAATGTTTGGGCGTTGCCTGCGGCCCGGGCCACCCGTTGCAAGTCCTCGCTGCGCTGCGCTCCGCTGCGGGCTTTCCACTTATGTCCCTAACGCGGCTGCGCCGTCACGGAAGCTCTTCAACATTTTGTCGAAGCGCCATCCCCAAAAGGTAACGTCATTTCGACGGCGTCGAAATGATTTCCCCAAAAGGTAATGACGCTTAGACGGCGTCGAAATGATTTCCCCAAAAGGTAACGGCGCTTAGACGGCGTCGAAATGATTTCCCCAAAAGGTAACGGCGCTTAGACGGCGTCGAAATGATTTCCCCAAAAGGTAATGACGCTTAGACGGCGTCGAAATGATTTCCCCAAAAGGTAATGACGCTTAGACGGTGTCGAAATGATTTCCCCAAAAGGTAATGGCGCTTAGACGGCGTCGAAGCGTTTTCCCCAAAAGGTAATGGCGCTTAGACGGCGTCGAAGCGCTTTTTTTAAAAGATGATGCCGTTTTTTGGTTTTACAAAGACGCGCAGCCGCGTTAGAGACAGCAGCGGAAAGCCCGGAACGAGCGAAGCGAAGCGAGGACTTGCAGCGGATGGCTCGGGCCGCAGGCAACGCCCAAAAAAATTGTTTTGAAATAAATGCCAAGAAGAAATGTCTGTTCTGTATCCCATTTGTGAGGATGAAGAACAGGCGTGGCTGTTATATAATTTACAACTCCAAACGGACTACGGATATATATCGTACATATGAAGATAAGAATAAGAATCATATCGTATATCCTAAGATATGTATACCTCTAATAAATACTGTTTTATGATATGTTGTATATCATGTTTTTGGGGCTTGCATTTTCAAGAACTCTCTCTACATTTGTAGCCTTAACGATTGAGATCATGCAAAATATACCGAATAAAATGCCGCTGGCAAACAACCATATCTCTGTTGACTGTGTGGTGTTTGGTTTTGACGGCAAACAACTAAAAGTATTGTTGATCAAACGGGTAGGTGAAGACCAGGGAGAGATATTCCATGATATGAAACTGCCCGGCAGTCTTATTTATATGGATGAAGACCTGGACGAAGCGGCGCAACGCGTCTTGAAAGAACTTACCGGGGTTGGCAGTGTCGGTTTGATGCAATTTAAGGTTTTCGGCTCGAAGAACAGGACGAGTAACCCCAAGGATATGCGTTGGTTGGAACGTGCGATAGAATCTAAAGTTGAGCGTATTGTAACCATCGCCTACGTGGCCATTGTGAAAACAGATAAGGTATTGGGCCAGTCGTTATTGGATGAATATCAGGCTTGTTGGGTGCCCGTCAAGGATGTAAGGATGCTGGCCTTTGACCATAACTTGATCATAAAGGATGCTTTGGCGTATATCCGCCAATTTGTGAAGTTTTATCCGTTGATCATGTTCGAGCTGCTGCCCCGCAAGTTTACGGCATTGCAGTTGCGGCTACTGTTCGAGCTGATTTATGATAAGCGGTTTGACGTGCGCAATTTCCATAAGAAGATAGCCGCCATGAAGTACGTTGTTCCGCTGGAGGAACAGCAGAAAGGGGTTCCCCATCGCGCGGCCCGGTACTACAGGCTCGATAAAAAGATGTATAATAAAATGAGAAAATAAAACGTATAAGCTATGTTTCTATTAGGGTATGATATAGGAAGCTCGTCTGTGAAAGCGAGTTTGGTGAATGTCGGGACCGGCAAAAGTGTTTCTTCCGCCTTTTTTCCAAAAACGGAGGCTAATATTATAGCTGTCCGGCCGGGTTGGGCGGAGCAGGATCCGGAAAGCTGGTGGGAATATCTTAAATGCTCCACGCAGGCGGTATTGGAGGAATCCGGTGTTCATCCGGCTGAGATCAAAGCCATTGGTGTTTCGTACCAAATGCACGGGCTTGTTTGTGTGGACAAGGATCAGAAAGTTCTTCGCCCGGCCATCATTTGGTGTGACTCTCGCGCTGTTCCCTACGGACAAAAAGCGGTGGAGGTGTTGGGAGAAGAGAAATGTTTGTCCCATTTGCTGAATGCTCCCGGCAATTTCACCGCATCAAAGCTGGCGTGGGTGAAGGAGAACGAGCCGGCTGTTTACGAAAGGATCCATAAGATTATGCTTCCCGGCGATTATATCGCCATGCGGCTGAGCGGCGAGATATGTACCACGGTTTCGGGGCTTTCGGAGGGAATTTTTTGGGATTTCAAGGAAAATAGAATGGCCGGCTTCTTGGTGGACTATTATGGGTTTGATCCTTCGCTGATCGCCGATATAAAACCTGTTTTTTCGGAACAGGGAACGGTGAGCGCTATCGCCGCCCGTGAATTGGGGTTGAAAGAAGGTACACCCGTCACTTACCGCGCCGGCGACCAGCCGAACAATGCGCTTTCCCTGAATGTATTCAATCCGGGGGAGATTGCTTCTACGGCAGGCACATCCGGGGTTGTTTATGGCGTGAATGGGGAGGTGAACTATGATCCCCAATCGCGTGTGAACACTTTCGCGCATGTGAATCATACGATAGAACAGACCCGTTTGGGCGTATTGCTTTGTATCAACGGCACGGGCATACTTAACTCGTGGGTGAAAAAGAATATTGCTCCGGAAGGAATTTCTTATAATGAAATGAATGTGTTGGCGTCCAAAGCTCCTGTGGGGAGTTCGGGAATCAGCATTTTACCGTTCGGGAACGGCGCGGAACGCATGTTGAACAATAAAGAAACCGGGTGTAACATCTATGGTGTTGATTTCAACACTCACGGCAAGCATCATATTATCCGTGCGGCGCAGGAAGGAATTGTATTTTCCTTCAAGTACGGAATTGATATTATGGAACAGATGGGTATTCCGGTGAAGAAGATCCACGCCGGCCATGCCAATATGTTCCTAAGCCCGATCTTCCGCGACACATTGGCCGGAGTGACCGGCGCAGTCATCGAACTGTATAATACGGATGGTTCCGTCGGCGCAGCCAAGGGCGCCGGCATCGGCGCCGGCATTTATAAAGACAACCAAGAAGCGTTCGCCACCCTGGACAAGCTGGATGTTATCGAACCCAACCTGACGCAGGCGCAGGCTTATGCTGATGCTTATGACAAATGGAAACAGTGTATCGGCAAGGTCGTATAGATCTGTGCGGGTATGTGTTTAACAGAATAAATAGAATGAATAGTAATGAATATATTGTGTAACCCGTGAACGTATGTCCGCGCAGCCTATTGGTAATGCCGGCGTATCAATCACACATTAATTAAAAGAATGGCAAAAAGAGAGTACTTTCCTACAGTAGGAAAAATTAAGTTTGAAGGAAAAGAGAGCAGGAACCCGATGGCTTTCCGTTATTACGATCCCGAAAAAGAGATCATGGGAAAGAAAATGAAACACTGGCTGAAGTTCTCCATGGCGTGGTGGCATACACTTTGCGCCGAAGGAGGCGATCCGTTCGGCGGCGGCACCAAATCTTTCCCGTGGAAAACCGATCCGGATAGCGTCCAGGCTGCTAAAGACAAAATGGATGCCGGTTTTGAGTTTATGCAAAAGGTCGGCATCGAATATTACTGCTTCCACGACATTGACCTGGTGGATGAGGCCGGATCTATCGAACAGTATGAAGCCGATCTGAAAGAGATCGTAGCCTATGCGAAACAAAAGCAGGAAGAAACCGGTATCAAACTATTGTGGGGAACGGCCAACGTGTTTAGCCACGAACGTTACATGAACGGAGCGGCAACCAATCCGGACTTCGATGTTATGGCCCGTGCAGCCGTTCAAATCAAGAACGCAATTGATGCAACGATCGAGCTGGGTGGAGCTAACTATGTGTTCTGGGGCGGACGCGAAGGTTATATGTCATTGTTGAATACGGATCAGAAGCGTGAGAAAGCCCACCTGGCGCAATTCCTGAAATCCGCCCGCGACTATGCGCGTGCACGTGGATTCAACGGCACGTTCCTCATTGAACCCAAGCCGATGGAGCCGACAAAGCATCAGTATGACGCAGATACGGAGACCGTGATCGGATTCCTCAAAGCCCACGGCTTGGACAAAGACTTCAAAGTCAATATCGAAGTAAACCACGCCACGCTGGCCGGACATACGTTTGAACACGAGCTGGCCGTGGCGGTAGACAATGGTATGCTGGGATCAATCGATGCCAATCGCGGCGATTATCAAAACGGATGGGATACCGACCAGTTCCCGATCGATCCGTTTGAACTCATCCAGGCCATGATACAGATCATCCGGAATGGCGGACTGGGGAACGGCGGCACCAACTTCGACGCTAAGACCCGCCGCAATTCCACCGACCTTGAAGATATTTTCATCGCCCATATCGCGGCAATGGATGTCATGGCGCGCGCGCTGGAAAATGCAGCCGCATTTCTGGCAGAATCTCCATACAAGGACATGCTGGCAAAACGCTATGCCTCGTTCGATTCCGTCCAGGGCGTAGCGTTTGAAAACGGTCAACTGACCCTTGAAGACCTCGTGGCCTATGCAAAAGCAAACGGCGAACCCAAGCAGACCAGCGGTAAGCAAGAGTTGTATGAAGCGTTGCTGAATATGTATATTTAGATCTGCGCTTCCCATGAAAACGAGCACTCTTTATCTGTATTGTATCACGGCTGTAACGGTGATTGGCGGACTGCTTTTCGGTTACGATACGGCGGTGATCTCCGGCGCCGAACAGGGACTTGAGACTTTCTTCCGTTCGGCCGGCGGTTTTGAATATACAAAAGCATGGCACGGTATCACGGCATCCAGCGCACTGATCGGATGCGTATTGGGCGGCGCCATTTCCGGAATATCGGCTTCCTTCTTCGGACGCAGGAATTCGCTTCGGCTGGCAGCACTGCTGTTCTTCCTTTCCGCATTGGGATCGTACTATCCGGAGTTTTTGTTCTTTGAATACGGAAAGCCCAGCGCCGGACTGCTGGTCGCTTTCAACTTATACCGTATTCTGGGAGGTATTGGCGTAGGGATGGCGTCGGCCATCTGCCCGATGTATATCGCCGAGGTAGCACCCGCGCATATGCGCGGCCGCTTGGTGTCCTGCAACCAGTTTGCAATTATCTTCGGTATGCTGGTGGTTTATTTTGTGAATTATCTGATCCGCAACCATCTCCCCACAGCCGAAGCCATGGTTACCGTCGGCTGGCGCCGTATGTTTGTGAGCGAAGCGTATCCCGCAGCGTTATTCGGGATACTGCTGTTCTTTGTACCCAAAACTCCGCGCTATCTGGTGCTGAGCGGTTGTCCCGCCGCAGCGCTGAACGTGCTGGAACGTATTAACGGAAAACTACAGGCAGCCGCTATCCTGGAAGAGATCAAAGCTACCGTCAAAGAAAAAAGCGAGAAGCTGCTGACTTATGGCGCCGGACTTATCCTCATAGGCATCCTGTTATCCGTGTTCCAGCAAGCCGTAGGCATTAATGTCGTGCTCTATTACGCCCCGCGCATATTCGAGAAAATGGGAGCCTCGGGCGACGTTTCGATGGTGCAAACCGTCGTGATGGGTGTGGTGAATATCCTGTTTACGGTAGTGGCGATCCTGACGGTCGACAGATTCGGACGCAAGCCTCTGCTGATCATCGGCTCCGTCGGCATGATGACAGGCATGGTTGCATTAAGTATACTTTCGTTCATGGATGCAATCGGCTTGGCAGCCCTCATCTTTATTATCATCTACACGGCATCGTTCATGATGAGCTGGGGACCTGTTTGCTGGGTGCTTATTTCCGAGATCTTCCCGAACACTATCCGCGGGAAAGCCGTAGCTATTGCCGTGGCAGCCCAATGGATCGCAAACTTCTTGGTGTCAAGTACCTTTCCGTCCCTGTCCGAGTGGAGCATCGGCGGAACATACCTGATTTACGCCGCGTTTGCCCTGCTGTCGGCCCTGTTTGTCTGGAAAGCCGTTCCCGAAACCAAAGGAAAAACGCTGGAAGACATGAGCCGGCTGTGGAAAAAGAACCGGTAAGTCCTTTTGACAGCTTCAACTCCCTACTTCTGCATGATCTTCTTGAACACAGCAGGGTAGGGGGTTTCAAATTCCATCAACTCATTAGAAACCGGATGGTAGAAAGACAGTTTGAAAGCGTGTAAGGCCAGGCGCCCTATCGGATCGTTGCCGTCCCCGTATTTCACATCACCCAATACGGGATGCTTAAGATCTTGCATGTGAACACGTATTTGGTTCTTCCTTCCGGTTTCCAATTCCAGCTCAACAAGCGAATAACCGTTGGCGCGCTTGATCGTCCGGTAATGCGTGATCGCCTTGTCACCCCCGTTATTCGTCATGCTCGAATAGGTCACATATACTTTATTATCCATCAGCCAGGAAGTAACCGTGCCGCAATCCTTTTCCATCTCACCGGAAAGCACGGCGACGTACCGGCGCTCTTTCACAATCTCCTCCCAATGATCCTGAAGGGTAAACTTCGTCTTTTCATCCTTGGCAAAGACAAGCAGCCCCGACGTATCCTTGTCCAAGCGATGTACGATATACACCCGGTGCTGCCGTCCGGAACGCTGAACATATTCATTTAATATGGAATGGGCGGTACGCTCTTTTTGCGTGTCGGTCCCAATGGTGAGCACTCCCTCCCGCTTTTCAACCACAAGGAGATAAGCGTCTTCGTATACGATCTTCAGCAGGTTGCTGCGAAACTCTTTCCTGCCCTTATTCTTGCCGACCTGCACATTCATGCCGGGCTTTAAGGGGAAATTATACTGCGTGGTGATTATATTGTTCACGCACACTTGCCGCTTGCTCAAAAGAGATTTGGCTGTTGTGCGGCTAATGCCGTCTTTGGCTTTCATCAGAAAGTCCATAAGTTCGCAAGGCTCCTTCACCGCAAAAGTTGTGAACTGAGCCTTGGCGTGTGTCACCGGCTGCGCGGGTTTATCTTTCTTCTCTTTTTTAGCCATATTTCCTGTATCTTTCTTTTAAAAATGCGCTGCAAGTATAGCGCCATTATCATTTGCGCCCAATTATTCATCCTGTTTTTTACAGACAGCGGACAAAAAGCTATTTAGACGACGTCGTAGCTCCGTCCCGCTGTGGGAAACCATTTAGACGGCGTCGTAGCTCCATTTCATCCTTGTTTTTTGTATGGAAATCATTTAGACGGCGTAAACTTCTAAAATCATTTAGAATATTTTGGATTTATTCTATCTTTGCGAGAGTTTCACATGAGAATAGTTTTAAAATAAGCAAAATGCTTAAAACTTATATCTTTTCCGATACAGAAGTTTATATTTTCAAAAAGAGACTTAGATTATAGAGTTAGAACTGCCTGGTCGCCTCCAAACTTGGCGTCTTCGATATGAGGCAGGGCGAACGGAAACAAAACAATAAACAAAACATTTAAATTATACAGTGGTGAAAATGGAACCATCAATAAGATTAGCTGAAATAGAAGAGCTGTTATTTGAGGATCATAAATTAAAGCTGTCGGAATTACCTTTAGCGGAGGTAAGCAGATGCTATGATTTTCTGAAAGAATTTTCCGCAAACAAAGTCATTTACGGCATCAATACAGGCTTCGGCCCAATGGCTCAATGGCGTGTTGATGACCAATACCTGCTTGAGCTTCAATACAATATCATACGCAGTCATTCAACGGGAGCAGGTGCTCCATTGCCTGATATATATGTAAAAGCTGCAATGATTGCCCGGTTGGGCGCTTTATTGCAGGCACGCTCGGGAGTACATGTCGATGTGGTTAAGCTGTTGGTGGAATTTATCAACCGCGGCATATATCCCTTTATTCCTGAACACGGAAGCGTGGGGGCAAGTGGTGATCTGGTACAGCTGGCGCATATTGCCCTTGCCTTGATCGGCGAAGGCGAAGTGCGTTATAAAGGAGATTGGCGCCGGTCGGAAGACGTTTTAAAGGAAAACGGACTGACGCCGTTTAAAATTTATATCCGTGAAGGTCTTTCCATCACCAATGGAACGTCTGTCATGACCGGTATCGGAATCGTAAACCAGCTTTTAGCCGAACAATTATTGGATTGGGCTACGTTGGCGTCCGTTTGGATGAATGAAATCGCCGCTTCTTATGACGATATGATGGCCCGGGAACTAAACGAATGTCGTCGCCATAAAGGACAACAAATAATCGCAGAGCGTATGCGCCGGCTTGCAGAGGGGAGCCTGTGCCTGAAGAAACGCGAGCATGAATTGTATAACGGCAGTCATCAGGGAAGCAAAGTCTTTCAACACAAGGTTCAAGCATACTATTCATTGCGGTGCGCACCGCAAATTTTAGGCCCCGTTTACGACACGCTTGAAAATGCAAGAAAGATCCTGGAAGAAGAAGTAAATTCCGCATGTGACAATCCCATTGTTGATCCCGACTCGAAAAACATTTATCACGGGGGTAATTTCCACGGCGATTATATCTCCTTAGAAGAAGACAAGGTCAAGATTGCCATGGTCCGTGTTGCCATGACGGTAGAACGGCAATTGAATTACTTATTCCACGACCGCATCAACGGTATCCTTCCTCCTTTCCTGAATCTGGGCGTTTTAGGATTGAACTACGGGATGCAGGCTTGCCAATTCACGGCCACATCAACAACGGCCGAATGTCAGACACTCGCTATGCCGAACTATGTGCACAGCATACCTAACAATAACGACAATCAGGATATTGTCAGCATGGGCGCCAATTCCGCCCTTCTTTGCATGAAGGTGATCGAGAATACGTATCAGGTAATGGCTATCCACTATATCGCTTTAGCCCAGGCGGTAGATTGCTTGAAAATATCAGAAAAACTTTCTCCTGCCGCCGGACGCATTTATGAGGCAATACGCACATTCGTTCCGGTCATTGTTGATGATACGCCTTTCTATAAGGAAATCGCTCAAATGGAAAATTACCTGAGACAAAATCCACTTCGATTAAAATAACAGAACTATGAAATATGTATTGGTAACAGGCGGCTCCCGCGGGTTGGGAAAAGCGATCTGCTTGCATTTGTCCAAGCAGGGACTTCCCATTATAATCAATTACCGCTCCAATAAGGCCGCTGCCGAAGAAACGCTCAAACAAATTGAAGAACAGGGAGGAAAAGGAGAACTCCTCTCTTTTGATGTGTCCGACCGCGACGCAGTCGAACACGCCTTGGAGAAATGGGAAAACCAACATCCGGACGACTACATAGACATCCTTGTCAACAATGCGGGAATCCGCCAGGACAGCCTGTTGATCTTCATGCAGGACGAACAATGGCATGACGTTTTGGATACGACCTTAAACGGCTTCTTCTATATCACCCGCCGCCTGCTGAAAAATATGTTGTCGCACCGCTCGGGACGTATCATCAATATAGCTTCGCTTTCCGGCATAAAAGGCTTACCGGGACAGAGCAATTATTCCGCCGCCAAAGCAGCCTTGATCGGCGCCACCAAAGCGCTTGCACAAGAGGTTGCACCGCGCAAAGTGACCGTCAATGCCGTGGCTCCGGGATTCATAACCACAGATATGACCAAGGATCTGGATGAAAACACATTAAAAAAGATGGTTCCGGCAGGCCGCTTCGGAAAACCGGAAGAAGTGGCCGCATTGGTGTCTTTCCTGGCTTCTGAAGATTCATCCTATATCACGGGAGAAGTAATTTCTATTAACGGAGGACTTTATACATAAAATATGGCAAGAAGAGTTGCAATTACAGGAATAGGCATTTGGTCTTGCCTGGGAAAAAATGTAGAAGACGTACGCCAATCCTTATATAAAGGAAAGTCGGGCATCGGAATAGAACCTGCCAGATTGGAATATGGTTATCGCTCGGCGCTGACCGGCATCGTTGAACGCCCCGAACTTAAAGGAGTAATAGACCGGCGCCTGCGCATGGGACTTCCCGAAGAAGCCGAATATGCCTATATGGCAAGCAAGGAAGCCTTCAAGATGGCGAATATAGACGATGCCTATCTATTGGCCAACGAAGTCGGTGTGATTTTCGGCAATGACTCATCGGCAAAACCCGTGATAGAAGCCGCTAAAATAATGGACGAGAAACATGATTCGGCCTTGCTTGGCTCAGGGCTGATCTTCCAGTCGATGAACTCTACGGTGAACATGAATATGAGCACCATATTTCGTCTGCGGGGTATCAATTTCTCTGTCAGCGCTGCCTGCGCCAGCGGTTCCCATTCCATCGGTTTAGGCTGCATGTTGATAAAACAAGGGCTTCAGAACATGATACTTTGTGGCGGAGCGCAAGAAACGAACTATTACTCAATGGCCACCTTCGACGCATTGGGCGCCTTTTCCGTTCGCATGGATGAACCGGAAAAAGCCTCCCGCCCGTTCGACCGCGACCGCGACGGACTGATTCCAAGCGGCGGCGCTGCTGCCGTGCTGCTTGAAGATTACGACCATGCGGTCAATCGCGGGGCGGCAATATTGGCGGAAGTTACCGGCTATGGTTTTTCTTCCAATGGCGGAGGTATATCCCAACCGAATGATGACGGCTCGGTTCTTGCCATGTCAAGAGCCATGGCCGATGCAGGAGTCAGCCCGGATGATATTGATTATGTCAATGCACATGCAACATCCACTCATCAGGGAGATATGTTTGAAGCGATAGCATTGGAACGGCTGTTTCATGGGAAACATGCCCTTATCAGTTCGACCAAATCGATGACCGGGCACGAATGTTGGATGGCCGGCGCAAGTGAAATTGTATATTCTGTCCTGATGATGCAACACAATTTCGTGGCTCCTAACATCAATCTGGAGAATCCGGATGAATATGCTCAAAAAATAAATCTTACATCCAAGACCGTAGATATGGAATTGAATACGATACTTTCCAATTCTTTCGGGTTTGGAGGAACAAACAGCGCTTTGATCATAAAAAAATAAAGTAACGTTAATGTGAACTTATATATTTACTAAAATTAAATCAATAGTTTATGAAAAAGAAAATGATCTCATTCGTACTTGCTGCAATGACAGTTACGAGTCTTTGTGCCGGAGATATTAACGTCAAATCCGGCGATGTTTCCGTTGTGAAAAACCCGAATAACCTGGCTACAATTCAATTTAGCTATGCACAAACCCTTGTTGAAGGGAAACCTTTAATGGAGTATTTAAAAGAACGCGGTGATGAGTTTGTAAAAGACTGGCCTAAAGAAAGCCAAGTATGCGAAAAGGCTTTTTACCGGCGTTGGAATAGTAAAAACAAAAAGGGACTGAAATTAACCGATAATCCGAATGTTCCCTATCGAATGATCATTACCGTTGATAAACTTGATCTGGGAAGTTTTGCATCCTCTTTTTTAGTTGGTTTCGGGGCCGGCGGCGCCAGAATGTCTGGAACGATAGAGATTTATGAAAAGGAAAAGAATATCTGCTTACTTACTTTGACTATCAATAACCAAACAGGACATAGCGCTTATACCGAACAAAAACGAAGAGCGGATCTATATAAAGAGTTAGTTGATGATGTCATTGAAGTAATCAAGGAGATCAAGCAATAATTTTAACCCTCAGAACATGAATTTGTTTCCTGCACTGAACAGCATTTATACAAAAGAACAGTTATCGGCCCGTGATGCACAACGCCTTGCCGAATTTATCGCCTTTGGCCCCATTGTTTTTCAAGTATCCCGTCTGATGATTAAATTCGGAATATTGGATATGCTCAGAAATAGTCATGACGGACTTACACGTGAGGAGATCGCCTGTAAGACAGGATTGTCAGACTATGCGGTAAAGGTTTTGACCGATGCTTCCCTAACCATAGGTTCCATATTATTAGATACGGCAACCGAACGTTTCTCCCTCTCCAAAACAGGCTGGTTCCTTCTGAATGACCCGGCGACACGTGTAAATATAGACTTTAACCACGATGTCAATTATGAGGGCTGGTTTCATTTGGAAGAAGCGCTTCTGGAAGGCAAGCCTGCCGGTTTAAAACATTTCGGCGATTGGAATACCATCTATGAAGGTTTATCCCAAATCCCGGAACCGGCACGGAAAAGCTGGCTTGCTTTTGACCATTTCTATTCTGACAGTTCTTTTGACAAAGCCCTTGAAATCGTATTCAGCCGTCCGATACGCACGTTGCTTGACGTCGGCGGGAACACAGGCCGTTGGGCCATGCGTTGTGTCGAGTATGATCATGAAGTAAATGTAACGATCATGGATCTGCCTCAGCAACTGGAAATGATGCGCTCGCAAACGGACGGTAAATCAGGAGCAGACAGAATAACCGGTTACGAAATCAATCTGCTGGATACGAACGCCTCTTTTCCAACCGGTAAACATTTTAATGCCGTTTGGATGAGCCAATTCCTTGATTGCTTTGGCGAAGAAGAGATTGCAGGCATATTGAGACGGGCGGCAAAAGCGATGACCGGTGAAACCCGGCTCTATATTATGGAAACGTTCTGGGATAGACAGAAATATGAGCCGGCGGCGTTCTGCCTGACTCAAATCAGCCTATATTTCACGGCTATGGCCAATGGAAACAGCAAAATGTACCATTCGGAAGATATGCAACGGCTGGTAGAAGCAGCAGGACTGCGCGTGGAAACAATTCACGACCACTTAGGTCAAGGACATAGTATAATGGTTTGTAAATTATAATAGATTATGGAAAGAAAAGAGATTGAAGCAAAAGTGAAAGCATTTCTGATTGATGATTTGGAAATTAATGAAGACGCGATCATCCCCGATGCAAGTCTGAAAGAAGACATGGGCATTGACAGCCTGGATTTCGTCGACATTGTTGTTATTGTAGAGAAAACATTCGGTTTTAAAATAAAACCGGAAGAAATGGCCGGCGTTACCACCTTAAGCCAATTCTACGATTACATAGAAAGTAAAGTCGGGAATAATTAACTATTCAATATGGAAATAGAAAAGCATGACCTTTGGAATGGAAAAACAGGCGGACAGCCATGGATGCAGCGTATGCTGATCACTTGGCTACGCCTGATGGACATTCGTATCCTCTATTTTATGATGGGATGGGTTGTACCCTTTTATATGCTATGTAATCGTAAAGGATATACCTCTACATATAATTTTTTCAGAAAAAGGTTTGCTTTCTCTCCACTGAAGTCTTTCAGATACGTATATCTAAATCATTTCAGATTCGGACAGATCATTTTAGACCGTTTTGCTTTTTATGCAGGGAAGACGTTCAAGTTTGAAATTGACGGATACGAAAGGTTTAAGCATTTGGCTTCGCGAGAAGAGGGTTTTCTTCAGCTAAGTTCTCATATCGGCAATTATGAATTGGCCGGTTATTCCCTTGTAGCTAAAGAAAAACATTTCAATGTGTTGGTTTTCTCCGGTGAAACAGAAACGATCATGAGAAATAGAGCAAGGGTGCTTTCGAAAAATAAAATGTGCATGATACCGGTAAAGGAAGATATGTCGCATGTGTTTTTATTGAATAAAGCCTTGAATAACGGCGAAATAGTCAGTATGCCGGGAGACAGGATATTCGGTTCCCCCAAATATGTAGAATGTCTGTTCTTTGGCGAAAAAGCAAAATTCCCAATAGGTCCGTTTGCTGTGGCTGTCCAACGTAAAGTTCAGGTTCTGGCTGTATTCGTGATGAAAGAATCCGTTGATAAATACAAGATATTCATACGGGAAGTGAATATTGGATCAGCCGAAGAAGGACAGCTTTCACAAAAGGAAAAAATGGAAAAGCTGGCAAAAGTTTTTGCTACAGAATTGGAAAAAGTGGTAAGAATGTATCCTGTCCAATGGTTTAATTATTATGATTTTTGGTCGCATTTATGAGTGAAATACGGAATATACCCATATTGGATCTGCTGCCGCAGCGCCCTCCTTTTATTATGGTAGACAAGCTGATCCATTTTGACCGGATAAAGACAATCACAGAATTTCTGGTGAAACCGGACAATCTATTCTTTGACGAAGGAAGATTCACCTCCTCCGGTCTTATAGAAAATATTGCCCAGACCTGCGCTGCACGTATGGGATATATCAATCATATCAGTAATCAGCATATCAAGCTGGGATTTATTGGAGCCATACGTAATCTGCAAATTTTCAGAACGCCCGTAGCGGATGAATTGCTGATCACTTCCATTGAAGTCAAAGAAGAAATATTTCAAATGACATTAGTGGATGCCGCCATAAAAAGCGGTGATGAACTATTGGTAAAGGCTGAAATGAAGATTGCCCTAAGCAATATTGATTCTCAAAATTGAAAGAGCATGGAAAAAGAAATTTTACCGGTATCAAAAGAATTTGAGATACGCTTCAGTGAAGTGGATTCCATGAATTTTGTATGGCATGGATCCTATTCCCTTTACTTTGAAGACGCGCGTGAGGCTTTTGGTAAGAAATACGGGCTTGGGTATCTTTTTATATTCGGTAACGGATTCTATGCTCCATTGGTTGACTTGTCATTCCAATACAAAAAGCCGCTGGTTTACGGTATGAAACCACAGATTACGATTATTTACCGCCCCACACCGGCCGCTAAGATCGTATTTGATTATGAGATCCGGAATATTGCCGACAATAGCTTGATAGCCACCGGTCATTCGGTACAAGTCTTTCTTGACAAGCAATATCAGCTGGTCTGGAATAGTCCAAAATTCTATGAAGAATGGAAACAACAGTGGAACGTTTTGTAGCGGCCAAGATTGCTGATAACATTGTGTCCCCGTTGGGCTTCACATCAGCAGAAAACTACGTTGCAGTCAAGGCAGGGAAATCCGCTTTGTGCCGTTATGAAAACAAGTGGAACATCCCCGAAACATTCATGGCCTCTCTTATCGACCGTGATGCTATCGAAGAAGAATGTGAAAAACTTCATTTCTGTCAAAGATATACCCTGTTCGAGAAAATACTCATACTTTCCGTATCCAACGCTTTGAAAAGCAGCTGTATTGATGTTTCATCCGCCAAGGTTCTCTTTATCTTGTCCACTACAAAAGGAAATATATCTCTTTTGGACCGGAACGACCATAGTGGAATCCCTGCGGATCGAATCGTATTGGGAGAAGCGGCAAAACAAGTAACAGATTACTTTAAGAATCCCAATCCTCCGGTTGTTGTTTCCAATGCCTGCATTTCCGGAGCCTGTGCACAAATAGCAGCCATGCGATGCTTGCAGATAGGACAATATGATTATGTAGTAGTCATGGGCGCCGATTGCCTGTCACCGTTCATCATCTCCGGCTTTCAATCATTCAAGGCGCTATCTGCGGAGCCTTGTAAACCTTTTGACAAGGATCGAAACGGCCTTAATTTAGGAGAAGCAGCAGCGACCATAATTTATAGGAAGAAAGAGCTTTCATCCTTTCCAACCGATGAATGGATTGCTTGCTTGGGGGCCATCAGGAATGATGCCAATCATATATCCGGTCCTTCGCGCACCGGAGAAGGAAGTTATCGTGCTTTGAGGGCGGTACTCAAACAAGAAGGGAAAGAAGATCTGGCATTTGTAAATGCACATAGTACAGCTACGGTTTACAATGATGAAATGGAAGCTGTGGCCATACAACGCGCCGGCTTACAAACCGTACCTGTCAATGGATTGAAAGGATATTACGGCCATACTTTGGGCGCTGCCGGGATTTTGGAATCCATCATATCCATGTCTGCTGTGGACGACAATACAATATTGGCAACACGGGGATATGAAACACCCGGTGTAACCGTTCCATTATCCATATTCAACCGGAACTGTCCAACAGACAAGAGATCCTTTATCAAATTATTATCCGGTTTTGGTGGATGCAATGCCGCATTGTTTTTCAAGAAAGGAATGGCTATATGATAACAACATGGGTAGGAATAACACCGGATTCCGTATTAATCGGAGGAAAAAATATCGACCACCGGACGACGGGCAATGCCTTATTGACGGAACTTTACAGGGAAAGAGTAAATGATTATCCCAAGTTCTTTAAAATGGATACCCTCTGCAAGCTCGGTTTTATAGCTTCTGAGATGCTGCTCGCGTATGAAACGGGTGGAATGAGGCAATTTACTCCCCGCGAGGACAGGGCTATTGTTCTTTTTAACCGGAACGGTTCGTTGAATACAGACCATCACTTTCAACAAACCATCCGGAATCGGGAAAATTACTTCCCCAGTCCTTCTATATTCGCCTACACACTTCCTAACATTGTTACAGGGGAGATTGCTATCCGCAATAACTATTATGGTGAAACATCCTTTTATGTACTTGTAAGACCGGATGCGGAAATAATGACCCAACATATAGGAAATACATTTCAGGATGCAGGCATCACATCTGTTTTGGCCGGTTGGGTGGATTGTGAAAGTGAAGATAATTTTCAGGCCTTGCTGTTTCTTGTGGACAAACGGCAAACCTCCAATATATTAGTAGAAGAAATAAATTCATTTTATAACCAATTAAATATTTGAAAATGGACGATTTAGTTTTAAAATTAAAGCAAGAGATCATTGAAGTGCTGAACCTGGAAGATGTAACCCCGGAGGATATAGACAATGATGCCCCTTTGTTTGGAGACGGCTTGGGACTGGATTCTATCGATGCATTAGAATTAATTGTATTGATTGAAAAGAATTATGGTATCAAGTTGGAAGATCCGGCAAAGGGCAGGGAAATATTCAAGTCTGTAAACGTGATGGCCGGTTATATTGCAGAAAAACGAACCAAGTAAAGACACATGAATGAGCCGGTTTTAATTACAGGAGCAGGAGTAGTCTCGTCTATCGGATTGAATAAAGAGGAAGTACTTTCTTCTTTACTGTCCCGAAAGAGCGGAATAGGCCCTCCTATGTATTTGAGAACGAAGCATAAAGAGTTCCCTGTAGGAGAAGTCAAATTGACCAATGACGAAATGGCTTCCATGCTGAATATCGCTCCTGATATTCCTAAAACGCGAACATCTCTTATGGGAATGTTGGCTCTGAAAGAAGCATTAGGCGAAGCCTCCCTTATGTCCTGCGATCTGAGAAATGTCGGGATGATATCCGGAACAACAGTCGGCGGTATGGACAAAAGCGAGTTGTATTATCTGGATTTCCTGTCAAATGACACAAGAAACCAGTTCATTCTCACACACGACTGTGGTGCCTGTACTGAAATGCAAGCAGATTACTTCGGTGATTTTTCCTTTGTCTCCACAATATCCACAGCGTGTTCTTCTTCTGCCAATGCGCTTATTCTCGGTGCTAATATGATAAGAAACGGGGAAATGGACATTGTTGTTGCCGGTGGTAGCGAGTGCATTACAAAATTTCACTTGAACGGTTTCAATTCCCTGATGATTCTTGATACGGCGCCCTGCCGTCCTTTTGACGCCACTCGTTCCGGCTTGAACTTGGGCGAAGGAGCAGCCTACTTAGTATTGGAATCTCAATCTTCCGCTATAAAAAGGCAGGTGAAACCGATAGCGCTTTTGTCCGGCTACGGCAATGCTTGTGATGCTTTTCACCAGACTGCATCCTCTCCAAACGGAGAAGGAGCATTTAGAGCGATGGCGCAAGCCTTGGATAATGCAGGAATAGAAAAAGGAAAAGTAGATTATATCAATGCGCATGGAACCGGAACCCCCAACAATGACTTGAGCGAAAGCATTGCCATAAAGCGATTATTCGGCGATAAGATTCCTCCGGTTTCGTCAACAAAATCTTTCACCGGACATACCACAAGTGCTTCCGGGGCTATCGAAGCTGTTATCTGTATATTGGCTATGAGAAACCAATTTCTTCCGGAAAATCTGAATTGGAAAGATAAAATGGAAGATGGTATCATCCCTGTAAATAATTCCAAGCTGGCGGCTCCCATCAGCCACGTACTTTGCAATTCATTTGGATTCGGGGGAAATGATTCCTCGTTGTTATTGACCCATCCCCTTGTTTCATGAAAAAAAGAAAAGTCTATATACAAGCAATGGCCCAAATATCCATTCAAAATCCGTTAACCGATGAATGGATACACCGGCCGGTTGTCCATAACACTTCCTATGTGCGTTCGATAGATCCGAATTTCAGGGATTTCTTATCATCTGCGGAAAGCCGCAGGATGGGTAAACTCCTAAAACGTGCTTTGGTAACTTCTCTGGAAGTTATCCGTAAATCAGGTATAGAATGTCCTGATGCCATTATAACAGGAACTGGATTAGGTTGTATTGAAAACACGGAGTTCTTTCTTGACGCTTTATGCCGGAATGGAGAACAACTGTTGAAGCCCACCCATTTTATGCAATCAACACATAATACGATCAGTTCGCTTATCGGTATCCATACGAAGACATACGGATATAACATTACATATGCCCACAAAGGCGTCTCTTTTGACAGCGCATTGCAGGATGCCTGGACGCAATTCCAACTAGAGCTGATAGATTCGGCCCTTATTGGAGGGCATGATGAAATGACTCCATCTTATTTTACGCTGTTGAAGAAAGCAAAATTTGTCGGACAAGACAGGGAAGTATGCGGAGAAACAGCCGTTTCAGTAATGCTGGGTTCCGATAAGACAAAAGGATTATGCCTCTTGTCCGGCTTTAAATTGATGTATAAACCGGAAATGGAACGGCTAAAAAGAGAATTGAGCCATATGCTGGATGGTGCAGGCATTTCATTGGATGAAATAGATGCGGTAATGACAGGAATCAGCGGCAATGAATTGAATGACAGTTATTATCAGGATGTGCTGCCTAAGCTGTTCGGCGATATTCCCATATTACATTACAAGCATGTTTTCGGCGAAAGCTATACAGCTCCGGGGTTAGGATTCTATGCGGCAGCTTGTTGTCTCTTATATGGAAAAATACCTGCTTTCTTGTATATGGATCAATCAAAGGCGGCAACAAGCAGGCCCAACTATATTTTATTATTCAACTTGTTTGAAGGCAAAAGTTGCTCACTCATTTTATTAGAAGATATATGTGGAAAATAATACCATACTCTGTACTTCAATGCATCCTCCTTTCCAGCGGGCAGGTATTACTCAAGTTTGCCTTATTAAGAATGGGGAATTTTGGATGGAACAGGGCTTTTTGGGGAGATCTGCTGACCAATTGGTGGTTCATGTCCTGCGGAATATGTTATGGAATAGCTTCTTTGCTATGGATGTATATGCTGAAAAAATTCCCTTTTAGTATAGTTTATCCGATGATCAGTTTGAGTTATGTATTCGGTATGTTTGCTGCAATTCTGTTTTTCCATGAGCAGATCTCATTGTACAAATGGCTGGGAGTTCTGTTTATTGTATGTGGTTGTTGTTTAATTTTAAAATAGCATATAATGAAAGCCTTGATAATATCCATGTTTTTTGCTGTCTTGCCGGCGTCTTTGTATACGCAGGATTTGAAGGCGGTCGATGAAGATCTAAAAAAGACAATGATTCAAAGAATCAACCGGACAGCGTCTTCTTTGGAAACCATGCAATGTGAGTTTGAGCAAACAAAGTATTTGTCTCTTTTGAATGATAAAATGGTATCGAAAGGAAAGATGTATTATAAACAGAATAATCTATTCCGATGGGAATATAATACCCCTTACAATTATATCTTTATACTGAATGGGACAAAAGTTATATTGAAATCTTCCCAAAAGAAAGATGAGATTGACGTAAGGTCAAGCAGACTGTTTCAGGAAATAGCAAACATCATCATGAATAGTGTTACAGGGAAGTGTCTTACCGGTAATACGGATTTTAAAGTTACCATGTATGCCAATGGACACGAATGGATAGCTGATCTTGTTCCCTTGAAAAAAGAAATGAAGCAGATGTTCAATGTCATAACGATCAGTTTTGACCCTGATGTTTCGATGGTATCAAAAGTTGAGATGAAGGAAAAAAGCGGCGACACCACCCGGATCATATTGAAAAATGTACGCTCTAATATAACTGTTGATGAGAAAATTTTTAGTCTGGATTAATCTGTTGCCGGTTGCCATTCATATATCAGCTCAGGACGTAATGCCGTCAGAGATTCCTTTCCATTTTGATAATACGGGAAAGATCGAATATAATTTCTTTCTGCAGTTCAAAGAAAATGGATTTACGGGCATATGTATTATAAAGCAGGGTGACGGCGAAATGATTGGCAGTATAATAAATGAATTCGGAGTCAAAGCCTTTGATTTTGTCTATAAAATAAATTCAGGCAAAATCCGTTTACTCAATGTGATCGCTTTCATGGATAAATGGTATATAAAGAAAATTGTCATGGAAGACTGGAAGTATCTGCTTGCTTATCCTAACGTGAAGAAACAAAGTAAAAAAAGAAAAGTTGTACGAATGGACGACGGTGGTATTGTTTTGGAAAACACCAGGCATCGAATCAGATATACGTTAACACCATTTTAAAAAGGAAAGCCATGAAACTTTTGAATGATTTTTTTCATATAGTAGAAGACACGCAAAAGGAAGATGTGTATGTCTGTCGTATCAGGCTTAATGCCGATCACTTTATCTATAAAGTTCATTTTCAGGGAAACCCCGTTACTCCGGGTATTTGTCTTGTACAAATCGCAACGGAATGTCTGGAAAGAAAGTTGAACAGAAGGCTATATCTGAAAGAAATGCAGAACATAAAATTCTTGTCGGTACTATCACCGGTTGAAGGTGCTCTTATAGACTTTGTTTTTCCCAAGATAGAAGAAACCGGTACGGGATGTAAAATAAAGGCCGCTATCTTATCCGGTGAAAACCAATATGCAAAGATTTCCATGATTTATGTTTATGAACCTTTCTGATAACAATAAAATGCAGGCTGCTAACGATCCTGATATTTGCATAATCATTCCGACCTATAATAATGGCCGGACAATAATGCAGGTACTCAGAAAGGTTTTGTCTTTCACCAAGCAAGTTATCGTGGTAGATGACGGAAGCACAGACGATACCCGTAAACTTTTACAAGAAGCCCGGCTGCCCATTACCTTAATACAATATGAAAACAACAGGGGAAAAGGCCATGCCTTGAAAACCGGTTTTCTTAAAGCATTAGAGCAAGGCTTTACCTATGCCGTTACCATTGATTCCGACGGGCAGCATTTTCCGGAAGATATTCCTTTATTTATAGAAGCAATCCGGAAACATCCCAATGCCTTGATCGTAGGAAGCCGTAATTTGGAAAGTAAAAACATGCCGGGCGGGAATACCTTTGCCAACAAATTCTCCAATTTCTGGTTTTATATCCAAACCGGTCAGCCGTTAGCAGATACCCAGAGCGGGTTCCGGATTTATCCCTTAAAGTTATTGACCGGCTTGAAAGCTATAACCAACCGCTACGAAGCGGAGCTGGAACTCCTTGTTCTGTCGGCATGGCATGGCGTGGAATTGTATTCGATACCGGTACGGGTTTACTATCCACCGGAAGAAGAAAGGGTTTCCCATTTTCGTCCGGTCATTGATTTTTTGAGAATCAGCTTGTTGAATACCGTCTTGTGCGTAGGCGCAATCCTATACGGACTGCCATTGAGAATATTCAGATCTTGTAGGAGGAGCCAAGTATGATACGGTTTTGTTTGTTCATATATGACAATTTAACCAAGCGTAAATGGCTGGCCGGTTTGCTTCTTGCCGTATGTATACTTGGATGTTTGGCGATAGCATTGCGTATGCATTATCAAGAAGATATTGCAGACTTTCTCCCCCAAAACAAACAGAGTGAAAAGTATTCTTCTGTCTATAACCATTTGGGAGGGCAAAACAAAATAGTGGTGATTTTCTCTTCCGAAGAAACAGACGATACAGACGAATTGATAGAAGCGATGGAAAGTTTCGGCTCTTTCTGGGAAGAGACGGATGTATCCCACTGCATAACAGATATGCAAATTCGTGTAGAAGAATCCCAAATGTTGGAAATGGTAGATTTCATCTGGAAGAACTATCCCTATTTCTTGACACCGGCGGACTATTTGCGGATGGATTCCCTCCTCTCAACTCCCGGATACATCGCAAACCAAATGGAAAGCAACAAGACTCTCCTGATGCTACCTACGGGTGGCATGATGGTCCGGAATCTGCAATATGATCCGCTACGGCTTTTTACCCCGGTAATGCAACGCTTGCAGTCTTTCAATATAGACGACCAATATCAGATTATTGACGGTTACATCTTTAACAGGGATGGAAATAAAGGTCTGGTATTCCTTTCTTCGCCTTATGGAATCAGTGAATCTTTACTGAACGAGAAACTCTCCGTCTTGATAGATTCTGTGATCCTAAAGACTGAGAAAGAATATTCCGAAGTCAGTATTTCAGCAGTCGGTGCGCCACTTATTGCTGTGATTAATGCCCGGCAGATAAAGAAAGACAGCTTGTTGTCCGTTTCATTGTCTATCATTCTCATCTTTGCCATTCTTATCTTCTCCTTTAAACGGTTTGATGATTTATTCTGGATAGGCGTTTCCATTCTTTTCGGCTGGTTATTCGCTTTGGGATGCATAGCGGCTTATAAAGACAGCATTTCCATTATCGTACTGGGGATTGGGTCCGTCATTATTGGTATTGCAGTAAACTATCCGCTCCATTTCCTTGATCATCTGAAACATGAACCCAACAAACGGATAGCCTTGAAAGAAATGGCATCTCCATTGCTGATTGGGAATATAACAACCGTGAGCGCATTTCTCTGCTTGCTGTTTTTAAATGCGAAAGCCATACGCGATCTGGGATTGTTCGGGTCTTTGACTCTTGTCGGGACAATCTTGTTCGTACTCATATTCTTGCCCGTACTGGTTCCCAAACGTAAAGTTTCCCGCAACGAATTTCAATTCAATCTTGACCGGTTCATTCCCCTATCGGAAGAAAGTAGAAGAAAAGCGCTCTTGCCTATTGCGGTCATTACTGCCATTCTTGCCTATTTTAGTTTGGAGGTATCCTTCGACTCGGATATGCAGCATATCAACTATATGACGAAGCAGCAAAGGGCCGATTTGAATTTATTATCAACCAGTATCCAACGGAAAGACAGCGCCCAATATCTATATGCCGTATCGGAAAACAAAGACCTTCAAAAAGCGCTACAACAAAACGAAGACCTGTTAAAGGAGCTGGAATACCATACCGGAACCGGTAAAATCCTTCAAATCAGCGGCATAAATAATTTTATCCCTTCTATTTCCCGCCAGAAAGAGACGCTAAGAGAATGGGCTGCTTTCTGGAATGTACATGCAAATAGTATAAAAGATCTTGAGGAAGAAAGCAAACGCTTGGGATTCTCCCCGCAAGCCTTTTCCCCTTTTCTGGAAAGTATCACCGCTTCGTACGAACCTCATGATGCCGGTTATTTCAAAACCATCATGGAATCCATCGGTGAAAACTATATCATGAAAGCAGATTCTGTCATCCGAATTGTAAATTACATCCAGGTACCGAAAAAAGACGGGGCAGAGCTGAAAGAATGGCTTAATAAGGAAATAGCCCCAACCTGTTTTGTTTTTGATACGAAAGATGTAAGCAACCAACTTGTTTCTATCTTGTCGGACGATTTTAATTACATCGGATTCATCTGTGGGTTTGTTGTGTTCTTTTTTCTTTGGGTATCCTTCGGACGGCTGGAACTCAGCTTTCTTTCATTTCTTCCCTTGGCAGTTAGTTGGATCTGGATTCTCGGCATTATGCAGCTATTGGATATCCAATTCAACATAGTAAACATCATTCTTGCCACTTTCATTTTTGGGCAGGGAGATGATTATACAATTTTTATAACCGAAGGACTGATGTACGAATACGCTTACGGGAAGAAAACACTGGCTTCATATAAAAACAGCGTGGGCCTGTCTGCCATTATCATGTTTATAGGAATGGGTATGCTGATTTTCGCCAAACATCCTGCGATGAAATCTTTGGCGGAAGTTGCTGTCATCGGTATGCTTACAGTAGTTGCTATGGCTTATTATTTACCGCCATTGATATTCAAATGGATTACAACCTCGGAAGGCCGTGTCCGGCAGATTCCCATTACGCTGAACAGGCTGGGGCGCTCACTCTTTTCTTTATTGTTTTTCCTTTTTGGAATGTATCTGGTCATGATACCCTTTACTTTTCTCTATTTCCGTATCGGTAGGACATCCGAAAGAAAAAGGATACGTTATCATAAAGTGCTGCAATTCTTTTCAACCTTTATCATCCGGCATGTACCCGGTGTTAAGTTTGCTTTTGACAATGCAAACGGCGAAACGTTTGAAAAGCCGGCGGTTATCATATGCAACCATCAATCCCATCTGGATTTGATGTGTATCATGATGCTTACCCCTAAATTAGTTATTCTAACCAATGACCGGGTATGGAACAATCCGTTCTATGGAATAATTATCAAGTATGCGGAATTCTATCCCGTATCGAATGGTGTTGATGCCAACCTTGTGCGGTTGCAATCCATGATAGACCGCGGTTATTCCGTTGCCGTTTTTCCCGAAGGAACCCGCTCCGAAGATTGTTCTATCCTGAGATTCCATCAAGGAGCTTTCTATCTAAGCCGGAAGCTGGGCGTGGATATTCTGCCCGTATTTATCCATGGCGTGGGACATGTACTCCCCAAGAAGGATTTTATGTTGCGTGAAGGCCGGATTTATATGGAGTTGGGGAAGCGGATGCCGGCAACGGAAGTATCAAAAGCAAAGAATGCCCTGCAACTTGCGTCGCAATTTCATAGAATATACTGCGACCGGTATAAGGAAATCTGCATATCCCGTGAAGATGCCGGTTATTTTATTCCTTACGTACGCCATAAATACATGTACAAAGGACATGGCGTGGAATCCCGTTGCAGGAAAACACTCCAATATATAAAAACGGTTACGGGATGTATAGACCGTGATTACCGGGGCGCCAAAACCGTTTGGATAACAAACAGCGGTCAGGGAGAGTTTGCCTGGCTGTTTGCGCTTGTCCATAAGGATATGGAAGTGTATGCTTTTGAGCAAGATGAAGATTGCCATCTGTTGGCAATAAACACATCCGGCATACCCTGTAATCTTCATTTTATCCATTTGATAAATGAAGAACAACTAAGGCATTTCCCTGTAGCGGATAAAGAAATAGATGTGATAAACATAACCCCTGACGTATAGCCATATGGAAAAGAAATGCACAATCATCGGAAGCGGTCTGGGCGGCCTGGCGTGCGGAGTCATCCTTGCCAAAAACGGCTATCACGTAACGGTACTGGAACAAGCGTCGCAGATTGGCGGATGTTTGCAATGTTTTTCCCGCCGCGGAGTAAAGTTTGAAACCGGTATGCACTTTATCGGCAGTGCCGATGAAGGGCAGACGTTGGCACGCCTGCTTGTCTATCTCAATGTCAGGGAAGATATTAAGTTGGGCAGGCTGGATGTAAACGGCTACGATGTGGTTTCATTAGGAGGAGATTTGTTTCGTTTTCCTAACGGCCGGGAGCCTTTTATCGAACAGTTATCTTCTTATTTCCCTTCAGAGAAGGATAATCTGGTACGGTATTATGACCTGGTGAAAACCATAGCCGAAGCCTCGTCTTTACATTCCCTGAAATATGCCGAATCTGATAGGACCGTGAATACCAAATATCAACTTCGCAGTATAAATAATGTATTGGAAGAAATTATCGGCGACCCGCTATTGCAAAGCGTACTTGCGGGCAATTTGCCGCTATATGCTGCCGAGAGAGATAAAACACCATTTTCGTCACATGCTTTCATTATGGATTTCTATAATCAGAGCGCTTTTCGCATCGTCGGTGGAAGCGACATCATCGGCCTGTCATTGGCCGGGACGATAGAAAGTTTAGGCGGACGGGTATTGAACCGCCATAAAGTGAAACGGATCTTATGCGATGATTTCAAGGCTACCGGTGTTGAGACGGAAAACGGGAAATTCTTTCCTGCGGACGTTATCATCTCCGACACCCATCCTGTGAGGACTTTGGAAATGCTCGATACGAAATTGATACGTCCGGTATTCCGCAGGAGGATAAATGCTATTCCGAATACGGTAGCGGGGTTTTCCATCTATCTGCATTTCAAGGATAATGCCGTGCCCTATATGAATTCCAATTTTTACAGCTACAGGGGCGATTCCCCGTGGGATTGCGAGAATTACGACGAAGAATCATGGCCAAAAGGTTATCTGTACATGCACTTATGCCATGAAGACCGGGCAGAGTTCGCTCAAAGCGGTGTGATCCTTTCCTATATGTCAATAAAAGAAATGGCTGCCTGGGAGAACACCGGCATCGGAAAAAGAGGGGAAAGTTATGAGGCATATAAAAAGCAAAAAGCCGAGAAGTTACTCTCTGTTGTCGAGAAAGATTTTCCGGGCTTACGAAACCGGATCGCCCATTATTACACATCATCTCCACTGACTTACCGTGATTATACCGGAACGCAGGACGGCTCCATGTATGGAGTCGCCAAGGATATTACATTGGGAACTTCCTGCCGCGTACCCCATAAAACAAAGATCTCCAATCTGTATTTGACCGGACAGAATATTAATTCACATGGGATGTTGGGCGTATTGGTCGGTACCATCATCACCTGCTCCGAACTGCTTGGAGCAAGTAATATCTATCACCAAATTATTGAAGCGAACAAATGAATGACGCAGTAATTATCGGAGGAGGCTTGGGCGCTCTTTTTACCGGCGCCTTTTTATCCAAGGAAGGATATAAGGTTACCGTACTTGAGAAAAACCGGATCATAGGAGGCGGATTGCAATGCTTTACCCGCCATGGTGATGTTTTTGAAACCGGAATGCACATTCTCGGAGGTTTCTGTTCCGGCGGGTCGCTCCATAAGATCTGTTCCTATTTGGGGATAATAAACAAACTATCCATCCGCCATACCGATGAGGATGCCATTGATTCCATCACCTATCTTTCAGATAAGAAAACCTACCGCATACCCCAGGGGAAGGAAGCATTCATCCACTATTTATCGCTGGAATTTCCCGAAGAAAAGGAACACATAGAAGCCTATGTGAATGAACTGTATGAGCTGTCCGAAGAAGTCGACCTCTTTTATTTACGAAAAGGCCCGAACCATATTTTTTCCCATAGCGAACATTTCCTGTGGGCGGCAGACAGACTTATAAAACATTATGTGGACAATCCCCAATTACAGGATCTGCTGGCTTATATGAATCCGATGTACGGAGGTGTGGCCGGATGCACTCCTGCCTATATACATGCGCTCATCAACGTATTGTATATTAATGGTTCCAGCTTGTTTAACGACGGCAGCCAGCAATTGGCCGATCTATTGGCAACTATAATCACGGATGCCGGCGGTGAAATTTGCGTGAACGAACGGGTGGTTGAAATTGCCGTGGAAAACAAATCCGTTTCCGAAGTGAAAACAGAAAAAGGAAAGTCTTTCAAAGCCGATACCTACATATCCGATATTCATCCCTGTTCATTGCTGGAATTGATTAGCCCGGATGCTTTCCCCCGTTCCTACCGCAACAGGCTTATGGAAATCCCCAATTCCTATTCCGCTTTTACCGTTTATATAAAGTTCAAAGAAAACAGCTTTCCCTATATCAATCATCCTTGCTATTACCAGGAAAACTATAGTATGGTATGGAAACTTGCGGAATATGACGAAAAAGAATGGCCGAAAGGATTCATGTGCCTCACCCCGCCAACAAAGCAACAAGGCATTTATGCCAACCGAATGATTGTAAACTGCATTATGGACTTCAAAGCCGTGGATAGATGGAAAAACACGACCGTCGGACGGCGCGGAAAAGACTATGAAGAATGGAAACAAACGTGCAGGGAGCGGATCTTAGATAAACTTGAACTCTTGTATCCCGGTATCGGAGAAATGATAGATTATTCTTTTGCTTCTTCGCCCCTTACCATACGTGATTATTACGGCGTGAAGGAAGGCGCCCTTTATGGATTCCAGAAAGATTGCCGGAATATTGCACTCTCTCAGGTTGCGCTTTTCACCAAAGTCAAGAACTTATTGCTCACAGGACAGAATGTCAATTTGCACGGTATATGTGGAGTGCCTTTAACTGCCATAGAAACGGCTGAGGCTATCATTGGGCAAGGAATAATTATAGATAAGATTAATAAAAACTATAATAGTCGCTGACAAAGGCGCAAATAATTTTTCGGAAATGGTTTTGTCGGAAAATGTGGGCTGTGTTCATATAAACTTGTATATATTTACCAAATAAGGACAGCGTTATGAATAATATCAAACTGAAGTTGATTTATCCGAAGTGGCAAAAATTGAAAGGACAGACAACTTTCAATCTTCCGCCTCATGGGCCGGTGGCCTTTGCCGCGACTTTGCCGGACTATGTAGATATTTCTTTTACAGACGAAAATGTAGAAGATATTGATTTTAATGAAGATTGCGATGTCGTGGCCCTTTCCATTATGCTAAGCACACAAGTGAAACGTGGCTGGGCAATCGCTGACGAATACCATAAACGTGGAAAAAAAGTAATGGCCGGCGGAATATCCACCATGCTTCACGCCGAGGAAATGGTCGAACATGTTGATTGCGTTTTCTTGGGCGAATCGGAAGGGCGGATGGAACAGATCCTTCAGGATTGGCAAAACGGATGCCTGAAAAAAATATATAACTATATGGGCGCGCAACCGCCTATCGAATCCGTTGGGCCATGCCGCAGAGATTTGTACAAACGGGAATTGTACAATCACAAAGGCGTTCAAATGGTGGATCTGTTCCATGCGAGCCGCGGCTGCCGTTTCAGTTGCTATCCTTGCGCCGTATCTTATCTTGGAGGGCGTGTATTCCGTCCGAGACCGATAGATAAAGTGGTTGAAGACATGGCAGGCATCGATAACAACCGTCTTTTTCTTGTGGACAATTCGCTGGCGCAAGACAAGAAATGGGAGAAAGAACTCTTTACCGCAATAGCCCCGTTGAAGAAGAAATGGATAAGCCATACCATCGAAGATGATCCGGAAGTACTCGACCTGGCGGCAAAAGCCGGAGCCTGGTATGTATATCAAGCCGTATATGACACATCCGACTACATCCGCGAACGCGTGAAACGCTATCACGACTATGGAATAGGCGTTGAAGGAACCATCCTGCTGGGATTGGACAATCAGACGGAAGATGACATAAAAAGACTGATCGATTTCCTGGGTGAAATAGATTTGGATCTGGCGGAGTTTACCGTCATGACTCCGTTTTGCCACACCAAAGGATATGACGACCTGCTTCGCCAAGGACGGATCTTTGATTTCGACTGGGATCATTACAACGCCGGCCAAGTTGTTTTCCAACCCAAACATATGTCGCCGGAGCGTCTTCAGGAGCTTTATGAGTATGCCTGGAAGAGCTTCTATGCAGAAGAAAGCCAGGAACAGAAAATGTTCCGCCTTTTTTGCAACGTAGCCCTCAGGGAAATGGAAGAAGGCACCTACCGTCCCCGCGACCGTCGTCTTGCCAATAGATCATTCGGCAAAGACATCACCAGAACGATCAAGAAAGTATAAAGTATAACCATTAAATAGATTTTGATATGAAAAAATGCGTATTACTATTAGCAATCTTCATATGCGCCACACATATGAACGGACAATCATTCGTGGGACTTATGGATGGAAGATCCTTTTATGGAGACATCGAGTCGGAGAACGAAAAAGAAATGACGATTGAAATCGACAGGCGGATCGTCAAAATACCCAAAGAGAATATCGCGCTCATTGAATCGGAAGAAGGAGGCGTAGATATCCTCCGCAAAGAAGGAATAAAGGAAGTCAACGTAGATAACTACACCGGATTACTTTATGCCAAAGGCAACTGCATCTATATTCCTTATTCAAGCACAAAGATCGTCTTCCGTGTGGGATCAAGGGTTTTGAGGCAACTGTTGGCCAGAGACGGTTATTGGAAAGTGGTGAGATGCAATGAAGAAGCGCATTGTATCTTTGAATACGTCTTCGACGATTCCCGGGCCGACAAAGCCTTTATCCGGATAAGAGACAGGGAAGGGAACGTTTTATTGGAAACCCAAACCGTGCCGGCAGCCGATTTCATACCCCACCATGCCGGCGAAGAATCGGCCCAAAGGCTTTATAATAAAGAGATACCCAAACTAAAGAAGATGATAGAACTTCAATGAAAATTTCACCTGCATATTATGATGAGGTATTTCCCTTTAAAGGACAATGGGACATGCCTTCCTCTTGTGGATTAAAGATCCGTGTTGCGGAAGGGAAAACCTATGTGATCGTGACCGAGCTTTATCAGGAAAACCCGGGAACTTCGGTCACTTCTGCCGGCAAATTGCTGGCCGGACAGATCTGTGCCGCCAAAGGCCTTGACTTGCAGGAAATTGTTTACATAGAATGTAATCCGGATACAAATTCCAAACTATCCTTCTATGACGAAGCGTATTTCATCATGGATTTTAATGCAGATAAGCAACAGATGTACCGCCGGATCGATAAAGAAGAGATCATCAAAATATTATCATCAAAGCATGAATAGATTCTTGGGACTTTCGGTCCTGGCCCTTTACGCCGTCTCTTTATCCGCACAAACGCCGGTTCGTATATGGGAAGGCACAAAAGAAAAGGCAAAGGTGGAGCTTATACCCTGCATACCTTCTGTCGGCGAGGCGCATACCGCAGTCATCATCTGTCCGGGAGGAAGTTATTTCTGGCTTGACCGGGAAACGGAAGGAACAAAGGTTGCCGAATGGCTAAAACGCGCCGGCATTGCAGCTTTTGTCTTGAAATACCGCACGGCCGGCATTGCAGCCTTTATAACCCATTACCGCATAGCGTCTAAGGGCCATCAACATCCCGATATGATACGGGATATTCAACGGGCGATCCAGCTGCTGCGGGAAAATGCCCGCGAGTATAACATAAATCCGGAGCGGATCGGAGTTATGGGATTCTCTGCGGGAGGACACTTGGCCATGTCTTCCGGAGTCTGTTTCAAAACCAATTTCATGGCTCCTTTAGGTATTATTCCCAACGTATCCCTTCGTCCCGATTTTGTCGCTCCGGTTTATCCGGTAGTTACACTCTCGGACAAAAGATATGTGCATAAGCGATCCCGTCGCGGATTATTGGGCGAATGGCGTAAGTCGAATCACAAGATGCGGGATTCTCTTTCCTTGGAAAAACAGATAACTGTCGATTGTCCGCCGGTATTTCTGATGAATTGCACGGACGACCCGGTAGTCCGCTACCAAAATTCCGTCTTGCTCGATTCCGCATTGACAGCCCGCCGTATTCCCCATAAATATATCCGGTATGAAAAGGGAGGACATGGCTTTGGCGCGGCCGAAGATAAATCCATTCCATGGGAAAGAGAGTTTCTCGATTGGTTAGACACTTTATTCTAAATGCTATCATGAATACAGATATTGAATTTAAAACCCCCGGAGAGATCAAGGCTTTTCAAGAAGAATTGCTGCACAAAGCGCTCGTCTATCTGAAAGAACATTCATCCTATTACCAACGGATGTTTGCTAAGCATGAAATAGCCATTGACGAAATCATCCATTTGGAGAACATCGTCAAGATCCCCTTTACGGAGAAGAAAGACCTGCAACTGTTCAATGAAGATTTCCTGTGCTGCCCCAAAGAAAAGATCATAGATTATATCACCACATCCGGAACATCGGGCGACCCCGTCACTTTCGGATGCACGGAAAAAGACCTGCAACGTCTGGCTTGGAATGAGAAAAAATCATTTGAATGTGCCGGCCTCCGCCCGGGGAACATATTACAGCTGATGACCACCATAGACAAACGGTTCATGGCAGGCTTAGCCTATTTTTTGGGCATCCGCGAACTTGGAGCAAGCATTATCCGTGTCGGAAACGGTATGCCCGAACTGCAATGGGATACCATCAGGAGAATCAAACCCGATACCATCATGTGCGTTCCGTCATTCATCCTCAAACTGATACAGTATGCCGAAGAACACGGAATAGATTATAAAAACAGCAGCATACGCCGCATTATCGGCATCGGTGAAGGACTTAGAGAACAGGATCTCAGCCTGAACCTGTTGGGAAAGCGAATCAAAGAAAAGTGGAACGTCGAACTGTTTGCCACCTACTCGTCTACCGAAATGGGAGCCACATTCTCCGAATGTGAATACGGCATGGGAGGGCATGTACATCCCGAACTGATCATCGTTGAGATCATAGGAAAAGATGACCTCCCTGTTCCCGACGGGGAAGTGGGAGAAATAGTCGTCACAACATTAGGCGTCGAAGGGATGCCGCTGCTTCGTTTCCGTACGGGAGACATGGCGGCCAAATGTGTGGAACAGTGCAAATGCGGCAGATATTCATACCGGCTCACCCCTTTGGTAGGCCGTAAGAATAACATGATAAAACTGAAAGGAACAACCCTTTATCCCCCTGCCATAAACGATGTGCTGGACAATACCGATTATATAGAGAACTATATCGTCATCGTTCGGGACAGCGAAGCCGGAACAGATGAAGTCATCGTCAAAGCCGGCCTGAAAAACCTGAAAGACCGGCCGGACTTTGACGTTATAAAAGACTTGAAAGACCGATTCCGCTCCCGTATCCGCGTAGCGCCTGTGATTGAGATCATGCCGCCGGAAGAGATCCGGGAATTGAATTTCCCTTCCGTAAAAAGCCGTAAACCGGTTAAGTTCATCGATAATCGAAAACACAACATATGAAAGATCCGAAATTCGACGACATCCGTCCCTACTACGAAGAAGAAATACCGGCAGCCATGCAACGCATAGCCGAAAGCCCGTTCTTCCCCCTGCTGGCCTCGTATGTTTATCCGGAGCAGAACATGGAAACCGTTCGCGAAATGCTGAAAAGCTTCCGAACAATCGCAGATTTCCAATTGGAAGTCATGCGCTGCGTCACCGAACAGGTAATAGCAAAAAGCATCACCGGATTTTCCTACCATGGCGTAGAACAGTTAGACCCCGGCAAGCGCTATCTTTTTGTTTCCAATCACCGGGATATAATGCTCGACTCCTGCCTGCTCCAATACATCCTCTATAAGAACGGCCACGAAACCACCGAAATAACCTTTGGCAGCAACCTGATGAGCAACCCCATCGTCATTGACATCGGCAAATCCAACAAAATGTTCAGAGTAGAACGGGGCGGAAGCATGAAAGACTTTTATAAGAACGCACTGCATCTCTCCGAATACATACGCCATGTGCTGACGGAGAAAGATCAATCCGTATGGATCGCGCAACGTAACGGACGAACCAAAGACGGAAACGACAGCACAGACCAGGGCATCATCAAAATGTTCTGCATGAGCAAACCCCAAGACAAGATAAAAGCATTGTCCGAACTGAACATCATTCCCGTCTCCGTCTCCTACGAATGGGAATCCTGTGATATTTTAAAGACCCTCGAACTCTACGGATCAAGACACACAAAGTATATCAAGAAACCCGGCGAAGACCTCAACAGCATCCTGACCGGCATCATCCAACCCAAAGGAAAAGTACACATTGAATTTTGCCGCCAACTGACGGAAGACGACCTGATTGCCTTCGACGGGAACACAAATAACGAATACCACAAAAATGTAGCCGCCTTGCTTGACAAAAGAATCCATTCAGGCTATCACCTTACGCCCAACAATTATATCGCACACGATCTACGCTACGGACACGAACAACACCGCAGCCATTATACCGGACAACAAAAACAGACCTTCATAAATTATATGGATCGTTTCAATGCATACGAAGATTGCGATACGGACGCCCTGAAAGACATCTTTTTAAGCATTTACGCCAATCCCGTCAATCATAAAGCCTGATGGACAAAATAAAGAACCCTTATACGGATCTGCCCGTTACGGTACGGCGTGTTTTATGCTCAGTCGTATCTGCTACAGCATATCTGTTGGAAGTTCTTTCCGCCATCCTGTTAGGAGGAGTCTTGTTCGGCATGGGGAAGAAGACCGACAAAAAAAGATCTTTCTATCATCGCTACATCCATATCATCTACCGCTTCAATACAAGATTCATGCCCGGTGTGAAATACCATATCGAAAACAAATCCAACGAAACATTCCGCAAAGGGGCCATCATGATATGCAACCACCAATCTTTCCTGGATTCGGTATGCCTGCTCATCCTTAGCCCCAAGATCCTTATCGTTACCGGCGACAAAGTATGGCAAAACAGAATTATCCATAAGATACTCAGCTTTGCCGATTTCTATCCCATCTCAAGAGGGATCGAAAACAGCATTCCCGTCTTTGAAGAATATATCGGCAAAGGATACTCCATTGCGATATTCCCCGAAGGCGAACAATCCCAAACCTGTTCCATTTTGCGGTTTCACCGGGGCGCATTTTACCTGGCGGAACAATTAAAAAGCGACATCCTGCCCGTTTTTATCCACGGCGTCGGCCATGTCCTGCCCAAAGGATGCCATTGGATAAACAACGGAGCGATCTTCATCGAGATCGGCCAACGCATCACCCCGGAAGACACGCAGTACGGAGAAAATTACCCGGCGCGCACAAAAAATATCCGCCACTACTACCGCTCACATTACAAAACACTTTGCCACCGGATAGAAACCGCCCATTATTTTAATAACTGCATCGTAAGCCTGTATGGCCATTTGGGCCTGTCCGTACAAAGAAAGGTCAGCCGGTTGTTCAACCGCCACGCCGGCTTTTCCAAATGGGTCGACATATCTTATGATGAAGAAACCCTCATCATTCTGAATGACGAATATGGCGCCATCGGTTTACTCTTCGCCTTAGTCCATCCGGACAAACAAATCATCACAACAGACAACCACCGCCGTCTCCGCGCTTTAATGCACCGCTGCAAGAGCTTACCCAAAAACATCGAACCGCTCGGAGAGACCATCACCGACTTTTCTTTGTTGAAAAGCGCTAAGATCTTCGTCTTCAAGCCAACCCTCGAAAACGCTTTGCAATTAACAATGAACAATTGACAATAAACAATTGACAGTTGGCAATGAACAACTGACAATTAGCTAATCCGCAGGCAAATGGTAAATCGTAAATGATAAATGGTAAATGTTTGGGCGTTGCCTGCGGCCCGAGCCATCCGCTGCAAGTCCTCGCTTCGCTTCGCTCGTTCCGGGCTTTCCGCTGCTGTCTCTAACGCGGCTGCGCGTCTTTGTGAAACCAAAAAACGGCATTATCTTTTAAAAAAAGCGCTTCGACGCCGTCTAAGCGCCGTTACCTTTTGGGGAAAGCGCTTCGACGCCGTCGAAATGCCGTTACCTTTTGGGGAAAACGCTTCGACGCCGTCGAAATGCCGTTACCTTTTGGGGAAAACGCTTCGACGCCGTCGAAAAGCCGTTACCTTTTGGGGAAATCATTTCGACGCCGTCTAAGCGCCGTCACCTTTTGGGGAAATCATTTCGACGCCGTCTAAGCGCCGTTACCTTTTGGGGAAATCATTTCGACGCCGTCGAAATGCCGTTACCTTTTGGGGAAAACGCTTCGACGCCGTCGAAATGCCGTTACCTTTTGGGGAAATCATTTCGACGCCGTCTAAGCGCCATTACATGTTTGAAAAAGCATTTTCGACGTCAACAAAACGTCATTACATGTTTGAAAAAGCATTTTCGACGTCAACAAAGCGTCATTACATGTTTGAAAAAGCATTTTTGACGTCAACAAAGCGTCATTACATGTTTGAAAAAGCATTTTCGACGTCAACAAAACGTCATTACATGTTTGAAAAAGCATTTTCGACGTCAACAAAGCGTCATTACATTTTTGGGAATGGCGAAACGGTAAATTTCAAGTATCTTTGTTTTCTATAATTTCTTTTTGTTATGGCCGGTATCTACATACATGTTCCGTTTTGCAGGACGAGATGCATCTATTGCGATTTTTATTCTACGACCCGGCCTGAGTTGAAAGATTGTTATGTCAAGGCTTTATGTCAAGAGCTTGAGTCGCGGAAGGATTACCTGGAAAAGCCTGTTGAGACGATTTATTTCGGCGGCGGAACTCCTTCGCTGCTTGGGCCGGATGATTTCGGGCAGATATTCGATACAATTGACCGGGTGTACGGCATGGAACACAGCCAAGAGGTTACGCTTGAGGCTAATCCGGACGATTTGACGCCGGAATATTTGCAGGCTCTTTCGCAACTTCCTTTTAACCGGATCAGTATAGGTATACAGACGTTTGACGAGGCAGTTCTGGCGCTGTTGAAACGCCGCCATTCTTCGTCGCAAGCTATCCGGGCGGTAGAAGATGCCCGTTCGTTCGGTTTCAGGAATATCAGCGTAGATCTTATTTACGGATTGCCCGGCGAAACGTTGGAAAGCTGGGCCAATGATCTTTCGCAGGTCATTGCGCTTCATCCGGAACATATATCGGCTTATCATCTGACGTATGAAGAAGGTACGCCTTTGTATCGTATGTTGCAAGAGAATCGGGTGGGGGAGGTCAGCGAAGATAATAGCTTGCTTTTTTTCTCGGAACTGATCCGGCGGTTGTCCGGTGCCGGATATGAGCAATACGAGATTTCTAATTTTTGTTTGCCCGGCTACTGTTCGCTGCATAATTCTTCGTATTGGAAGGGCGTGTGTTATTTGGGTTGCGGCCCGTCGGCCCATTCTTTTAACGGTATGTCAAGGGAGTGGAATGTTTCGTCGCTTCATTTGTATCTAAAGGGGATGGAAAAGGGGGAACGCAACTGTAAAATGGAATGGCTCGACAGTACTGCCCGTTATAATGATTTGGTTGTAACGGCTTTGCGAACCATATGGGGGCTTTCGCTGACGCAGTTGGAAAAAGAGTTTGGGCAGGCGTATCTGAATTATACTTTGCGAAATGCGCGGAAGTATTTGGATTGTGGATGGTTGGTAATAGAAAAAGACCACCTCCGGCTTACGCCGGAAGGGGTCTTTGTATCGGATGGTATAATGAGCGACCTTCTTTGGGTGGATTAGTTCGCGTTCATAAATTCGATTTCGTCTAAGCGTTCCTGCAGATCGAAGTCTACGATGAGTTTCTTTATTTCGGCGTCGCGCATACAGCGGTATATCAGGGATGTATCCAGCTCGCAGGCTTTTTCCAGGCTTGTCACGGCTTCTGTTTTCAATTCTATGCGCGAGCTTACAAGGGCATTAAGGTAGAGTGCCAATGCGGTTTGCGGCAGGCGTTTCAACAGGGTGTATGCTTGCTGGTTGTATCCTTGACAGGCTAAACTGAGTGCCATGTTGTAGTCGTTGTAATCGCCCAGCAGTTTCATCGCTTCCACGTAGTCGCGGTTGATCAGCGAGTTGAATCCTTCGCGGTATGTGGCGTCGGCGGCGTTCCGTTCAAGCAATGTGCTGTCTGCCAATTCTTCCAGCGAAGAGATCAGGTAGCTCAGCGTATCTGTCCGGGGCAACGTATAGCCTGAATTGTCTACCGCGTCGATGCGTCCCTTCAGGTGAACCCGCAGCGCTTTCATGCCTGCTTCTACCGGATATTCCTGCGTATAGAGATAGGTGAAGTCCTGCGGTTCGTTCAGGGTGATGCTGTATTTCACGTTTTCCATGTAGGCGTAAGGTACTTCATTTTGAAAGGCGTAGTCGCGCAGGCTGTCTTTCATTTCGTTCATCACGATGTCATCAAAGAAATAGCGGTGTTTGGCGATGTTGATCGAGTCCAGCTCTGTTACGGCGTAGTTTTGTACTTCCGTCTGGCGTGTGCCCGAAGAGAACAGGTCTTTGTATTTCTTAGGCACTGTTTTGGCTACGATCTTGCGGTCTATTTTGAAGAAGGGGTCTTTTTTGACGCGCTTTGTGAATTTCTTGTGATAGGCGCCGGCTGTACCCACCGTATCCAGCTTCTGCGTCATTTTGACGATGGCGGCATAGTTGCCTTCCCGTTGGTATTTATGGTATAGGTTTCTATACTTCATTTCCCGGCGCGAGTTGAAGAAGTTGTAACGGGCCTGCATTCTGTTGTACCATTCCCAATAGTTGGCCACCCGGTCGTATTCTTTTGTATAGAGTCCCCAGTACAGGTCTTGCCGGCGGCGCATGTCTTCCTCGATGCCTTTCTTGTCTAAGAATACTTTGTTGTAGTCTTCTTCGGGAACAATGGTTGTCAGGTATGCATCGTAATTCTGATAGTCGTCCCGTTGCTTTTCTATAAAGTTTTTACCCAGCAGCACGACATGTTCAAGCAGTACGGTGGTATCTCCGTACATCAGTTCGGGCGTTAGCTGCATCCGGTAATCATGCGAGATCAGTTCCTTGGGCACCCGGATAACAAAATCGACGTTCACGTGTCCTTCACGGACGGATGTGAAGCGGATCTTGGAAGCGATCGTCACTCCGGAAAGGTTGTATACTTTGCTTGTATCCACTCGCGTTGTATCTTCTATCTTATCGGCTTCCGTGTCTTCTTCCGAACGGGCGCTGTACGTAACTTGTTCGCTCAGTACCGCTCCTCCCATTTCGTTTGTCCTGTCGGCCGGATAGGATATATTCACCCTTTTATATTGCATAAACAAGTGTTCTGTCATGATAGCCGGCCGTTGCGTGTAGCAAGAGTAAGCAATAGCCGGCAGGGCGCTTATTATTGCAGCTGATTTCAGAAGTTGTTTTATTGATCCTTTCATCTTTTTCAATTAAAATAAATAGACTATGTTAGCTCCAATCTTACCCGGCACGAGGAGATGTCCCTTCTGGTAAGCAAACCTCTTATCTTCGCCGGCTTCATGATAGATGTCATGATCAATATGTACATTGGCAATGCCGATTTCCAATTCAATATTCCACCGTTTGGCTATAGGGAAAGAGTATCCTCCGGAAATTCCGCCGCCATAGGCCCAACCTTTATACCGGTGGTTTTGGCTGTAATAGTCGACCTTGCCGCCCACCAATCCGGTAAAGTTATATCCTGTCACAACGGCGTTTACTCCAATGAACCATCCGCGCGAATAGCTATCAATGAACCAGAAGCGTATACCCGGCATAGCTGTTGCATGTTGATAGAGTTTACCTTTTATTTTCCACGGATTGACTTTCACCGGCAGATGCAGGCTCCATTGGTTATGCACTACTATGGAGGCTTCTACATTGAGCGTAGTTGTAAGCAAACCCAAAGCATCTACCTTAAACGCGTAGAATTGAGCGCTTGCCCTACTGCCAACAATAAATAAAAACGTAATTAAAAATACCCACTTGTATATTCGCGGGCTACATGATAGTTTGTTCATTTATATATACTTCTTTTTAATATCTTTGTCGATCCCTTTCTTTTGCAAAGATCATAAAGACTTTCTTTTTGAATTAAATGGAACTGCATCAGTTAGCAATTTAGCAGTCTCATTTCTGTGTTAGCTTTACTCCAAAACGTTATTCAAAATCAAGTTTTCAAGGCAAAAGTAACAATTAAATTGCAAATCCTATCTAACGGGTGCAAAAAAACAAAAATCGTTCTTTAAAATGTTTTGTACATTGCGGTTCAAAAAGGCCTCTGCTACATAACGGTTTGAGTGGGTTTTTGTATTTTTCTGTAATGCTGTGTCTTCGTTCTGAAGAGACTTTGTTGCAACAATAAAAAAGGTTTAGTGACATTTCTTTGTTCTCAACAATGCTTGGGCGTTGCCCGTTGCTATTTACGTTTCTTGAGTGATTTGTATACAGGGATAAAGACGAAGGCGCCCGACATGAGGATGGTTACGATGATGGGGCCGTCGATTCGTTTGGCGGTGGTCAGAACAATGTAGCATAGCGCTACCCAAAGCAGCGCTATGCAAATTATCTGTGATTTTGAGAGGGGGCGTTTCATTAACGGACGGGGTTTTTCTTGCCCACGATGGCGTCAATGGCGGCTACCGCAGTGATGTTTACGATTTCGCGTACGGAGCTTTCGATGTCGGTGAAGTGGATGGGTTTGTTCAGTCCCATCTGGATCGGGCCAATCAATTCGCTGTCTGTCATGACTTGGATAAGTTTGTAGCCGGAGTTGGCCGAGCTTAGGTTGGGAAATACCAGCGTGTTTACGTCTTTCCCGACTAAGCGGGTGAACGGGTATTTTGTATCGCGCAGTTCGCGGCTCATGGCGAAATTGACTTGCATTTCCCCGTCGATGGCTATATCCGGATAGTTTTTCTGCATGTATTCTACTGCTTTATGCACTTTGGCGGGGCTGCCGGCCTGGTCGGATCCAAAGTTGGAGTAGGACAGCATGGCGATGACCGGTGTGTGATTGAAGAACCGGACGGTTTCTTCCGCCAGGCGGGCTACGTCGATCAGGGTTTCTTCGCTCGGGTGGCGATTGATCAGCGTGTCTGCCAGGAAGTACGTTCCTTTTTTTGAGTTCAGGATGTGCATGGTGGCGAAATGTCT
This sequence comes from Mediterranea sp. (in: CFB group bacteria), assembly GCA_031287715.1. Lineage (GTDB taxonomy): Bacteria > Bacteroidota > Bacteroidia > Bacteroidales > Bacteroidaceae > Bacteroides. The sequence continues at coordinate 68,159 of JAITSN010000045.1, forward strand.
GTATTCGGGGCGGATGCCGATCACTTCTTTGGCTACTTTGATGGTGTTGCTGTATTTGGTGTACAGTCCGGTGATGAACGCATCGGCGTCGCCGGTTTCTACCATCATCATGCCGAAGTAGTTGCGTTCGAACATTTTGTCGTTGGCTTCTTCGTATGTTGCTCCTTCGCGGGCGCGCTTTCCGGCCAGGATGTGCGCGTAACGTTCGCGGCGGGTGGCTTCACGGTCGTGGCGCAGGTTGACGATCTCGATGCCTTCCAAACTCAGGTCGAGTTCTTTGGCCAGCTTCTCGATGCGTTCGTCGTTGCCCAGCAATATGGGGCGGCAGATGCCTTCGGCTTTGGCTTCCACCGCTGCTTTCAGCATGTTGGGGTGGCCGCCTTCGGCAAAGACTACGCGTTGCGGAGCCGTGCGGGCGGTGTCGTAGAGTTGGCGGGTGAGCTTGGATTCGTATCCCATCAATTCGCGGAGATGTACCTGGTAGGCATCCCAATCTTTGATCTTATTGCGTGCAACGCCGGAGTCAATGGCTGCCTTGGCTACGGCCATGGATACTTCGGTGATCAAACGCGGGTCAACCGGTTTCGGAATGAAATATTCCGGCCCGAAAGTCAGGTTGTTTACCTTGTAGGCATCATTCACCACATCGGGAACGGGTTGCTTGGCAAGTTCGGCGATGGCATACACGGCGGCCCTTTTCATCTCTTCGTTGATCGCGGTTGCATTGGTATCCAGCGCTCCGCGGAAGATATACGGGAATCCGATTACGTTATTGATCTGGTTCGGGTAGTCGGAACGCCCGGTCGCCATCAATACGTCCGGTCGTGACGTCATAGCGTCTTCGTAAGAGATTTCCGGTGTGGGATTTGCAAGGGCGAACACAATGGGCGAAGCAGCCATGCTGCGGATCATGTCCCGGGAAACGACGTTTCCTTTGGATAGCCCGAGGAAAACATCCGCGCCTTTCATGGCTTGTTCCAGCGTTGTAATATCGGTGCGGCCGGTTGCGAAGTAACGTTTCTGTTCGTTGAGGTCGGTGCGCGCCTTGCTGATAACACCCTTGCTGTCAATCATGACGATGTTTTCAAGACGGGCGCCCAGCGAAACGTACAGCTTGGTGCAGGATACGGCCGAGGCTCCCGCGCCGTTCACAACGATCTTGACTTCTTCGATTTTCTTTCCGGCCACTTCAAGTGCGTTGAGCAATCCTGCGCTCGAAATAATGGCTGTGCCGTGCTGGTCGTCGTGCATGACCGGAATGTCCAGCTCCTCTTTCAGCCGGCGTTCTATCTCGAAACATTCGGGAGCTTTGATGTCTTCCAGGTTGATACCTCCGAAGGTCGGGGCAATTGCTTTTACGGCCTCGATGAACTTCCCGGGGTCTTTCTCGTCTATTTCGATGTCGAACACGTCAATGCCTGCATATATTTTGAAGAGAAGCCCCTTTCCTTCCATTACCGGCTTGCCGCTTAGTGCTCCTATATCGCCCAGCCCGAGTACGGCCGTGCCGTTGGAGATCACTGCCACGAGGTTGCCTTTTGCCGTATACTTATACGCATTGCGCGGGTCTTTTTCGATCTCCAGGCAAGGTTCGGCCACTCCCGGAGAGTAGGCAAGCGACAGGTCTTTCTGGGTACTGTATGGTTTGGTCGGCACAACTTCTATTTTGCCGGGCTTTCCTTGTGCGTGATACGCCAAAGCGTCTTCTTTAATTGTCTTGGCCATAGTGGTTTTACTTTTATATGGTTTTTATGATCGTTGGCGGCAAATGTAACCATAATACTTTTTATAATTGACAATGACTTTGTTGCAACGATAAAATAAAAGCTCTATGTGCAGATGCTTCCGTCCTGTAAAAACACCCTGTTCATAGGCTTGTTTTGGATATAATACTTATCTTTGGCACCGTAAACGAAACGTGGAGAGATTTGAGTAGCTTGCAACCACAGAAAAAAATGCTAAAACACATTCCTTCCTGTGTTGTCTGCGCTTTCCTGCTCATCCCTGTTTCATAAGTATAAACGATTAATTATCGAATTTATGAGTTATTTATTCACATCCGAATCGGTGTCCGAAGGGCACCCCGACAAGGTGGCCGATCAAATATCGGACGCCATACTGGACGAGCTGCTGGCGTATGACCCCAGCTCCAAAGTAGCCTGCGAAACACTGGTAACTACCGGACAGGTGGTGCTGGCCGGAGAGGTGAAATCCGAAGCCTATATAGACCTTCAGGAAGTAGCCCGCCAGGTGATCAAACGCATTGGTTATACCAAAGGCGAATACATGTTTGAAGGACATTCTTGCGGCGTTTTCTCTGCCATTCACGAGCAAAGTGCCGACATTAACCGTGGTGTGGAACGCGAAGACCCGATGGAACAGGGAGCGGGCGACCAGGGAATGATGTTTGGCTATGCAACCGGCGAAACGGAAAACTACATGCCTCTGTCGCTCGACTTGTCGCACCGCATACTCCAGACGCTGGCGGATATCCGTCGCGAAGGCAAGGTGATGACCTATTTGCGCCCCGACGCAAAGAGCCAGGTTACGATTGAATATGCCGATAATGGTCGGCCCGCGCGCATAGACACGATTGTGGTATCGACCCAGCACGACGACTTTGCCCAACCGGCCGGCAGCTCTGTCGAAGCCCAACTGAAAGCCGACGCGGAAATGCTGGCGACAATTCGCAAAGATGTGATCGAAATACTGATGCCTCGTGTGATTGCCTCAATCAACCATCCGGAAGTACTGGCGCTGTTCAACGACCGGATCACCTATCATGTGAACCCGACCGGCAAGTTTGTTATTGGCGGCCCGCATGGCGATACCGGTCTGACAGGCCGTAAGATCATCGTTGATACGTACGGGGGAAAAGGTGCTCACGGCGGTGGTGCTTTCTCTGGGAAAGACCCCAGCAAGGTAGACCGCAGTGCAGCCTATGCGGCGCGCCACATCGCCAAGAATCTGGTAGCTGCCGGAGTCGCCTCCGAAATCCTGGTACAAGTGTCGTACGCCATTGGCGTCGCCCGCCCGATCAATATCTATGTAAACACCTATGGCCGCAGTCATGTAAATATGAGTGACGGCGAGATTGCCGGGAAGATTGGCGAGCTGTTCGATCTTCGCCCGAAAGCTATCGAAGACCGTCTGAAACTGCGCAACCCCATCTACAGTGAAACCGCAGCCTACGGACATATGGGACGCGAACCGCGCGTAGTGACCAAACATTTCGGCTCCCGCTATCAGGCCGATAAGGTGCTGGAAGTAGAACTCTTCACCTGGGAGAAACTGGATTATGTAGATAAGGTGAAAGCCGTTTTCGGACTGTAGCCGGCATAGCTTCAAAGGAACAACGCTGTGATACTCCGCGCAACCCTGTCGTGAAATAATATACGGCAATCCATACGTTAAAACATAAACTTTCCGTATGTTTGCACTTGTAAGTATCAATAATTCAATGAATACCATAAACGCTGTTTGTGTATACTGTGCTTCAAGTACGAAAATAAACAAGACTTATGTTGATGCGGCCGAAGACTTGGGGCGTCTTTTGGGCGAAAAGAACATCCGCTTGGTCAATGGGGCAGGAAATATAGGTTTAATGCGTGCCGTGTCTGACGCAACCCTTGCGGCAGGTGGAAAAGTGACCGGAGTTATTCCAGAATTTATGATAGAACAGGGTTGGCAACATAACGGCTTGACGGAATTGATAAAAGTAGAAAGTATGCACGAGCGCAAGCAAACAATGGCAGCATTGAGTGATGCCGTTATAGCCTTGCCCGGCGGAGTCGGAACCTTGGAAGAGTTGCTGGAAATAATCACCTGGAAACAGCTCGGACTTTATCTGAACCCTATCGTCATCCTGAATATAAACGGCTATTTCGATCCTTTGCTGGCGATGCTTGAGAAAGCCATCGAAGAAAACTTCATGCGCCGCCAACACGGTGATATATGGGTCATAGCCCATACGCCGGAAGAAGCCGTAAAAGCAGTTTGCCAGACAGTCGTTTGGGATGAATCCATCCGTAAATTTGCCGCAATATAATATGATGAATATCCCTATACCCTACACCCTCAAGGCCGACGATGGTATCGTGATTGTTCTGCTATGCTGTTTCTTCCTTTTCGCATACGTACTGTCAAAAGCAAAAAAATACCTTTGGCAGCAGGGCAATAACTTTATCCTGCATAAAAAAAGAAGCAGCATCTTCTCTTCGTCCACAACGATCGAAGTTCACTGTATGCTGCTGTTGGTGCTGCAAGCCTGCATACTCGCAGGTATTTGTTTTTTTAGCTATTTTGATAATGCAAGCCCTTCTTTATCACAGCACGCTCATCCGTATTTACTATTGGGGATATATACCGGCGTATGCCTCATCTACATCATTCTTAAGTGGTTCATATACTCTCTTCTGGGATGGGTTTTTTTCGGAAGAGGGATAACCAATATGTGGCTGGAGTCATATTCTACAATCATTTACTATCTTGGATTTGTACTTTTCCCCTTTGTACTTTTCCTTGTTTATTTTGATTTGAACGCTAGCGTAGTGGTCATTATCGGGCTTGGGCTGGTCGTTTTAGCTAAATCATTGATACTATATAAGTGGTTAAAGTTTTTTTTCAATAACATTTATGGGCTTCTACTATTAATTTTATACTTTTGTGCCCTTGAAATAATACCTTGTATTATTTATTACCAAGTGTTGGTTAAGATTAATAGTTTGTTGTTATTAAATACATAGGAAGTTGAAAATAAAAAAGATACTGGTGTCGCAGCCAAAGCCTGCATCCGAAAAATCTCCCTATTACGATATAGCAGAGAAGTATGGAGTAAAAATAAATTTCCGTCCTTTTATCAAGGTTGAATCTCTTTCCGCCAAAGAGTTCAGGCAACAAAAAATCTCAATTCCGGATTATACGGCTATTATCTTTACGTCGCGCCATGCCATCGACCACTTCTTCCATTTGTGCGGCGAACTGCGTATTACGGTTCCCGAATCCATGAAATATTTCTGTATAACGGAATCCATAGCGTTATACATCCAAAAGTATGTGCTCTATCGTAAACGCAAGATATTCTTTGGACGAACAGGGAAAATTGAAGACATGATTCCATCCATTACAAAACATAAAGGAGAAATGTTCCTGATTCCAGTATCCGATGTACACAACGACGACCTGAGGAACATGCTGGAAAAACTGAATGTGAAACATTCCGAAGCCATAATGTACCGTACGGTAAGCAATGACTTCACCCAGGACGAAGAGTTTGATTATGACATGCTGATATTCTTCAGTCCTGCCGGAGTGACATCACTGAAAAAGAACTTCCCGAACTTTGATCAAAAAGACATAAAGATCGGAACCTTTGGTTCTACCACGGCACAAGCCGTTCGTGATGCAGGATTGCGTTTAGACCTTGAAGCCCCGAGTGTACATGCACCCTCTATGACGGCTGCGCTTGACATGTTTATCAGAGAACATAACAAAGACATAGAATAACATAAACGTTGTTTTGAAGATTCGATTAACGGTTAGTAGTTGGCGTAAGAGTTGATAACTAACCGTTAATCGTTTCCGGTAGTTGAATAATGCAGGCCATATGGAAAGAAACACGTTGCACAAAGCCGAACGGCTATGCAGTAAACTGCAGATAGAAAAACTATTTGCCGGCGGCGGGTCGAAATCCTTTTCGGTCTACCCCCTGCGTGTTGTGTTCATGCCCATAGAGAAAAAGGAAGAGGCCTCGGCGTCCATATTGATCAGCGTTTCCAAAAGGCGCTTTAAACGGGCCGTCAAACGTAATCGGATAAAGCGTCAGATCAGAGAGGCCTATCGCAAGAACAAACACGGACTTCTGGATTTCCTTCGTGAAAAAACAGGAGGAATAGCCATCGCTTTTATCTACCTCGCAGACGAATTTGTGCCAACCGGTGAAATAGAGAGAAAAATGAAGGTCATGCTGGCGCTAATCATGGAAAAGTCCGTATGAAAAGGTTGCTGACATATATCCTGCTTGCACCGGTCTATTTTTATCGGCTCTGCATCTCCCCTCTCACGTCTCCTTCCTGTCGCTTCACACCGACTTGTTCGCAATATGCCATAGAGGCGATTAAAAAGCATGGGCCGTTCAAAGGACTCTACCTGGCGGTTCGGCGGATCCTGCGTTGCCATCCATGGGGCAAGTCGGGTTATGACCCTGTTCCCTGATAATGGTAACTGAAGAAGCCCGCTACGCAGAAAAAGAAGTGCAACGGGTTTCTTAATTGTCCATTGTCCTGTGTTTTAGCGATTGTCACATATTGTATACCCAAACGGCTTTCTTGAAATCTTTTATCTGCTTTCAAACCGTAATTCGCCGGAAAAAACATATATTTGCATGAATTTTAAAAGCAATTAGTGCAAATGTGTGGAATTGTAGGCTATATGGGCAAAAAGGATGCCTACCCCATTCTGATAAAAGGACTGAAGCGGTTAGAGTACCGTGGATACGATAGCGCGGGGGTAGCATTGATCAATAAACAACAACATTTAAACGTTTATAAGGCGAAAGGAAAGGTTTCCGAACTGGAAGATTTCGCCGCCAGCAAAGATATTTCCGGTAACATTGGTATTGCACATACACGTTGGGCCACCCACGGAGAGCCTTGTTCGGCCAACGCTCATCCACACTATTCTTCTTCCGAAACCCTCGCCCTCATTCACAACGGCATTATCGAAAATTACGCCGGCCTCAAAGAAAAACTCCAAGTTAAAGGCTACACCTTCAAGAGCAGTACCGACACAGAGGTGCTTGTTCAACTCATTGAGTATATTAAGATAACGAATACCCTGGATCTGCTTTCGGCCGTTCAGCTGGCATTGAATGAAGTTATCGGCGCCTATGCCATTGCCATTTTGGAGAAAGACCATCCGGACGAGATCATCGTTGCCCGTAAGAGCAGCCCGCTGGTGGTGGGTATCGGCGACGATGAGTTTTTCATCGCTTCGGATGCCACGCCCATTGTGGAGTATACCGACAAGGTGGTTTACCTGGAGGATGAGGAAATCGCCGTCATCCACCGGGGGAAAGAACTCAAGGTCGTCAACCTGAACAACGTGGAGTCTGCTCCCGAGGTGAAACAAATCGTGATGAACATCGGCCAGCTGGAAAAAGGAGGGTATCCTCACTTCATGCTGAAAGAAATCATGGAGCAACCCGATTGCATTTACGACTGTATGCGTGGACGTATTAACGTGGAAGCAACGAACGTCGCGCTTTCGGCGGTGATCGATCATAAGGAGAAGTTGCTGAATGCAAAGCGCTTTGTCATTGTTGCCTGCGGCACGTCCTGGCACGCCGGACTGATCGGCCGGTATCTGATCGAGAGCTTCTGCCGGATACCGATTGAGGTTGAATATGCTTCGGAATTTCGCTATCGCGATCCGGTGATTGACCAAAACGACGTCGTGATTGCTATTTCCCAATCGGGCGAGACGGCCGACACACTGGCCGCTGTGGAGCTGGCGAAAAGCCGCGGCGCACTCATCTATGGGATATGCAATTCGGTCGGCTCTTCCATCCCTCGTGCTACACATACAGGTTCGTATATCCACGTAGGCCCCGAAATCGGGGTAGCTTCTACCAAAGCATTCACCGGCCAGGTAACCGTGCTGACGATGCTGGCGCTGACGTTGGCTAAAGAAAAGAAAACCATCGGGCACGAAGAATACACGGCAATCGTCAAAGAACTGAGCCTGATACCGGAAAAGATGAAAGAGGTGCTGAAACTCAACGACAGTATTGCCGGACTTTCCAAGATATTCACCTATGCGCATAACTTCATCTACCTGGGGCGCGGATACAGCTATCCGGTAGCGCTGGAAGGCGCATTGAAGCTGAAAGAAATTTCGTACATACATGCCGAAGGCTATCCGGCAGCGGAAATGAAACACGGCCCGATCGCACTGATCGATGCAGAAATGCCCGTGGTGGTGATTGCTACCCAAAACGGGCTGTACGAAAAGGTTTTGAGCAACATACAAGAGATAAAAGCCCGTAAGGGAAAAGTAATAGCCGTTGTAACGGAAGGAGACGAGATCATCAGCAAGATTGCAGACTACTGTATTGAAATCCCCGCGTCAATGGAATGTCTGGATCCTCTAATTGCAACCGTGCCTTTGCAGCTCCTGTCCTATCATGTGGCTGTATGTAAGGGAATGGATGTGGATCAGCCAAGGAATCTGGCCAAATCGGTCACCGTTGAGTAAACATGAGATAACTTAATTCGTATGATAGACAAACTCCAGGTCGATGCAAACCCTTCTCTCTCCCTTTCTTTTGAAGAGGGCGGAAGCGAGGTGTTGAAACATGAGTGCGGCGTTGCCATGATCCGATTGCTGAAACCCTTAGATTATTACCAGGAAAAGTACGGCACATGGATGTACGGTTTGAATAAGCTCTATCTTCTGATGGAGAAACAGCATAACCGCGGGCAGGAAGGCGCCGGGTTGGCTTGCGTTAAGCTCGAAGCGAATCCGGGAGAAGAATATATGTTCCGGGAGCGTGCCGAGGGGTCGTGGGCAATCACCGAGATATTCGGAACGGTGCTAAATCATTTCAAGCGCTTGAACAAGGAAGAATTGCGCGATGCCGAATATGCCAAACGCTGCCTTCCCTTTGCCGGAGAGATCTATATGGGGCACTTGCGCTACAGTACGACCGGCAAATCGGGCATATCGTTTATCCATCCGTTCCTTCGGAGAAACAACTGGCGGGCGAAGAATCTCGCCCTTTGCGGCAACTTCAATATGACTAACGTCAATGAGATCTTCGCCAGGATCACGGCCATCGGCCAGCATCCGCGGAAATATGCCGATACCTATATTATATTGGAGCAGGTGGGGCACCGGTTAGACCGCGAAGTCGAGCGGCTCTTTCAGGAATGTGAAAGAGAAGGGCTTACCGGAATGGATATTACCCATGGCATCGAAGACCGGATAGACCTCTCCAACGTATTAAAGACGTCGAGTAAGGATTGGGATGGCGGTTATGTCATTTGTGGTATTACCGGTAGCGGAGAATCATTTGCCGTACGAGACCCCTGGGGCATTCGTCCGGCATTTTGGTATATGGACGATGAGGTGATGGTTGTTGCTTCGGAGCGCCCCGTCATTCAAACGGCCTTCAATGTATCGGCCGAATCCGTCAAGGAATTGCAACCCGGACAAGCTATCCTGATGAGTAAGGCCGGAAAGATGCGGTTGTCTCAGATCAACAAAGTACGTGAGGTTAAGAAATGCTCTTTTGAACGGATCTATTTCTCCCGCGGCAGCGATATGGATATTTATAACGAACGGAAAATGCTGGGGCGTAACTTAGTCGATCCTATTCTACGATCTATCCATGAAGATATACAGCACACCGTTTTCTCGTTCATCCCAAACACAGCCGAAGTTGCTTTTTACGGGATGCTGGAAGGCTTAGACAACCACCTGAACAAGCTGAAGGTAAAACGTATTGAGGAATCGAAGCATAATTTGAATCACGAAGAGCTGGAAGAAATATTGTCCATGCGTATCCGCAGCGAAAAGGTGGCCATCAAAGATATCAAGCTGCGCACCTTCATTGCCGAGGGCAACAGCCGGAATGATCTTGCCGCCCACGTTTACGACATAACATATGGCAGTATCGTTCCCGATGTAGACAGCTTAGTGGTTATCGACGACAGTATTGTCCGGGGCACTACGCTGAAACAAAGTATTATTGCTATTCTGGACCGGCTCCATCCAAAGAAGATTGTCATCGTGTCTTCATCTCCGCAGGTACGCTATCCGGATTATTACGGTATAGATATGTCCCGCATGAATGAGTTTATCGCTTTTAAAGCAGCCATCGAATTACTGAAAGACAGGGAGATGAAAGATGTGATAGAACGGGCATACAACAACGCAAAAGAACAGCAGCAGCGGCCACGCGAACAGATGGTCAATTATGTAAAAGACATCTATGCCCCGTTTACCGATGAAGATATTTCGGCCAAGATCGTGGAAATGCTCACCCCGAAAGGAACGAAAGCCAAAGTAGAGATCGTCTACCAGACACTGGAAGGGCTTCGCGAATCATGCCCCGGAAATACGGGCGATTGGTACTTTAGCGGCGACTATCCGACGTCCGGCGGAGTAAAAATGGTCAATGAGGCTTTCATCAACTTTGTAGAACAGGAATACCTGTTTTGATTGTACGGTATAATTTAGAACAAAATAAGATAGATTTAACAGGTGGAAAGAAAAGATAGATTTGTGACTTTGTTACTTGACGACGGCAGCCGTTTCCATGGAAAGTCGTTTGGCTTTGAAAAGCCGGTCGCAGGAGAAGTGGTATTCAATACGGCCATGATGGGCTATCCGGAAAGCCTGACCGACCCATCGTATGCCGGACAGTTGATGGCGCTTACTTATCCGTTAGTGGGTAATTATGGAACGCCTCCTTTTAGCATCGAGCCTAACGGGCTACCTACGTTTATGGAGAGCGAAAAAATACATGCCGAGGCGATCATCGTAAGCGACTATTCGTATGAGTACAGCCATTGGAATGCCGTTGAAAGCCTGGCCGATTGGCTAAAACGCGAACAGATTCCCGGAATCACCGGAATCGATACCCGCGAATTGACCAAGGTGCTGCGTGAGCATGGAGTGATGATGGGCCGCATCATTTTTGACGACAGCCCCAAAGAAGGAGAACAGATGCCCGACTATGAAGCCATAAACTACGTAGACCGTGTATCCTGCAAAGAAGTCATCCGCTATCAACCGGCCAATCTCCCCCTTGGCGAAGCCAAGAAAGTCGTTCTGGTGGACTGCGGGGTGAAAACAAATATTATCCGCAGCCTGCTGAAACGTAACGTGGAAGTTATCCGCGTTCCCTGGAACTACGACTTCAACCACCTGGAATTTGACGGTCTGTTTATCAGCAACGGCCCCGGCGACCCGGACACCTGCGGCGAAGCCGTCCGGAACATCCAAAAGGCGATGCAGAACCCAAAGCTGCCCATCTTCGGGATCTGCATGGGCAACCAACTATTGTCGAAGGCCGGAGGAGCAAGCATATACAAGTTGAAATACGGCCACCGCAGCCACAACCAACCTGTACGCATGGTGGGAACGGAACGCTGCTTCATCACCAGCCAGAATCATGGCTATGCTGTGGATAACAATACATTGGGAGCCGGTTGGGAACCGCTTTTTATCAATATGAACGACGGCTCCAACGAAGGGATCAGACACAAAACAAACCCCTGGTTCTCTGCGCAGTTCCACCCCGAAGCAGCTTCCGGGCCGACGGATACGGCATTCCTGTTTGATGAATTTGTGAAGTTATTATGAAAGCGGATTTCGATTAACGTATGAAAGAAGATATAAAGAAAGTATTGCTGTTAGGCTCGGGCGCCTTGAAGATCGGCGAGGCCGGAGAATTTGACTATTCCGGTTCGCAAGCCTTGAAAGCCTTGAAAGAAGAGGGTATCGAAACGGTACTTATCAACCCCAATATCGCTACGGTGCAGACCAGCGAAGGCGTTGCCGACCAGATCTATTTCCTCCCCGTAACGCCTTACTTTGTAGAGAAGGTGATCAGGAAAGAAAAACCGCAAGGCATCATGCTGGCCTTCGGCGGACAAACAGCCCTGAACTGCGGCGTGGAACTGTACAAAACAGGCATCCTGGAAAAATACAACATCGAAGTGCTTGGCACCCCGATACAAGCCATTATCGACACCGAAGACCGCGAGTTGTTCGTCCGAAAGCTCGATGAGATCCAGGTGAAGACCATCAAGAGCGAGGCGGTAAACAATATCGTTGACGCCCGCCGTGCAGCCAAAGAACTGGGATACCCCATCATTATCCGTGCGGCTTACGCCCTTGGAGGATTAGGTTCCGGTTTCTGCGACAATGAAGAACAGCTGAATGTTATCGCCGAGAAAGCATTCTCTTTCTCCCCGCAGGTGCTGGTAGAGAAAAGCCTCAGAGGCTGGAAGGAAGTAGAGTATGAAGTGGTGCGCGACCGCTTTGACAACTGCATCACCGTATGTAATATGGAAAACTTCGACCCGCTGGGCATCCATACCGGCGAGTCTATCGTTATCGCCCCGTCGCAGACGCTGACAAACGCCGAATACCACAAACTGCGCGAGCTGGCCATCCGGATCATCCGCCATATCGGGATCGTAGGAGAATGTAACGTGCAGTACGCCTTCGACCCCGAATCCGAAGACTACCGCGTCATTGAAGTAAACGCCCGCTTGAGCCGCTCGTCGGCTTTGGCATCTAAGGCGACCGGCTACCCGCTGGCCTTTGTTGCCGCCAAGCTGGGATTAGGATACGGGCTGTTCGATCTGAAAAACTCCGTCACCAAAACCACCTCCGCATTCTTTGAACCCGCGCTGGATTATGTCGTATGCAAAATACCGCGCTGGGACCTGGGTAAATTCCATGGTGTTGACCGCGAACTTGGCTCGTCCATGAAATCGGTAGGAGAAGTGATGGCCATCGGCCGTACGTTTGAAGAAGCCGTTCAGAAAGGCCTGCGCATGATCGGGCAAGGCATGCACGGCTTTGTCGAAAACAAAGAATTAGTCATCCCCGACATCGACAAGGCGCTGCGCGAGCCTACCGATAACCGCATCTTTGTGATCTCAAAAGCATTCCGCGCCGGATACACCATCGACCAGATTCACGGCCTGACCAAGATAGACAAGTGGTTCCTGCAAAAGCTGATGAACATCGTCCGCACAGCGAAAGAACTGGAAAGCAGCAATGCACAGCCCGCCGGAGAACCCAACCAAACGGTAAGCCTTCCGGCCGGCCTCCTCCGCCGCGCCAAAGTACAAGGCTTCTCCGACTTCCAGATCGCCCACGCCCTGTGGAAAGAGCAAATGAACGACCGAAGCATTGAAATCATACGCCAATACCGCAAAGCAATGGGCATTATTCCCGTGGTGAAGCAAATCGATACGCTCGCGGCGGAATACCCCGCACAAACCAACTACCTCTACCTCACCTATGGCGGAACAACCAACGACGTAAACTACTTAGGCGACCATAAATCGATCATCGTACTCGGATCGGGAGCCTACCGCATCGGCTCCTCCGTAGAATTTGACTGGTGCGGCGTGCAAGCCCTCAACACCATCCGCAAAGAAGGCTGGCGCAGCGTGATGATCAACTACAACCCCGAAACCGTATCCACCGACTATGACGTGTGCGACCGCCTATACTTCGACGAACTGACGTTCGAGCGCGTGATGGACATCATCGAACTCGAAAACCCTCAGGGAGTCATCGTCTCCACCGGCGGACAAATCCCCAACAACCTGGCCCTCCGCTTGGACAGCAAGCAAGTAAACCTGTTGGGAACCTCCGCGAAAAGCATCGACAATGCCGAAGACCGCGAAAAATTCTCGGCCATGCTCGACCGCATCGGCGTAGACCAACCCCGCTGGAGAGAGCTGACCTCATTGAGCGACATCAACAACTTCGTGGCCGAAGTAGGCTTCCCCGTACTCGTACGGCCGTCCTACGTACTCTCGGGCGCAGCGATGAACGTCTGCTCCAACCACGAAGAACTCGAACGCTTCCTCAAGCTGGCAGCCAACGTCAGCAAAAAACACCCCGTCGTAGTCAGCCGCTTCATCGAACACGCCAAAGAAGTAGAAATGGACGCCGTGGCAAAAGACGGCGAGATCATCGCCTATGCCATCAGCGAACACATCGAGTTTGCTGGCGTACACAGCGGCGATGCGACCATCCAGTTCCCCCCCCAGAAACTATACATGGAAACCGTGCGCCGCATCAAACGCATCAGCCGCCAAATAGCCAAAGAACTCAATATATCCGGCCCGTTCAACATCCAATTCCTGGCGCGCGACAACGACATCAAAGTCATCGAGTGCAACCTGCGCGCCTCGCGAAGTTTCCCCTTCGTAAGCAAAGTCCTGAAGATAAACTTCATCGAATTGGCCACCAAAGTCATGCTCGGCATACCGGTCGAAAAACCATCAAAGAACCTTTTCGACCTCGACTACGTCGGCATCAAAGCCTCCCAATTCTCCTTCAGCCGCCTGCAAAAAGCAGATCCCGTACTTGGCGTAGACATGGCCTCCACAGGAGAAGTAGGTTGCATCGGCTCCGACACCTCATGCGCCGTGCTCAAAGCCATGCTATCGGTAGGCTACCGCATCCCGGGAAAAAATATCCTGCTCTCCACCGGAACACCCAAACAAAAAGCAGATATGATGGACGCCGCCCGCATCCTCGTAAACAAAGGATACAAACTCTTTGCCACCGGAGGCACGCACAAAGCCCTGGCCGAAAGCGGCATCAAGAGCACGCTCGTCCACTGGCCAAGTGAAGACAAACAGCCGCAAGCGCTGGACATGCTGCACCGCAAAGAAATAGACATGGTCGTCAACATCCCCAAAAACCTCACCGCCGGCGAATTGGACAACGGATACAAGATCCGCCGCGCCTCCATCGACCTCAACATCCCACTCATCACCAACGCCCGCTTGGCAAGCGCATTCATCAATGCCTTCTGTACCATGAGCATTGACGACATCGCCATAAAAAGCTGGGAAGAATACCATTGACAATGGACAAATGACAATTGACAATGATTACCACCGCAGGCCAATTGTCAATTAAAAGGTGCCGGCCTTCATAAAGCAGAGCAGGGAGGGGAAACTATCCCCTCCCTGCTCTGCTTTATGAAGATTTTTTTGCTATAGCCCTACGTAGCCCCTAAAATGACAGCACGCCCAAAAGAAAAAGAACGAAACAATGTGCATATTCTCCATGCTTAAACATGTCAATGAATGGCGGCGTTATAAGGATTATTGATACACAGAATATCGTAATTAAAGTTTTCTTTTTCATGTTAACAGAATGAATGTATAAGAAGACTAAAAAGCAAAGTGGCTCATTAAAGGAATTTTTAATGAGCCACAAATATATTCCTTATTATCGTACTGCTACGACGGCTTCAGAAAAAAGTTTTGGACTCATCGTACTGCTACGACGACTTCAGAAAAAAGTTTTGGACTCATCGTACTGCTACGACGACTTCAGAAAAAAGTTTTGGACTCATCGTACTGCTACGACGGCTTCAGAAAAAAGTTTTGGACTCGTCGTATTGCTACGACGGCTTCAGAAAAAAGTTTTGGACTCGTCGTACTGCTACGACGGCTTCAAAAAAAAGTTTTGGACTCGTCGTACTGCTACGACAGCTTCAAAAAAAAGTTTTGGACTCGTCGTACTACTACGACGGCTTCAGAAAAAAGTTTTGGACTCGTCGTACTGCTACGACGACTTCAGAAAAAAGTTTTTGACTCATCGTACTGCTACGACGGCTTCAGAAAAAAGTTTTGGACTCGTCGTACTGCTACGACGGCTTCAGAAAAAAGTTTTGGACTCGTCGTACTGCTACGACGACTTTAGAAAAAAGTTTTGGACTCGTCGTACTGCTACGACGCTATCAGAAAAAGTTCTGCTGAAGAGCGAAACAATAAAGAATATATAGTTGCTTTTTCCTACTATATAAATAGAAGAAATACACGGAGTAACGGCTTGGCTTGGCCGGCTGCTTTCGGCTTTTTGTATCCCGCCTGTGTGTTTTTCGTAATTTCTTTATAGATTTGCGCTACAAGTGAACCAATCGGAATAGATGAAAAGAACATTGACCATTCTTCTGTTTGCTGTGGCTGCTTTGCCAGCCTCGGCAAAACAGGATACACTGAAATACCGCATCAGCTTGACCGATAAGGCTGAAACAACCTACTCGCTGCAACGGCCGGAAGACTTTTTGTCCGGAAAAGCTATTGCGCGTCGCGCGCGGCAGCGGTTGGCCATGGACTCGACCGACCTGCCCGTTTGTGATGCGTATGTGAACGCGATTTGCGCCAATGGGGTGAGGGTGGTGGCGAAAGGCAAGTGGGATAATTTTGTGACGGTGTCTTGCAACGATACCACCAAGATTGACCGTATTGCGGAATTGCCTTTCGTCCGGTCGGTAGAGAAGGTCTGGACGGCGCCGAAGCGGGATAAGAAAAGAAAGGCGAAAAGAGATTCTATCGCCGACAAGCCTTACCGGTTGGAAAACCCGTACGGGCTTGCGTATATGCAGCTTTATCTGAGCCATGGCGACCGGCTGCATGAGGCCGGATACCGGGGCGAGGGGATGACGATCGCCATCATGGATGCGGGCTTTCACAACGCAGATCGCATAGACGTCTTTGACCATGCCCGGATTGTGGGAACGAAGGATTTTGTGGGGGATTCGCCGGCGGGTGTTTACGCAGAGAGCGGCCACGGCACGAAAGTCCTCTCGTGCATGGGCGCCAACCGGCCCCACGCGATGGTAGGCAGCGCCCCGGAGGCTTCTTACTGGCTCTTCCGCACGGAGGACGAGTATTCGGAGCACCTTGTGGAGCAGGATTACTGGGCGGCGGCCGTTGAATATGCCGATAGCGTCGGGGTTGATGTGGTGAACACCTCTCTGGGCTACTTTTTGTTTGACGATAAATCAAAGAACTACCGCCTCCGCGACTTGGACGGCGCCTATGCCTTGGTTTCCCGGCAGGCTTCCCGCGTGGCCGGCAAGGGGATGATACTTGTGTGCAGCGCGGGAAACTTGGGGGAAGGCCCGTGGAAAAAGATCTCTCCGCCGGGAGACGCCAAGGATGTGCTGACGGTGGGTGCCGTTTCAATGTTCGGCACGCTCGCCCCGTTCTCTTCTGTGGGCAATACTGCCGATGGGCGCATAAAGCCGGACGTGGTGGCGGTGGGCCTGTCCACCCGGATGATCGGTTCCGACGGACAGCCGGCCACGGCCAACGGAACGTCTTTCGCCACCCCGGTCATGTGCGGAATGGTGGCCTGCCTGTGGCAAGCCCGTCCGGAGCTGACGGCTAAGCAGATCATAACGCTGGTGCGGTGGTCGGGCGACAGGGCCGACTTTCCCGACAATATTTACGGTTATGGGATCCCCGATTTGTGGAAGGCCTGCCAAGCGCAGGGGGATATTCCCGAATCGGCCGACTGAAACGCTGTTTTTAATAGGAATCATGGAAGGAATCTCTCTTATTGAACTGAACGCGCTGGTAAAGAAAAGCATTAACCAATGCTTGCCCGACGAATACTGGGTGCAGGCGGAAATCAGCGATGTCCGCGCCAATGCTGCCGGGCATTGTTATCTGGAGTTTGTGCAAAAAGACCCCTGGGGAAACAACCTGATAGCAAAGGCGCGCGGAACGATCTGGGCGGGCACCTTCCGGTTGCTGAAACCTTACTTTGAAGAGACTACCGGACAAGCCTTTGATGCCGGCATCAAAGTGCTGGTTAAAGTTAGCGTGGAGTTCCACGAACTTTATGGTTATAGCCTGACTGTTCTGGACATCGACCCTGCCTATACGGTTGGCGATATGGTGCGCCGCCGCCGGGAGATCTTGAAGCAGCTGCAAGAAGAGGGCGTGCTCACCTTGAACAAGGAATTGGAAATGCCCATGCTGCCACGGCGGATTGCCGTAATATCTTCGGCCACGGCGGCCGGTTATGGCGACTTCAGCCATCAGTTGGCCGGCAATCCCCACGGGTATTATTTTCATACGGAACTGTTTCCTGCGGTCATGCAGGGCAATCAGGTGGAAGGATCCATCATCGGTGCACTGGAAGCCATCATGGAACACTTGGACGACTTCGATGTGGTGGCCATCATCCGCGGCGGCGGTGCGACATCCGATCTATCCGGATTCGACACCTATGCGCTGGCGGCCTCCTGCGCGCAGTTTCCTTTGCCGATCATCACAGGCATAGGGCATGAGCGCGACGAAACGATCCTCGACGCCGTGTCGCACACACGCGTAAAAACACCAACGGCCGCCGCCGAACTTTTGATCGGTCGTATGCACGATGCCGCCGAACGGCTGAACGCATTGAGCGAGCAGCTCCATAAAAGCGCCCTGTACCGGTTAGGCCATGAGAAGCAGCGCCTGTCGGCCTTGCGTAACCATATCCCTGCACAGGCCCTTAAACAACTGACCGGTGCGCGGATGGAATTACTCGACATGAAAAACGATCTAAAGCAGTCGGCCACGGCATTATTAACGGCGCAAAAGCATAAATTAGACCTGCTCCGGCAGCGCATTACCGATGTTTCTCCGGAAAAGCTGCTGCAAAGAGGATACAGCATCACGCTGAGAAACGGCAAGGCCGTGACGGATGCCTCGCAGGTACAACCCGGCGACGTATTGGTAACACGTTTAGCCAAGGGTACAATAATAAGCACAGCCTCACAACCCTAATTATTATATATGAAAAAAGAAGAAACCTATTCGCAGGCGATGGAACGCCTGGAGAAGATCGTCAGCCGGATTGATAACAACGAGCTGGAGATTGACGCATTGAGCGAGAACATCAAGGAAGCCAACGAGATCATCGCCTTCTGCTCGGCGAAGCTAACTAAAGCCGATGCGGAAGTCGAAAAATTGCTGAAAGAGAAGCAGCAGTCCGAGGAATAAAACGTACTTTTGTTTTTCCTGTAAAACGAAACATAATACATGTAGATATGAAAGAAATAGATTGGTCTGATCTGTCGTTTGGTTATATGCCCACAGATTACAACGTGAGAATCAACTATCGCAACGGCGAGTGGGGGCTTTTGGAAACAAGCAGCAGCGAATACATCCACATGCACATGGCTGCGACCTGCCTTCATTACGGCCAGGAATCCTTTGAAGGACTGAAAGCATTCCGCGGCAAGGATGGCAAGATCCGCATATTCCGTATGCGCGAGAATGCAAAACGTATGCAACTGTCCTGCGAAGGCATCATGATGGCCCAATTGCCGGTGGAACGCTTCGAGGAAGCCGTGCTTGAGGCGGTGAAGCTGAACAGGCGCTTTGTCCCGCCTTACGAGAGCGGCGCCTCCCTCTACATCCGCCCGCTGCTGATCGGCATGGGAGCGCAAGTCGGCGTGAAGCCCGCATCGGAATATATGTTCCTTATATTCGTAACCCCCGTGGGGCCTTATTTCAAAGCCGGATTCAAGCCTACCCCGTATGTCATCCTGAGGCATTACGATCGTGTAGCTCCGTTGGGTACGGGACGTTTCAAGATCGGCGGCAACTACGCCGCGAGCTTGGTGCCCGGCGACGAGGCGCACCGGCTGGGCTATTCGGCCGTGTTGTATCTGGATGCCAAAGAAAAGAAATACATAGACGAGTGCGGCCCAGCCAACTTCTTCGGCATCCGCGGCAACTCCTATATCACCCCGAAATCGGATTCGATCCTCCCATCCATCACAAACAACAGCCTGATGACGCTGGCCGAAAACTTGGGAATGACGGTAGAGTGTCGCCCTGTAACGGTTGATGAGCTGGAAACCTTCGACGAAGCCGGCGCCTGCGGAACGGCCGCCGTGATAAGTCCCGTAGGACGGATTGACGACCTCGACGAAAAGAAATCATACGTATTCGGCAAAGAGGGCGAAGCCGGTCCGGTATGCACCAAGCTGTACAACAAACTAAGGGCCATCCAGTATGGCGACGAGCCGGACACGCACGGCTGGGTGACGATCGTAGAATAAAAACAGAACGATGGGAAAGAACAAACTGCAAAAGTTTGCCGATATGGCCGGCTATCCCCATGTGTTTGAATATCCGTATTCCGTGGCCGGCAACGTCCCGTTTGAGATGAAAGGCAAATGGAATACGGCTTTCTTTGGAAACGAAAACCCGATCGTTTTAGAGCTGGGATGCGGCAGAGGAGAATATACCGTTGGCTTAGGCAGGATGTTCCCCGGCAAGAACTTCATCGGGGTAGACATCAAAGGCGCCCGCATGTGGAGCGGCGCCAAAGAATCGCTGGATGCCGGCATGAAGAACGTGGCTTTCCTTCGGACGAATATCGAAATCATCGACCGGTTTTTCGCAGAAGACGAAGTAAGCGAAATCTGGCTGACCTTCTCCGATCCGCAAATGAAGAAAGCCACCAAACGGCTCACCTCTACCTACTTCATGGAACGTTACCGCCGGTTTATCAAGCCCAACGGGATCATACATGTAAAGACAGACAGCAACTTTATGTTTGTCTACACCAAACACATGATAGAAGAGAACCGGCTGCCCGTCGTGCTTATGACCGAAGATCTGTACAACTCCGGCTTGGCAGACAGCATCCTCGAAATCAAAACCTGCTACGAACAGCAATGGCTGGACCGGGGCTTGCGCATCAAATACATCCAATTCCTCCTGCCGCAGGAACCGGAGTTGAAAGAACCCGACGTAGAGATCGAACCCGACCCGTACCGCAGCTATAACCGCAGTAAAAGAACGTAAGAACTCCAATGACTTTATATCCCAAACTCATACTCGACGCACTGGAAACCGTGCGCTATCCCGGTACCGGCAAAAACTTGGTTGAAGCCGGTATGATAGACGACGACATACGCATCGACGGCATGAAGGTGTCTTTCTCCCTGATCTTTGATAAACCCACCGATCCGTTTATCAAATCGGTTGTCAAGGCAGCGGAGACCGCGATTCTAACTTACGTAGACCGCGGGGTGGAGATCAGCGGGAACATTGCCGTGAAAACGAAGCAGAAACCGCGCCCCGAAGCAGGAAAACTGCTGCCCGGAGTGAAAAACATTATTGGAATATCCTCCGGCAAGGGGGGAGTGGGGAAGTCTACGGTAGCGGCCAACCTGGCTGTTGCTTTGGCAAAGATGGGCTATAAAACAGGATTGCTTGACGCCGATATATTCGGCCCCTCCGTGCCCAAAATGTTCCAGGTGGAAAATGCCCGTCCCTATGCCGAGCAAATCGACGGCCGTGACATGATCATACCCATCGGGAAATACGGAGTGAAACTGCTTTCCATCGGCTTTTTTGTGGATCCCGACCAGGCCACGCTTTGGCGCGGGAGTATGGCGGGCAATGCGCTGAAACAATTGATCGGCGACGCAGCCTGGGGAGAGCTGGACTACTTCCTGATCGACCTTCCCCCCGGAACAAGCGATATTCATCTGACCATCGTACAAACATTGGCCATGACCGGAGCGATTGTCGTAAGCACGCCGCAGGAAGTTGCCTTGGCCGACGCCCGCAAAGGCATCCATATGTTTATGAACAAGAAAGTAAACGTCCCTATCCTGGGATTGATCGAAAACATGTCCTGGTTCACCCCTGCCGAATTGCCGGAAAACAGGTATTACATCTTCGGAAAAGAAGGAGCCGGAAAGCTGGCGGAAGAGATGCACGTTCCCTTGCTGGGGCAGATCCCTTTGGTGCAGCGTATCCGTGAAGGAGGCGATGACGGCCGGCCGGTGGCACTGGATGAAAATTCCGTCACAGGACAGGCCTTCATGGAAATGGCGGAAAACGTAGTCCGCCAGGTCGAATACCGGAATGAGAATGTAAGCCCCACAAAGATCGTTGATGTCCGCCGCAAAGACGGCGCTTAATTAAAAGGATACTGATACGATGCCGAACCGCTACTCGATCTGTTCCTGTGGGTAGTTCACCAAGTAAAGCTGTTCCTTCGCCCGCGTGAAAGCTGTATATAGCCACCGCAGATAATCGGGCGTGAGATATTCGTCTTTCATATAACCCTGGTCAATGAATACATTCTTCCACTGTCCGCCCTGCGCCTTGTGGCAGGTGATGGCATAAGCATATTTCACTTGCAGCGCATTGAAGTAAGGATCGGCTTTCATCATCTTCATGCGGTCGCGTTTGTTGGATATACCGGCATAGTCTTCAAGTACGCCGTAGAACAAACGGTCGTTGGCTTCCTTCGGTAAGGCCGGAGAGTCACTGTGCAGCGTATCCAGAATGAGGTTGGCCTCCAGCTCGAAATTGTCGTGGTCGGGCAAAGTAAGCAGAACTTCGGCAAACCGGAATCCATACAATTCTTTTGTCCGTCTGACTCTGCGGACAACGGCAATATCGCCATTGGCAATGAAGTCAATCACTTTGGCTTTCTCCGTCCAGAAATAATTGTTCTTGGCAATCATGAGTACGTCTCCCGGGCTAAGCTCCTCTTCGCGGTAGAGTATGGTATTCCGGATGCCGGTATTATACATGTTGGCCCGTTTGTTGGAGCGGCAAATGATGATCGAATCTTCCATGCCGTCCCGATCGTAACATGCACTGATAGTGCCGACAAGCTCTGCTCCGGGCACCGTTTTGACATCCTTGAAGCCGGTTAATCTCACTTTGGGCAGCGAGACGGAAGAGCTGTCCTGTGTGATCAGTTGCCTTAGTTGCGTTGCATTCCACAAAATGCCGGAATCTTCTTCCTGGCGTACGACTTGCGTCAGGATCGATTCTTCCACATTCAATCCGTAGCTTTTGATCGCTTCGGCAGATAGAGCAGGCCCTTCTTTTTCCCCTACCGGAGGGAGCTGGGCGGTATCGCCCATGAGCAATAAGCGGCATCCGTCGCCGGAATAGACAAACCGGATCAGGTCGTCCAATAACCGGCCGGTGCCGAACATGCTTCCCGAAAGCCCGTCGTTGGAGATCATCGAAGCCTCGTCTACAATGAACAGCGTATGGATATTGAGGTTGTCGTTTATGGAAAACTTCATATCGTTCGGGAAAGAGCGTTGCCTGTATATCTTTTTATGTATCGTGAAGGCCGGATGCCTTGCATAAGAGGAAAACACCTTTGCCGCCCGTCCGGTGGGAGCAAGCAGGATCACTTTCTGCTGCAGCTTATCCATTGTTTTAACCAGCGCGCCGATGAGTGAGGTTTTTCCCGTGCCGGCGTATCCGCGAAGGATGAAAGCCGCATCATTTGAACGGCCCAGCAAAAAGGTAGAGAGGGCATTTATTACGTTTTCCTGTTCAAAAGTGGGACTATAAGGGAAATTGTCCTTTATCTGACGTGCTAAATAGTTATTTATCATTCCTACGAAGAGAAAAAAATCTCTTTACACTTGCTAAATTAGATTTATTTATTTTATTTTTGCCGGTACGAATATAAACATAAAAAACTATATTATATGAAGACTGTAATTAATATCGTATTAGCTCTTTGCGCTTGTGCTTTGGTGTACTATTGTTATGCAAGTATTATGGGACCTATCAATTTTGACAATGAAAAGAAGATCAGAGACAAAGTTGTGATTGCCCGCTTGATGGATATTCGTAGGGCGCAGCAAGAATATCGTATGCTGCATAAGCAACAATATACCGCAAGTTTCGATACATTGATCGACTTTGTGAAGAGCGCCAAGATCCCTTTCGTTGCAAAAGAAGGTGTTTTGACTGACAAACAGCTGGAAGACGGCTTGACTGAAAAGAAAGCGATGGCAATCATTGAGAGAGCCAAGAAAACCGGCAAATGGGATGATGTGAAAAAGAATGGCCTTGAAAACTTCAAGCGCGACACACTATGGATTGCCGTTACGGATACGATCTTCCCCAAAGGTTTTTATGCAGACTCGCTGAGATATGTGCCGTTCGGCAATGGCGCGCAGTTTGAGATAGCAACCAAGAGCGACACAACAAAATCGGGCGCTCCTATCTACCTGCTGGAAGTGAAAACCCCATATACCGTTTACCTGGATGGTCTGGATAAACAAGAGATCATCAACCTGATCGATGTTCAGCAGAAGTTAGGTAAATACCCCGGTTTGATGATGGGTTCCATCGAAATGCCCAACAATAACGCCGGAAACTGGGAATAACCACCTATGCCCGAAAAAACAGACCGGAATAAGATTGACTTCGATAGATCGGAACAGTACATATTATCCATCCGTATTGATACGGATGGATTTTCTTTTTCTATTTACAATCCGATTCGTGACAGTTTCGTTCTCACCCGGCAAGGAAAGGTGGAAACGGAATTGTCTGTGACCGCCAATATGCGGAAAGCATTCAAGGAGCTGGATTTCCTGAGCTACACGTACAAGCAGACCGACGCCCTGGTAGCAAGCCGGCGATTCACCCTTATGCCGCTGGATTTGTTTGCGGAAGACCGGGCAGCGGCTTATTTTTATTATAACTTCTCTCCCAAAGAGAATGAAACGCTGTTGTACGACACCTTGCCCAAGAATGGAGCAGTGATCCTTTATGCCTTAGACAAGAGCCTTTACACTTTCCTGCAAGAACAAAAGCCTCAAATCCGGTTTCAATCCTCCGTCTCTTCTTTGGCCGAACGCTTTGCCGTAGAAAGCCGGGTGGGCACAGACAAAAAAATGTATGTGCATTTGCACCGGGAAGTTATTGAAGTATATGCCTACGAGCGCGGACACCTGATGCTGTTAAACGCCTACGACTGCAACAACAACGATGACCGCGTCTATTACCTGCTTTATACCTGGAAGCAACTTGCCATGGACCAGCAAGCCGATGAACTGTGCATAACGGGCAGCGGCGAAGACAAGAATCAGCTTGCCGATGAGATACGGCGCTTCGTCCGGCACGTGACTATACTTAACCCTGTTTCCTGACCCCTACACCCCATGCGTATCATCAGTGGTATATATAAAAGAAGGCGGTTCGATGTGCCGCGCACGTTCAAGGCGCGCCCGACTACGGATTTCGCCAAAGAAAGCCTGTTCAATGTCTTGAGCAATAACTACCTGGACTTTGACGAAGGGCCTGCCGCCCTGGACTTGTTTGCCGGAACCGGAAGCATTAGCGTAGAGCTTGTCTCCCGCGGATGCAGCAAAGTGGTCTGTATAGAAAAAGAACGGGCGCACTACGCCTTCATCGCCGAAGTGCTGAAAAAGCTCGAAACGAATGTCTGCTTCCCGATCTGCGGCGATGCGTTCAACTATATCAGACGCGGAGGCAAGGAACCCTTCGATCTCATCTTTGCCGATCCGCCCTATACTCTGCCGGAACTGCAAGCAATCCCCGACTTGATCTTCGCGCGGCAGATGCTCAAAGAAAGCGGCGTGTTTGTCCTTGAACACGGCAAGACCCACAACTTCGATTCCCATCCCCGCTTCATAGAGAACCGGAAGTATGGAAGCGTAAACTTTTCTTTCTTCCGCTAACACCCCGTGCGTTGCCGTATCCCCCTCTTTTGCTTTTTTGGGGAAAAAGCACGAAATTCGCGACGTTTTAAAGTGAAAAACGAACCAATATCTTTATTTAAATCATAAGAAAATGACAAAAAGTGCATTGCAAATAGCAAGGGCTGCTTACCGCCCTAAACTGCCGAAAGCGCTGAAAGGAACCGTAAAGGCCGGCGAAGGCGAAGCAACCGAATCCGTTGCCGACAGGGAAGCGATCAAGAAATTATTCCCGAACACGTATGGAATGCCCCTGATCCGGTTTGTAGAATCGGACGAAGCGGTAAACCATACCCCTGTAAACGTGGGAGTGATCCTTTCCGGAGGACAGGCCCCGGGCGGGCACAACGTGATCTCGGGTATCTTCGACGGCATCAAGACGCTCAACAAAGAAAGCAAGCTGTATGGCTTCATCCTTGGGCCGGGCGGACTTGTGGACCACAAGTATATGGAACTCACAAGCGACATCGTTGACCAATACCGCAACACCGGCGGGTTTGACATCATCGGATCCGGCCGCACCAAGCTGGAAACCGAAGAACAATTCGAGAAAGGATACGGCATCCTGAAGGAGTTGAACATTAAAGCCTTGGTTATCATCGGCGGCGACGACTCAAACACCAACGCCTGTGTCCTGGCCGAATACTACGCCGCCAAAAACTACGGCATACAGGTGATCGGCTGCCCCAAAACCATCGACGGCGACCTGAAGAACGAAATGATCGAAACATCGTTCGGCTTCGACACCGCCTGCAAAGTATATTCGGAAGTGATCGGCAACATCCAGCGCGACTGCAACTCGGCCCGCAAGTACTGGCACTTCATCAAGCTGATGGGCCGGTCGGCCTCGCACATCGCCCTCGAATGTGCACTGCAAGTACAACCCAACATCTGCATCGTATCAGAAGAAGTAGAAGCCAAAGACATGTCATTGGACGACGTGGTGACATACATCGCCCAGGCCGTGGCAAACCGCGCCGCCGAAGGCAACAACTTCGGTACCGTGCTGATCCCCGAAGGGCTGGTGGAATTTATCCCCGCCATGAAACGACTGATTGCCGAGCTGAACGACTTCCTGGCCCATCACGCCGAAGAATTTTCGCACATCAAGAAGTCCCACCAGCGCGAATACATCATCTCCAAGCTGTCCAAGGAAAACGCAGACATCTACGCGAGCCTCCCCGAAGGCGTCGCCCGTCAGCTGACCCTTGACCGCGACCCGCACGGAAACGTCCAGGTATCCCTGATCGAAACGGAAAAGCTCTTGTCTGAAATGGTCGCCAAGAAGTTAGACGAGTGGAAAGCCGCCGGCAAGTTTGCCGGTAAATTTTCCGCCCAACACCACTTCTTCGGCTACGAAGGACGCTGCGCCGCCCCGTCCAATTATGACGCAGACTACTGCTACTCGCTGGGCTACACAGCCTCCATGCTGATTGCCAACGGCAAGACGGGCTACATGTCCTCCGTTCGCAACACCACCGCCCCCGCCGAACAATGGATTGCGGGCGGCGTGCCCATCACAATGATGATGAATATGGAACGCCGTCACGGCGAAATGAAGCCGGTGATCCGCAAAGCATTAGTCGAACTCGACGGCGCTCCCTTCAAGGCATTTGCCGCACAACGCGACAACTGGGCCATCAAGACCGCCTACGTATACCCTGGCCCCATCCAATATTTCGGCCCGACGGAAGTATGCGACCAGCCAACCAAGACCCTACAGCTTGAACAGGCAAAATAAATCCCGCAGCTTCCTATATAATATATGAATACGAAATGCGCCGGCGGTTATATGCCGGTGGCTTGACGGAGGGGTACGAATGAGTACCCCTTTTTCTTTAATGCCCTGATCGTCTTCTCCAGAAAGGCATGATAGAATTTATCGCTGCGCCGGTCGTCGGTGCCCAGGTGGATGAGCATGATGTGCCCGTTGAGGCCTTCTTTGGCTTCGACGGACATGATCCTATCGTAGATCTCTTTGCTGCTGCGGTAGTTTTTCATGTCCGGGGTGGTGTAGTCGGCGTTGGTCAGAGTGCCGGGCGTGAAGTTTAGCAGTTGCAGTCCCAGCGCCTTGGCCCAGGCGGATATTTCTGCGTTGTAGTGTTCGTAGGGCGGGACGAAGAGCGGGGCGTCGGCCGGGGGGATTCCTGCTTCTTCCAACTGTTTATAGTTCTTCTTCAGGTCGTCGGTGAATTGCTCGCGGGTGATTAGCGTTTTGTTGCGATCCTCCCATGAGCAGTAGAGCGGGTGCCCGTAGCTGTGCGCCCCGATGTAGTGCCCTCCGGCTTTGAGGCGTTGTACGACTTCGGGGTACAGATTGAAGAAGTTTCCGGTGAAGAAGAACCCGCCTTTTATGCCTTGCCTTTCCAAGGTTGTGATGATGGCCTCCGCGCCGTCTGCCTTGTCGGCCGCGGTGAATATCAGTGTGATTTGCTTTTGGGACGGGTCGGTGCGCACAATCCCGTTGTCTTCGTATATGTTTTTGTCTGTGGTTATGCCTGCTGCCTTCATCCCGTCTTTTTGCAGGGCCGAGAGGTAGTAGGTGAGGCAGGCGGTGCCGTCCATTGTGGGTTCGTTTGTCGAGTAGTCGTGCATACTGTCGTGGTAGACCATCGGCCCGGGCTGGAAGCGGGCGTAGTCTTCGCCTCCTTCAAGGCGGACGCCGCGTAGGCTGCCGAATATGGTTGCATATACGGGGCCGTCGACCAGGCCGCCGGTTGTGTTTCCAATGCCTGCGTTCGGGTATGCCGAATGGGGAGATGCGGGGTAGTCGCCCCAAATCGGCAGCTCTACGATCATGCTTGTTCCCCAGGGGTTGCAGCCGAAGAGCCAGTCGAGCATGGCTGCTTCCATTTCTTCATAGCTGCGGTCTCCGGTGCGTTCGCGGTACAGGCGGCACTGCGTCAGCATGGCGACGGTCAGGTTGTTGGAGCACCAGATGTATGGGATGCCGTGCATGAAGGGGCTTTGGATGGCTTTCTCATATGTGCGGTGGATGCCTGCGTGGATGTTGCGGATAAACTCGTCGCTCAGTCGTTTGTCTTTGGCGCCGGCCAGATGATAGTGCCCCATGTTCATGAACGGATACCATTGGTAGTGGCGGGCGCTGTCGGCTCCCATCCAGGGCGTGACGGGTTCGCGGCGGCCGTACTCGACGGCTTGGTCCAGGTAGGTCTTGTCTCCGGTCTTGTTGAAGAGTTCCATGGCTGCCAGCTCCATATCGTCTGTCCAATTGTCTTCTTCGTAGATGTAGGGGGATTTTACGGAGGCTGTCTGGCAGGCGCCAGGGAATTGAACGCCGTGCTGATAGGCATCGTCTGCCTTGACTGCGATCTCCCGTGCAAATTCGGGGTAGTAGTCTTTCAGGATGCCGGAGCCTAAGGCGAAGCAGGAGGCAAATTTGCCGGCTGTGCTGGCTACGCCCGTTGTGGCGTTCATGAATTGGCCACGCACTTGTTTCTCGCCGCTGCAAAAATAGACCGGCCGCCCTTCGCCCGGGCCGTAGCCGTAGTCTATCCGGTCGGCATTGGGAAGGTGCATACCTGCATGGTCGCGGTCGTCGGCGATTTGGTTGTACATTTCACCTTTCCCGGGGTTCATCCGGTTCATCCAGTCCAAGCCCCATTTGATTTCGTCTACAATATCGGGGATTCCGTTTGCGCCCGGCAGTCCGGCAGCATCATAAGCATCGCCGAAGGCTTCAGGGTTTTGTTGGTAGGCGAACATCATTTGGTAGATGGCATTGGCGGAGGTGGTGGTGTATTGCAGATAGTCGGAGGCGTCGTGCCATCCGCCGCGCACGTCCAGCGATTGCCCGTCTTTGGCGGGGTGGTAGATGATGCGGGCGTCGTGCACGTGGCAGCTGTCTTTCAGGAAGGGATTGTAGCCGCACCGCTGCTGACGCATATAGTTTAGCAGGAAGTCGGCCGTTCCGTCATAAACCCGGTTATTGACGGCAAAGGCCGGCGAGATGGCCTTGCCTGCCTTGATGCGGAAGGTGCCGGATTGGGTGAAGGCGCTGAAATCCAGCCGGCATGTAGCTGCCATTTGTCCAACGGGGCCAGCCGGCTTGACGGTAGTGAATGTATGTGCGGTCTGCCCTGTAAATTCGTCAATCAGGGTAAATTCGGACGGGGCGGCCGGCTCCTCACTCATGAAGACGGCTACTTTCTTTGAACCGGGCAGGTAACCGAGCTGGTTGATACGTATCCATGCGTCTGCATAGACGTGTGATGTGACGGAAAGGAGGGCCGCCGCAAGCAGCCATTGGTTTGTTTTCATGATGATAGTTGTTTGGTGCGGGATGAAACGATTTGATTAAGAACAAGTTTGACACTCAAAAATGTATTGTAAGGAAAATTACAAGACATAACACGCTAATAGTCAATGTATTAGGATAGGACTTGCTTAAGGGGGGGGGTTAAGGGGTGCTGAAGGGGGGGTTAAGCATGCCTTAAGGGGGGGGTTAAGCACCCCTTAATCCCCCCTTAAGGATCTCTTACCTACGGGGGTCTGATTATTCTTTACATACAGGTGGTTTTTCTGTCCTGCTTTCATACCTGTGCCTGCGGTTATTTACAATGTTTTTCAATCAGTGCATCCACATTGGGGTCTCCAAGTTCTTTTGCCTTGGCAAAGCTCGCACAGGCTTCGTTCTGCTGTTTGAGTTGTACTTGGGCGAGG